>JAQBPY010000383.1 GCA_028287285.1 Gemmatimonadota bacterium
GACGGACATTCCGGCCATGCCGCACTGGGGGACGCCGTATCTCTATGGGCCGGGCTCCATTCATGTGGCGCATCGGGATGATGAGTTCGTTCGGATCTCCGAGCTGCGGTCGGCCGTGGATGCGTACGCGGAAATCGTTCGTCAGCTGCGCTGACGGCAACACGAACGCATCATCCCCCAGCTCCGGACGGCGACGGATCACGCTGCGGCTCGGGCTCGGCCACCCGCCGGTCGATGTTCTTCGCAATGATCGCGTTCGTGGGACATTCGTGCACGAAGCCGCCGTCCGCAGGGGACCACTCCACGATATGCGTGAGCGCATACGCCTTGTGTGACCCGTCCATGCCCATCAGCGTCGGCGCGAGCGTTGGACACAGGCCGCAGCCCGTACATCTGTCCCGGTCCACGTCGATCTGCACCCGGCGCCGCGGATACACGCAGCTCGCGTTGCCCCAGTACGATTCAAACCGCTCCAGGGCCTTCATCGCCGCACGATAGCCCTCGGCGATGTTGGCCGTGGTGTCCGCGAAGCTCAGCCAGTTGGCATCGTTCACCTTTGGGCGGATGAGCACCATGGGCGGCCCGTGCCACCGCTCCAGCGGATACTGCTGCAGCGCGTGGAACATCATCGTGGCGGCACGCATGTAGATCGTCGCAAATCCCTGCGTGTCCGCCCTGGTTTCCTGCACGGCGTCCGAGCTGCCCACGTCCACGGCAATGATGATGTCCGCGAACTGCGATGTGATGGAAACGGGAAGGTTGTCCACGACGCCCCCGTCAATGCAGGTGCGGTCGCCTACGTGGCCGGGCGGAAAGAAGCCCGGCAGTGCACAGGATGCATACACCGCATCACGAACGCTCACATCCTGGAGACCCGGCAGGCCCCAGACCATGCGGGCACCGCGGTCGACGTCGACGGTATTCACGAGCAGGCGGTGCTTCAGGGACGCGAACGTGCCGTCGGGAATGGACGCGTTGCACATCTCGCGCAACGGCTCTTCCTGATAGATGGAATGCGACTGCATGCGCTCGAGGAGCATGCCGAAATGGTTGACGCGAAACAGGTCCTTGCGCCGCAGTCCTTCCGCCCGCGCGGCGAGGTCGGAGACGGACGTACCGCCAATCCGCGCGGCCGCAATCATGGCCCCGATGCTCGTACCCGCGTACGTATCCGGGATGATGCGGAGCTCTTCGAGCGCGCGCAACACCCCGATGTGGGCAAACCCCTTCAACCCCCCGCCGCCAAGGACGAGAGCAATACGTTTGGTCACGTGGTGGATTCCGTGGCAGGGCCGTGAGCCTCAATCGCTGCACCAATGTAGTTGTCGTCCCGGAGGGCCGCGAAGACACGGAGATGTGCAGCCTGTTCAACCGTTCTGCCTGCGTGGCCGCTCGTTGACACGCACAGGAAACTGATTATGAGAATTCGCTCATCCCTACTGGCGCTCCTGCTGCGCCGTGCGACAGAATCCGTTGGCGCGCGAGTGCAGTGCCGGCGTAGCGCCTAACGCTGATGTATGCACCTTTGTAAACGGCGTGCACGACTTCCTCGGCCACTCCATTGCCAAGCGCCCCATGGCCGAGCGTTATATTCTTCTTACGTCCGTGTCGTACGTGGAGAGGAGCCATGTTCGCGTCGCTCGACGGGGAGGTGGCGTGGAGACGGACCCGAACTCCAGCCGGGTTGAGCAAGGCGCTGTTCCCGGATGTGAGCAAGCAAGGGAGGCCAGATGCGAAGATGGCACGGTTGGGCGTTGTATGGCGCGGCGTGGATTCCCGTTGCCCTTGGCTACACACAACTGCTCATCAGCTCGAGAGGCGTGCCGGCCGGCGACGCCTTTCTCGCGTCGTCCTGGTACGCTCTTTCCGCAGCGCTCCTTGGCGTGCTCGCATGGAACGCGTCGGGCCGCATCGCATGGCCCGACCGTGTCTTTGTGCGTTTCCTGCTCATTCAGCTGGCAATGGCCATCGCATATTCCGTGCTGTGGGACGGAGCCATGGTGGGCTATCTCGCATTACGCATTGGCGTCAAGCCGACGCTTGCGTTAGCCAGGTCCTTTGCCGGCTGGCAGCTATGGTCGGGACTCTGGGTGTACGGCCTCATTGCCGGCATATCGTACGCACTTCGCATCACGGCGCGTCTGCGGGAGCGGGAGGCGGCGACAGCACGCGCGGAGGCACTGCGCATGCAAGCCGAGTTGCAGGCGCTCCGTGGCCAACTCAACCCGCACTTTCTCTTCAATACCCTGCGCACCGTTTCAGCGCTCCTTCGCCAGGACCCCGCCACGGCACGACTCGCACTCGAGCGCTTTGCGGATCTGCTCCGCTATGTGCTCGACGCCAAACGCGTGGAGATGGAAGACGTCCCCCTCGCGACGGAGCTCGCGTTCGTGCGCGACTATCTCTCGCTGGAGCAACTGCGCCTCGGTGAGCGGTTGACCGTCATCGAGCAGATCGATGCGGAAGCGCTCGAGTGCCTCATTCCCTCGCTCACGCTGCAGCCGCTCGTGGAAAACGCCATCACGCATGCCATCGCCACGCGTACGATCCCCGGCACCATCACCATTGGCGCATCGGTAGAAGGTGACGAGCTCACCATCGTCATTGCCGACGACGGCCCCGGGGCGCACGGCGAACAGGTTCGTTTTGCACCGGGGCTGGGGCTGCGCGTGGGGCGCCAGCGTCTCGAAACGCGCTACGCCAACCGCGCCCGATTCACCGTGACCACGGCGCGTGGCGCGGGGTTCACGGTAACGCTTTCGTTGCCGGCCGAAGTCATGGCCGGCGCGCCGAGACTCGGGATGGCTGCGCTGGTGTAACGACGCGCGTGCTGCTGGCCGAGGGCGAGCCCAGCGCGCGGCGGCACCCGGCTCTTGGCCAGCCGGGCCCGGTCGAACGAGCTGCGCGGGCTACTGCAGGTACTGGTAAAGACCCATCAGCCCGATGACGGCGCCCACCACGGAAATCGCATATCCGCCACCACCGCCAACCACCGCACCGGCGATGATCGCCGCGCCACCCACCACCATCATCGCAACGGGCTGACTCTGGCTGTGCGTGCCTGCCATGGGTGCCGGTGCAGCCGATGAGGCAGACGTGTTGCGGACGCCGGCGGCGGCCGCGTCCATCGTGGGTCCGGCCGCGGATGCGGGCGCCGCGACCGCCGATGTATCATTGCTGCGCGCGATGCTCGCATCCTGTGCGCGCACGGGCGCCGCAAGCAGAAGGACAGCACCAAGCGTGACGGCGAGATTTCGGAGGCTACGTGAATGTGCGATCATGTCGTTCCATGGAATTGGGTGCGCGGCGCCCGCTGCCTGGTGCTGCCGGCGTCGCCAGGAGTGGCGCCCGGTGGGCGCGACTTCTAGTCTATCAGCAAGATTCACACTGCGAACTTCGGGCCATGGCCGCGTCCGCTGCACAATACCCGCGGGCGAGGCTGAGTGATCCGTCATGCGTCGGTCTGTCATTGTCCTCCCGAGCCCAGCGAAGGACCTGTTTTCGTTGACGGAGCTGTGCTCGGGACGACCCCGCGCTCTCACACCTTGTGTTACAACCTCCTATGACCGACGCGCTTCTTCGTTTCCGCGACGAATTTCCCATTCTCTCCACCACCAACTACCTGGTGTCGAACTCGCTAGGCGCAATGCCGCGTTCGGTGCCTGTCCACCTGGCCGAATACGCCGAGCAGTGGGCTACGAGAGGTGTGCGTGCGTGGGCAAATGGGTGGTGGGAGATGCCCGTCACGGTGGGCGACGAGATCGCGCCGCTCATTGGCGCGCTGCCCGGCGAAGTCGCGATGGTGCCTAACGTCTCCATCGCGCAGGCGCAGATCTTCTCGGCACTCGATTACAAGTCCGACGGGCGCGACACCATCGTGATGACCGAGCTGGACTTTCCGTCGGTGCGCTATGTCTACGACGAATTGGCAACGCGCCTGGGCGCACGCATTGTCGTGGTACCGAGCGACGACGGCATCGGCATCGATGAAGAGCGGTTGATGGCCGCGATCGACGAGCGGACCAGGCTCGTCGCGATCTCGCACGTGCTGTTTCGCTCGGCCTACGTGCTCGATGCGGCGCGCATCTGCGCGCATGCGCATCGCATGGGTGCACTCGTGTCGCTCGACGCATACCACTCCGTGGGTATCGTACCCGTCGACGTCCGCGCCATCGGCGCCGACTTTCTCACCGGCGGCGTGTTGAAGTGGCTGTGCGGTGGTCCCGGTGGCTGTTTCCTCTGGGCCAGTCCCGACATGAGTGCGCGCTTCGCGCCCTCGCTCACGGGGTGGCAGGCGCATGAGCATCCTTTTGCCTTTGACGCCGACATGAAGTACGCCGACGGTGCCTGGCGGTGGCTCACCGGCACGCCATCCATTCCGGCGCTGTTCGCCGCCGTTGCCGGCCCGCGCCTGCTGCGACAGGCAGGCATGGACGCCATTCGCGCCAAGAGCCTCCAGCAGACGTCGCTCCTCATCAACCTCGCCGACGAGCGGGGCTTTCCCATTGCCGCGTCACGTGATCCCGTGCGGCGCGGGGGCACGGTGGCGTTCGACGTCCCACACGCCCGCGAGGTCGCGCTCGCGTTACTCGGCCGCGACGTGATCGTGGATTACAGACCGGGCGCCGGCATCCGCATCGCGCCACACTTCTATACCACCGACGACGAAGTGGAAAGCGCCGTCCGGATCATCGACGACATCCTCGCGCATGAGTGGTGGCGGCGGTACACTGGTGAACAGACGGTCGTGACCTGACAACCCTCCTGGTATTTCCCGATGCCGCCAATTCCGAGCAAGCTCCGCAAAGCGTACGTCAATGTCGATCACCCCACCGTCATTCTCCGGTTCGAGGATGGCCACGAGATTCGCATCGCGCAGGGAAAGGTGAAGACCTTCGACGCATATGCCGGTGAGGTCATTCGTGTGGTCGCGCACTATGACCCGTCGTCGAAGGACCGCGACCTGCTCGAGTCCATTCGCGCCGAAGACCTGCCCGACGCAGAGCCGCACGAATCCCGATGAAGATGCCGTGGCGGGGAGTCGCCCTGCTGGCCGCGCTTGCGCCAATGGGCCGGAGCGACGCGCAATTCCAGCGCGCAGATACGGCCGCGTTGCATCGCACCCTGGATTCCCTCGCGGGCGCACATCGGGGAATCGTGGGCTACACGGTCCACAATCTCGATACCGGCGAGCGCCTGGAGCGCCGCGGCGACGAGACCTTCCCAACCGCGAGCCTGATCAAGGTGTCCGTGCTCGTCACCGTCTACGACCTCGTGGAGCAGGGCAAGCTCGGTCTCGATGATCCGCTGACTATCCTCAGGCTGGACAAGGTGGGCGGATCGGGGTCGCTGCAATTCATGCACGACAACGCCACGGTAACGGTGCATGACGCGGCGTGGTTGATGACGACCATCAGCGACAACACGGCCACGAACCTCCTCCTCGACCGCATCATCATCCGCCGCGTGTGGGACAAGATGGAAAAACTCGGGCTCATGCACACCAAGGTGCACTCCAAGAGCTTTCTCAGGAACGCCAGCGTGGCAATGGACAGCTCCGTAAAATACGGATTGGGTGTTACCACACCCAATGAGATGTCGCGGCTCTTCGAGCTGCTGTCGAACGGCAAGGCCGTGAGCCCGAAAGCCGACAGCGCCATGCTCGACATCCTCGCGCACAACGAGAACTTCGAGAAGCTGCAGCGCTTCGTGCCCGGGCTGGACGTGCCGCACAAGACGGGCGAAACGAACCAGGTGCGCACCGAGTGCGGCGTGTTTCCGCTGCAGTCGCGCATTGCATACTGCGTGCTGACGAAGGAGAACAAGGACGAGCGCTACATGATCGACAACGAAGCGCACGTCATGATGGCCCGCATGGGCGAGGCGATCGTTCGTGCATGGCCGCGCAAGCCCGAGCGCGCCACGGCGCCGTGAGCCAGACCGTGCGGGTGCTGGCCAACGTCGCGTCGGCACTTGCCGCGGGACGGCCGGTTGTCGCCCTGGAAAGCTCGGTCCTGGCCCAAGGGTTGCCCATTCCCGCCAACCGTGATGCGGCCGAGCGTATGATGAAGGGCGCGGAGCGGTCCGGCGCAATTCCGGCGATTACCGCCGTAGTGCGCGGCGTGGCCACGCTCGGCCTGGATTCGGAGGAGCTCGAACGATTCCTGGCACGCGACGGCGTACGCAAGGTTGCGGCGCGTGATCTCGCGGTGGCCATGGCGCAAAAGGCCGACGGTGCAACAACTGTTGCGGCCTCCCTGTGCATTGCGCATGCAGCGGGCGCGAGCGTTTTTGCCACCGGCGGCATTGGCGGCGTCCATCGCGGCGCGCCGTTTGACGAGTCCGGCGACCTGGTCGAGCTGGCGCGCACGCCCATGGTCGTGGTGTGCGCGGGCGCCAAATCCATTCTCGACTTGCCCGCCACGCTGGAGCGGCTGGAAACACTTGGCGTAACGGTGGTAGGATACCGCACGGATGAGCTCCCGGGGTTTTTTACCCGCACCACGGGATTGAAGATCAGCGCGAGGGCAGATACGCCCGAGGACATTGTTGCAATTCATCGGGCGGCGCGGGCACTTGGACGGGCTCAGGCGACGCTCGTTGTGCAGCCCCCTCCGGCCGGCGTGGCCCTGCCCCAGGATCTCGTGGACGACGCGGTTGCCGGCGCACTGAAGCAGGCCGCCGCCCTTGGTGTGCGCGGCGCAGCCACGACCCCGTTTCTCCTGGGTGCGGTGCTCGAGGCAACCGCCGGACGATCTTTATTGGCCAACCTGGGATTACTGGAGGAGAATGCGCGTCTGGCCGGCCAGATCGCAGTAGCCCTGACCCGATAAAATTGATGTTTTCAGTATTGAACTTGTCGCGTTCCAAATGGTACAATACGGTAACCCTCACGAGCAGGAGGCTTTCGTTTCCATGGCCACTCCGTTCCTGAGCTCCGAAGAGTATGACGAGCGCGCACACCAGCTTTACAACGAAGGCCAGTTCGACGATGCATTGTCCGTGCTTCGCGAAGGGCTCGCGCTCTATCCGAACTCGGTAGAGCTGCACATCGGCGTGGGCTACGCGCGCCTCGCGCGTGAGGAGTTTGCCTGGGCACGGCGCAGCTTCGAGGAGGCGCTCGTGCTCGAGCCGGACCACGAAGACGCCCTCGCCGGCCTGGGCGAAACGCTCCTCAAGTTCGGGCTCGAAGACGCCGGCCTCCGGTGTTTCCGTCGCACCCTGGAGCTGGGCTACTCGGACGACCTGGAGTTGATGCTCCAGAGCGGGCGTGCGCTTTTCCGCGAAGCATCCGCGCGCGACCGGAAGGAGCTGTTTACCGCCTCGCTGGAGTTTTTCGAGGTCGCGGTGCAACAGGCCCCGGACAGCGCGGAAGCGCTGGCGTGCGTTGGCTACTCGCAGCACCGGCTTGGTGACGACGAAGCGGCCATCGCCTCACTCCGGAAATCGCTGCAGGCCGACAACGAGCATCTCGAAGCGCGCATCTATCTCGCGAACATTCTCTACGACCGCGGCGACTACGAAGCGTCGCTCTATCATTTCGAGCGCACCACCCCGGAAGACCACTGGGACGAGCTGGGCATCTGGCGGCTCATCGAGTTGAAGCGCGCGGCCTACAAGCTCGAGGAGCATGACCCGGACCTCAAGGTCTGGGAAGACCGCCTCACCGAGCTTGGCGGCGAGCTGGACGATATTGACGAATTGCTCATTGAAGTGGACGGCGGCATGGCCGGCGACATTGGCGACGTGGAGGTCGCGCGCGGTCAACTCGAGCTGTTCGGCACGCTTCTTTCCTCCTTTGCCAACGGAAACGCGCGAGACGATGTTGATTCCGGGGTCGCCGACCTCGGAAAACATGCCGTGCTCACGCGAGATGGCCGGCAGATCACCGGATCGTGGGAGGATATCGTGCGCTCGTTGCAACACGTCAATCCAGAGGGAGGTCCGGACGACTCGCTCGAGGGCTTCATGTCCCGCATGGCCAAGCAGGCATTCCGGGAGACCGGCGTGCGCGTGCCCAGCCATGATGTTGAATCGTTTGTCCGCGGGAGTGCGGACGCGGGGCTTCTGCGCATCGTCCAATGACCGGCGCACCCCAGCGCGCCGCGCTCAACGCGGTGAGTGCGGCGCGTCCCATCATGGCGCGCCTTTCACTTTCGCGCGACAAGGAAGATCTCGCCGCCGACATCATCGAAGCATGGACGTCGGTTGAAGCCGGCCTCCGGTCGCTCATCGGCGGCTCGCCCCTTGTTGGGCAGACGCTCATCCGCGATCTCCGCCAGCGACAGCTGCTCTCGCTCGAGCAGGCCAATGCCCTCGCGGAATTTCACGCGGCCAGCGAGCGGGCCGCACAAACGGACTACGCGCCAACAGAGCGCGACATTGCCGCGTCGCGCGATGCCTTCCTCAAGCTCGAGACGGGGCTCATGGAAGGCGATACGGTTCGCGTCCCTGCCGCCGCGCCCGCCATTGTAGCGCCCGTAGTTGCACCGGTGCCCGTCGCAACCACGCGCTCGAGGCCCAAATGGATGATGCCGGTTGGCGCGCTGGCCGTCGTGGTCCTGGTTGCGGTTGGTGCGTGGTATTTCCTGGCCGGACGAAGCGGAAGCAGCGCCTCGTTCGATCAGGGTGTCGTGGCTTATCGCGAAGGGCGACATGAGGCAGCGGTTGGCGCATTTCACAAGGCCGCGCTTGAATCACCGGACGATCCGTTGCCGCATGTGTACCTGGCCCGCATGGAACGCGAGCAGGGCAATCTGGCCAACGCCAATGCCGAGGCGGTAAAGGCCGTGGAGCTTGGCCCGAACAACGGTGCTGCCCTGCGCGAGCTCGCGAGTGCCCTGTTCGCACAGCAGAATTTCGAGGGTGCACGCAAGTTCTACATTCGCGCCATCACCGCAGACAGCACCGACCGTCTGTCCGAAGGGTTCCTTGGCTGCACCCTCGTGCGCCTTGGCCGGGTGGACGAAGGCGTGCGGTGGATTGGCCGGGCCGGTACGGGGGCGTGGAGCTCCTGCGCGCCGGCACCCACAGGCGTGCCGCCCATGACGAAATGATTTCGTTTTCGCACGTCGGCAAGCGATACCGCGGATGGACCGGGAAAGAAACGAGCGCACTCACTGACTTTACACTCGAGCTCCGCGAGGGCGAGGTATTCGGCCTCGCGGGGCCTAACGGTGCCGGCAAGAGCACCCTCATCTCGCTCCTGCTCGGCTTCCTCGGTCCTACCGAAGGCCAGATTCGCATTGACGGCCTCGAGCCGCGGCGCTACGTGGAAACCTTCGGTATCGGGTACCTGTCGGAGCTCATCAACATTCCCGCCACATGGCGCGTCACCTCCGCGCTCGAGCGCTACGCGTTGCTGGCAGGCGTACCGCAGGAGACTCTTGCTCAACGCGTCAGCGATGCGATCGAGCAGCTCGGTCTCGGCGAACATCGCAAGAAGCGGATTCGCCAGCTCTCCAAGGGAAACCTGCAGCGTGTGGGCCTTGCGCAGGCGTTGTTGTGCGAGGAACGCATCATCGTGTTGGACGAGCCCACCCATGGCCTCGATCCGGTATGGACACAGCGCTTCCGCGATCTCGTGGATGGGCTGCGACGGCCCGACAGGACGATCCTCATCGCGTCCCACAACCTCGATGAGCTGGCGCGGCTCGCGGATCGCGTGGGAATCATTGACAAGGGCAGGCTGCAGCGCATTGTCGACGTACGCGTCTCGGAGCGTGACGACGCGGTGGGAACGCCGTACAGACTCGTGATGGCGCGCGGTGGCGATCGCGTGCTGGCGCACTTCGCGACTGCACGGCTGATCTCGCCGGGAGAGTTCGAGCTCGCTGCGGCACCGCTCGAGACCGTCAATCGTGGCCTCGCCGCGCTCATTCAGGACGGCTCGCTCGTGAGCGCCGTCTATCCGATGCGATCGGAGCTGGAACAGCAGTTCCGTGAAGCCGTCGGCGCACAGGAGGACTTGCGATGACCTCTCCCGCCATCCCCATGTCGCGCCGCCGCGGACGGATGTCGATTTACGCGCTGTGGCAACTCCGCGATTACCTCATGGATCGCGGCCTGCCAACGCTGCTCGTTCTGCTGGTGTTCGGTTACCTCGGTGTTGCCCCGGCAATGCGCAGCATGGGCATGATGCTCGAGCGCATCATGACGGCAACGCCTGCGAACCTGAGCCGCCTGCCCGACGGCGTGAAGATTTCGAAAATCGCGCACGAGCAGGGGATGGATGCGGCCCGGCAGTACATGATGATCTCGTTCACCCAGGGCTTTCTTCCGACCATCCTTGCGACGTCGGTGTTTCTTGGC
>JAQBPY010000423.1 GCA_028287285.1 Gemmatimonadota bacterium
TGAGCTGGACGCAGATCGGCAATGTGCTCGACCGCCGGTCACAGCTCGATCTCGACAGCGCCGGAATCTCGCGGGGCATTTACGCGCCCACGATTCGATATCACGACGGCCTGTACTACATGATCACCACCATCGTGGACCGCGGCGGCAATTTCATCGTGACGGCCACGAATCCAGCGGGGCCGTGGTCCGATCCCATCTGGCTCAAGAGCGTCGATGGCATCGACCCATCCATCTTCTTTGACGACGACGGCAAGGCCTATGTCATGAACAATGGCGAAGCCATCGAGACGCCGCGATATGAAGGCCATCGTGCGATCTGGATCCAGGAGTTCGACGTCGCCGGCCAAAAGATGGTGGGCCCGCGCAAGCTGATCGTGAATGGCGGGGTGGACATCAGCACGAAACCCATCTGGATCGAGGCGCCGCACGTCTTCAAGCGCGGCAGGTTCTATTACCTGATCTGCGCAGAAGGAGGCACCGGCGATCAGCATTCGGAAGTCGTGTTTCGCAGCGACGCGCCCATGGGGCCGTACGTGCCATTCAGCGGCAATCCCATTCTTACGCAGCGCCAACTCGACCGCAGCGATCGCAACCGCGCGTTTCCGGTCACGTCCACGGGCCATGCCGATTTCGTGGAGACGCAGGCCGGAGAATGGTGGGCCGTATTCCTGGGTACGCGTCCCTATGCGAACGACACGTACAACACCGGCCGCGAGACATTCATGCTACCGGTAACGTGGATGAACGACTGGCCCGTGGTGCTCGCGGGCGACGCAAGGGTTGGCTACGTGAACAAACGACCCAACTTGCCAAGGCAGCCCACGCCTGCGGTGGCGCTCAATGGCAATTTCACATATCGCGATGACTTCACGTCCGACAAGCTCGCGCCAGGCTGGGTAACGATTCGGCATCCGGCAGGGGCGTGGGCCGATCTTGCGTCGTTACCGGGCACGTTGACGCTGCATGGGCGGTCCGCCGGCTTCGAGCCTGCGGCCCAGCCGGCATTCATCGCGCACCGCCAGCAGCATCTGTCGTTCTCGGCATCCACGTCGATGACGTATGAGCCCATCAACAACGGCGACAAGGCAGGTCTTGTCGCGTTCCAGAATGACGAGTTCTATTATTTTCTGTCGGTCGCCAAAGTGAATGGTGAGTCCGTGGTACAGTTGGAGAAGCGCGCCGGACGCGGCCGGCCAGTGGTCGTCGCAACTGCCTCCGTGCCGGTAACATCGAGCGCGCCGGTGTATCTCGAGATCGTGGGAAACGGCGGAACGTACGACTTCTATTACGCCACGAGCCCCAATGACTGGAAGGCGCTCAGCCGAGGCGCCGATGGGTCAGTGCTGAGCACGAAGGTTGCCGGTGGCTTCGTCGGGACAATGATCGGTCTGTATGCTTATCGGTCGCCCGGAGCAAAGTGAAAAACTGCTCTTACCCGTGTTGGAGACCATGCAATACCGTGAATTAGGCCGCACCGGTTGGAAGATCTCCACGGTCAGCTTCGGCGCCTGGGGCATTGGCGGCGACGTGTGGGGCAACACGGATGACGAAGAGTCCATGCGCGCACTGCATCGCGCGGTCGATCTCGGCACCAACTTCATCGACACCGCCGACGTCTACGGCGACGGACACTCCGAGCGATTGATTGCGCGACTGCGGAAGGAGCGTAGCGAGGAGATCATCGTCGCCACGAAAGCCGGACGCCGGCTCGACCAGCAGCTGTCGTCCGGGTACAACCGCGCCAATCTCACGGCGTTCGTGGAGCGGAGTCTCGTCAATCTCGACACCGACGCGCTGGATCTGCTGCAACTGCATTGTCCGCCGTCGGACGTGTACATGATGCCGGAGGTGTTTGCCATCCTCGATGACCTCGTCGCCGCCGGAAAGCTGAAGTTCTATGGCGTGAGTGTCGAGAAGGTGGACGAAGCACTGCAGGCGATCACGTATGCGGGCGTGCAATCGGTGCAGATCATTTTCAACATGTTCCGGCTCAAGCCGTCGGAGGCATTTTTCGCCGCGGCCCACGACAGGAAAGTCGGGATTCTCGCGCGGGTGCCACTTGCCAGCGGTTTGTTGAGCGGCCGCATGCGCGCAAATACCACGTTCGCCGAGAGTGACCATCGGGTGTTCAATCGCTTTGGTGCGGCGTTCGACCAGGGCGAAACGTTCAGCGGTGTGGACTACGATACGGCACTCGAGGCGGTTGAGGAGCTGCGGCCGCTGGTACCCGCCCACATCACCATGGCGCAGTTTGCGCTCGAGTGGATTCTCTCGTACCCCGCCGTCACGGCAGCAATTCCGGGAGCGAAGAACGTGCAGCAGGTGAACGACAACGTGCGTGCCTCCGATCTCCCGCTGCTCAGCGACGGTCAGCTCGATGCCGTGCGCGACATCTATGACCGCTACATTCGTGCATCGATTCATGACCGCTGGTAGGACACAGCGGTCTCCGTTCGGCCGCTTGCCGGACGGACGGCGTGTGGAGCTGCACACCGTCGTCAACGTACAGGGCACCGAGCTCCGCTTCCTCAACCTGGGCGGCATTCTGCAATCCCTGCGCGTCGCAGACCGGGATGGCAACGTCGCCGATATTACGCCGGGCTACGATTCGCTGGACGGATATCTCGCGGATACGCGCTACTTTGGCGCGCTGATTGGCCGGTACGCAAATCGCATTGCCGGCGGCACGTTCGAGCTGGACGGACGCTGCTACTCGCTTGCGGTGAACAACGCGCCGAATCACCTGCATGGTGGGCTAACAGGTTTTTCGTCGGTGCTCTGGGATGTTGAACCGTTCCAGGGCAGGAGCGGTGCAGGGGCGGTGCTGTCGCATGTGAGTCCGGACGGCCACGGCGGATATCCCGGGACGTTGGACGTTCGCATCACGTACACGTTGTCGGACGACAACGAGCTGCGCTTCGACTACTTCGCCACCACGGATGCACCCACACCGGTGAACTTCACGCAGCATACGTACTTCAATCTCTCCGGTGAGTCTGCGGCGAGCATCCTGGACCACGAGCTCGAGCTGTGCGGGTCGCGCTTTACGCCGGTGACCGAAACGCTCATTCCTACCGGCGAAATTTGCGATGTAAAAGGGACGCCGTTCGACTTTACGGTGCCGCGGCGCATCGGTGTCTGCATTGCCGCTTCCAATGAGCAGCTGGCGCGCGGGCTGGGGTACGACCACAATTTCGTGATCGACGATACGCGGCCGGGTACGTTGCATGATGCTGCCCTGGTGACGGATCCTGCGAGCGGACGCACGCTCGAGATCGAAACAACGGAGCCGGGAATCCAGTTCTATTCCGGGAATCAGATCGCCGGCGGACCACTCGGCAAGAACGGGCGAGCATACATGAAGCACTCGGCGTTCGCGTTGGAGACGCAGCATTTTCCCGATTCACCGAATCAGCCGTTGTTTCCGCCGACGATTCTCCGGCCCGGTGCGGCGTTCCACTCGACCACGGTCTATCGGTTTGGCGTAACCGATTACCGCGGAGAATAGTCGCTGCGCTCGTGACGACCGCGTCCGGCATGTCGGACGCTCCTCATCGCTGTCGCACCGACACGCCGGCATGCCCTCTGGCCTCGGCCCGGACCACGAGTCCATCACGAGTGACGAAGAGTGTCCGCACCGCGACAGAATCCACCGTCGCCGAGAGCGTCACTGCGTCTCCGATCTTTCTGTTCAATCCGTCCAGGAGCAGAGCCCGCCCCTTGTCGAGTGCGGCGGTCACGGGAATGCGCGCACGCTTGCGAAGTTCCTTGCGCAGGTTGCCGGTCCGTAGCCACGAATAGGTCTGGAGCACCTTGCTGTCCGTGTCGAGGTCGAAGTCCAGATCGGGAAAGAGCACTTGCTGATGCAGACGGTCGTAGAGCGGCGTCCCGATGAGCCGGATCTTGCCGGTGGCGTCGCCGGTAAAGGCGATGGCGAATGCCACACGCCCCTTCGTGAGCGGAACGACACCCACCTCGTTCACCGTGATGGACTTGCCGGATTCTTCGAGCTTCTTGCCACCCAGCGCCGATGTCATTTCGCGCGAAGCGGTCACGTAGTCCACCACGCCGTCCATCACGATGTGATAGCCGTCCGAGACCGAGTCTCGCGCAAGAGGTGGAAGTGCGCGCACCGGCTCGACCGGCTCGGCGGCGCCCGTGACGATGCGTGGGCGCGCGTCGAGGCTCACGGGGACGACGAGGATCTTGCTGCGCCCCGAGACCTTGCCGGCGCGCAGTCGCTCGGGGCCGAGGACGAGCCACACACCGTCGGCGAGACGGATGGGCCTGGCGAGCATGCCCCACCATTCGGTCACGTGTGACGTGAGGTCGACCTTTCCCACCTTGCTGTCGATGTTGCGGAGCTGCCCCGCCAGGCCTGCCGTGGCTGCCTCCACCACCTGCGGCGTCACGTCCTTGTGGAGCATGCTCACGTCGCAGTGATCGCGCGGTGTACTGGACGCAGGAGCCACGCTCACGACGCGCGCGTGCGACACGAGATGCCAATTGGGGGTGAGACCGAGCGGTGTCGCGAGCTCTACCACGATGCGCGGTTTCTCCGCGCCGAAGCCGCAACCCGCGGAGATGGTCGGCGCGAGCGGCGGTTTGTAGAAGCCGCGCGCCTTGTACTCGATCGTCGCACGCAGATGTACCTGGTTGCCGTCCGCGAATGCCGTGAACGGACCCCGTGTGGCCTCGAAGGCATAGTGCTTTCGGCTGTCGGTGCCCATCATCTTCACGCTGTCGATGGAGCCAAAAGTTCTTGGCACCACCTGGTCCACGAGCTTCATCACCGCGGTGAAGTCGTATTCGAGCGGCACGCTGAATCGCGACAACGCCCCAAGCGACGCCGGCGGCGCGACGTCAGCCGCATTGGGCGGCGCCGGTGGCAGCGACGGCGATTGCTGCCCGCAACCAAACAGGGTCCCGGCCAGCGCCACACGAACCACGAATGAATGATCGAACGGCTGCGTCAAACGGTGCTCCTTGCGGACGTCGAGAATCATCGCGCCCGAATCCTGCATTTACATACCCCATGAACGATATGGCAGAGCTCACCAAGGCAGTATTCGGGCCGCAGACCACCACGAATGGTCGCGACTGACCCCAACGCGCTGGACGCGTCCCTGCGTACGTGGGTAGTGACCCACCAATGGCCGCTCGCCATCAGGTTTTTCACCTGGGTATCCATCATCGGGTCCGTTAATCCACTCATGTGGGTGTGCGTTGCGGGAGCCGGACTCATGGCGTTCCGGAGGCGCGGCGGGGCAGCCGTGGCACTCCTCGTGGCACCTCTGGCGGCATATGCAGCCCATACGGGACTCAAGCGCGTCTTCGCGCGGGCGCGCCCCGTTGGACTGCGGCACGTCGTGGAAGACACATACTCATTTCCATCGGCGCACGCCACTACAGCCGCCGCCGTATGCTGTGCACTCGCCTACGTTTCCTGGCGCGAAGGTCTCGTTCCGCCTGCCGTTGCCGTGGCGTTCGCCGTCATCATACCACTTCTCGTTGGCGCGAGTCGTATCTACCTGGACGCGCACTGGACCACGGACGTCATCGGAGGCTGGGCAATTGGCATGCTAATCTCTGCCGCTTCAGGCATGTTGTACAACCGTCTCAGGCTCACATGATGCGCCGAACCATCGCTGCCCTGCTGCTCTGCATCGCCACGAACGCGCAGGGGCAGGTGCTGATCAATGGCCGGGACATCGCCCTGACGGGAGCGGCGACGGGAATCTCCGCGGCATTCACGCTCATCGACTCGCGCGTCGCCCACAAATTCACGGATACCGCATTCCACCGGCGACATCCGGGGCTCGAGACTGCCGCGAACCGGGCGAGCCTGGTCACCGAGACGGCACTCATGATCACCGGCGGCGCGGTTTACGGCATCGCGCGTCTCAGTCACGATGCGGGTACCGCCGACGTCGCATTCCACACCACCGAATCCGTTGCGTCGGCGGCGATGTTCATCCAGGTGGTGCGTGGGATACTGGGTCGCGGGCGCCCGTACGTGATCGACGAAGTCGGAGAGAAGCGCGACGGCGATCCGTACGAGTTCAATTTTCTCAAGGGATTCACGAGCTTCAACTACCGTTCGTATCCCTCCATGCATGCGATGGCGAGTTTCGCCACGGCGTCGGCGCTCGTGTCGGAGATGCGGAATCGCGACACACCGCATCGCCGGATCATCGCCCCCGCCCTGTTCGCCGCTGCCACCATGCCGTCGCTCGCGCGCATGTATCTCGACGAACACTGGACCAGCGACATCGCCATGGGAATCTTCCTCGGCATCTACTCGGGGCAGAAGATCGTGGGCTTCAGCCACGAGCATCCCGACAACCGCGTGGACCACGAGTTTCTGCGCCCCAGTATCCGCGCCACCTTCAGGTGGGATGGTGCCGAAATGTCTTTTTCCGCCTTGCCCTTCTAACACGTAGGGTGTGTTCACCGACACGTGTCTACTTCCCGAAGCCGACGCAGCGACCGTTACGCGGCCCGGCCTTTCTGGGGAGAAGAGAGCAGTGCGTGGGGAGGGCATTCGTGCCTCGGTGGGGGAGTACGGGTGCTCGAGCCACAAAACGAAAGCGGGTCTGGCGCGTTGGATGCGCGTCAGGCCCGTTTTTGTTTTCTGTGCGGCGAGTGTGTGCGCGACACAAGAAACGCCGGCGATTTCTCGCCGGCGTTTTTCATTCCCGCATCGGGCTCAGGTACAGGTGGGACGGCCGTGCGGCAGGGGAATCGTGCACGTCTTGGTCGTACCGTCCTGGGTGACGACCAGCTTCGCCGTTGCCGTGCCGTCGTACGTCACGACCTCGCGGCGTGCGCGTGTCGTGGGCGACTTGCCCGTGTAGGTGACCGTTACGGTCATGGAGCGAATCACGGTGCCGGCCGTTGGGTAGGTGGGCTTGCCGCTCGTGATCGGAATGATGACGCCGGTGGTGGTGTCACCAATGGCGCGCGCTGCGGTGAACGTGCCCAGGGTATCCGTGCCGGTCGACGTCTCCGTTCCCTTTGACGTGCCGTTCACGGTGCGCTGCGTCGCGGTGGAGGCGAGTCCCGTGACGGTCTGGTCGCTCACGTGGTTGACTGTCGTGACCGCGTTGTCGCGGCGCGTCTGCGTGCCGGATACGGCAACGTGTTTCGTCACGGAATTGGTCAGGCTGTCAAAGGCTGCCTGGGCCGCGTTCGCTGCCGTCTTGAAGATCGCCGTCTGCGTGATGGTCAGGCCATCGTGCGTCTCGGCCGGGCAGGTGACGATGCCGGTGGCCGATGAGAATGTGCAGGCGGAAGGAAGGCCACCGCGATCGAACGGACGTCCGCCGCCGCCCAGCGGACCGCCGAGAAAGTCAGGGCCAAAACCGCCACCCATGAAATCATGTCCGCCCATTAGACCGTTTGGTCCACGCTGGCCGCCGTGATCGCCGCCGGGCATGAACGCGGTGCCGCTCGAGCCTTCGCCGGAGAAGCTGCTGGAGGTGGACTCGAAGCCCAGCGGCGTGGAGATGAATGCGGCGTCGAGTGAGGTGAGACCGGAGGTGCTGCTGATCTTTTCGGCGCACGCTGCCGAGAGCATGGCGGCGCCGCCGAGGATGATGATTCGAATATTCCGCGTCATGGTGTGTCTCCCGAAATGGCGGCCGGCGTGCGGGGCTTTCCCGCGCGGCACTATCCGCACCGGTCAGGAGACACAGGTTGCGCGGATCACCCTACATCTTGGCTGTCTTCACGACACATGGTGTCTTCACGAGGAAGATGTGTGTCGTCCCAAGCGGAGCGAAGGACCTGCGCTCTCACCCGGGGTTTACCACCCACCCCCATCAGGCAGCCACGGCGCAAGCTGCTCGCGCAACTGCTTGAGCGCCCGCCCCATCCGCGCCTCCACGCTCTTCACCGAGATGCCCAGCAGCTCGGCGATCTCTCCATAGGTAAGACCCTTCGTGCGGTTCATCTCGAATACCTCGCGCTGCGGCTCGGACAGCGACGCGATGGCGCCGGCAACGGCCATCTGCAGCTCGCCCGCGATGGCACGAGAATCGGATGGCGGCGATTCGGAAGGACCCTTGATGTAGACCTCGCCGCGTTGCGCCGTGCGCGATTGCCGGATCCGGTTCAGGGCGCGATTGCGCGTGGCCTGCTGGAGATATGCGCGAACGGGGCCGGTAAGCACGAGCGACTCACGTCGCCGCCACAGCTCCAGCATCACGTCCTGCGCAATTTCCTCGGCCAGCGCGCGCTCGGTGAGAAGGCGCGTCGCGGTCACGACGAGCATCGGATAATGTTCTCTGAAGATCGCCGAGTAGGCGTCGTCGTCGCCTTGGCGAAGACGCGTCAGGAGTTCCGCTTCGTCCACGTGATGTATATCGTTAGGCTTGGCGAGCATGACCGCAGGCATAATGTAACGCGAAGGGAGTCCTGCAGCCGGTCCATATGGGGTGCTTCGTGACATCGGTGTCTGAGTAGCATGACCGACCAGAATCTGTTTTCCGGCGCTTCCTCCACCCCCGACTGGGACGCCATCGCGGCCTACGTCGCCGGTGAGGGCACGCCAGAGGAACGGGCTGCGATGCGCAGGGTTCTGGATGCCAATCCGGAGCATGCAGCGTTGCTGCTCGCGCTCGACGACGCCGTTCGCCTGCCCGAGCCGGCGGCTTCCACCAGCGCAGAAGTCGAAGCGGCACTTTCCGCGGTTCGTGCGCGGCGTGAGTTGGGTGTCATTCGCGGTGATGCACCTCGTCGTCCGTCCGTGATGCCCATCAGCCGTGGCCGGCCGCGGTGGCGGGGCATGCCCCTTCGCGCGGCGGCGGCCATTCTGGTGGTGGCAGGCGTGGGGCTGATCTGGCGCGCGTCCAATTCGTCGCAGACGCCGGGCCGCATCGTGCAGAAGCAGTATGCGTCGGCCGTCGGTGCCCTGGATTCACTGACGCTGCCGGACGGTACACGCGTGCTGCTCGGTCCGGGGAGCGAGCTCACGATTGGTGATCAGTTTGGCGTCGACACACGCGACGTGCAGCTCAAGGGCGAAGCGCGCTTCGACGTCGTGCACGACGCATCGCATCCATTTGTGGTGCACACGGCAATGGCCGCCTTCCGCGACATCGGCACCGTGTTCTCCGTGCACAGCGATGCGGCCGATGGTTCGCGCGTCGTGGTGACCGAAGGCGCGGTGGCCGTGGAGAGCAAGGGCGTGCGTGCCGCCACGCTCAAGGCCGGCGATCGTGCGACCGTCGCCTCCGATGGCGGTGTGCGTGTGGAGCAGTCGTCCGCGACCAACGACGACATGGCGTGGACCGCCGGCCGCCTGGTTTTCAACGACGCGTCCGTGGCGCAGGTGGCCGCGGATTTACGCCGGTGGTACGGCATCGAATTGACGATCGACTCGGTGCTGGCGTCCAAGACGGTGAATGCGACGTTCGACCGCGGTGGCGCGGACGGCGTAGGCAAGGTCCTCGCAGCAGTGCTCGGAGGCTCGCTGGAGCAGAGTGGCAGCTCGATGCGCATCGTCGCACCCGGTGCCCGCAAGTAAATGACTTCGTGATTCCGGAGGCGGTCTAGCGGCTTCATCATGAGCGATCCCTCCCTCGTTCGCCGCGCAGTCAGCGTCATTGCGCTCGCCGTCCTCGTGCCGGCGAGCGCCTTCGCGCAGCGTAGCTGTGAAGATCCCGTGGTCATTCCTGCGGCGGCGGCCACCTGGACGGCGCCGTTGGATGCCCGTGTCTCGCTCCATGTGCGGGACATCTCGCTCCGCGATGCGCTGGATCGTCTCACGGCACTATCGGGAGTGCAGCTCGCCTATTCGGCCGACATTGTTCCGGTGGACCGGCGCGTGTGTGTCGGTGGCGAGCGGCTGGCGGTTGGCGAGATACTCACGGCTCTGCTGCGTGGATCCAACGTGCAGGTACTCGTGGTCTCGGGGCGTGTGGTGCTCGCGCCGGCCGCGAAGAACCAGCCCGGCGTGGCCGAAAGTGCACCGCATGGCGTGAGCGTGCTGGAGCGCGTGGTGGTGACGGGCAACGCGGTGGCCGCACCGCGCCGGCCGCTGGTGATCGGCGTGGAAGTCATCGATGGTGAGACGATGCGGCGCCAGGCGCTGGGCTCGATGTCAGAGCTGCTCGATGCATCCGTGCCGGGCTTGTGGTCGTGGGCACAGTCGCCGTCGTCGCTCGTGTCGCAGTACGGCGGCATTCGCGGCGCCAGCTCCTTTGGCGCGAGCTCACCCAAGATCTACATCGACGGAGTGGAGGTGGCGAACCCCCTCATCGTCACGCAGTTGAACCCGGACGTGATCGATCGGGTAGAAGTCATACGCGGCCCGCAAGGCTCCGCGCTCTATGGCAGCGATGCAATCAGTGGCGTCATCAATGTGCTCACCCGCCACGACGGAGTGGCTGCGGACGCATCGGGTTTCCAGTTCCGCTCCACGGAGGGCGCCGCGTCGAGCGCGTATGCGAGCGGACTTGTTCCCGTGCACGAGCAGCGGCTCAATGTGCGCACGGGCACCAACGTCAAATCGGCGGGGCTGTCGATGGTGTTTGGCCAGACGGGCGCCCTGTTTCCCTCATCGGAAACCCGGCAGCTCTCGGCCACCGGCGACGCTCGCCTCGTGTCGTCGAGCGCGACGTACACCATGTCAGCCCGGTATTTCGACAAGCGTTCCGGCACGGGCATCAATCCGCTCCTGGCGGGCATCATGCCGCGCCCGCCGCAGGCTCCGCTCGACACGAACATGAAGGGCCAGGTCCAGACGAACACCGTCGCCTCCACCGACATACCGCAGACCGTGGCGCAGCTGACCGTCTCGAACAGTGCCACGTTTGCCACGCAGGGCCGGTGGACGCACTCGCTGCTCGCCGGCATCGACATGTATGCGCTCAACCACGTTGCCGATTCCAGCGGTCCCTTCACGTCGGCCGTCGATACGGCGTTGCGGGCCGCGCGCGGCAACGGCGATCGTATCACGCTTCGCGAAAGTAGCGTGGCGCATTTTGGTGGCGACGATGAGGCGCAGGGCACGCTCACGCTGGGTATCGAGCAGTCCGTGCTGCGCCAGGGCACGTGGCAAACCATCCACGTCACTCCCGGGCCAGGCAGCGCGTATGGCACCATCGTGGAAGGACTCGTGGACACGTGGAATCACAACACGGGTGTGCTGTCGCAGCTGAGCGGGTCATGGAAGGACGCGCTCTACCTCACGGGTGGTTTACGCGTCGAGCGCAACGACAGCTTTACAGGCAACAACCGGTACCCGCTGCTGCCCATGCTCGGCGTGGCCGCGGTGCGCGGGTATGGCGACGTCGAGCTGAAGCTCCGCGCGGCCTATGGAAAAGGCATTCGGCCGCCGCAAACGCCGGCACGCTCCACAGCCACCGGATATGCAGGCAACACTGGCTATGGCAGCCTGAATGGCGTGCTTCCGGCCCTCGATCCGGAGTACCAGTCCGGGTACGAGGGCGGTGCGGAGTTGTACATCGGACACACGCTCACGCTGCAGCTCACACGCTTTGACCAGCGCGCAACAGGCCTGATCCAGAATGTCGCAACGGGCATCGATACCGTGGCCCGCGGAGGTTCACTGGAACGTCGTGTCCGCTATCAGCTCCAGAACGTGGGGGAGATCTCGAACACGGGCTGGGAATTCCAGGGGAACCTCTCGCACGGGGCGTTCTCGCTCGCGAGCTCGCTCACGTCGGTCGACAGCAGGGTGCGCGCCCTGGCCGCAGGATACAACGGCGACCTCCGTCCAAACGACCGGATGCTGGCCGTTCCCGCCAGGACGGCCGCGCTCACCGCCTCCTACCTGAACAGCGGCTGGTTCATGTCCCTTGGCGCCACGCGCGCGATGGACTGGATCAACTACGACCGGCTCTCCCTGGCCAGGGCGTACGTGGTGGCGGGGCCCGGGCAGCGCGAAGTCACCGGCAACAGCCTGCGCAATTTCTGGATGGCGTACGACGGCGACACGCATCTCCGGTTCAGCACGTCGCGCGATCTGTCGCATGGCATGACCTTGCTCGTTGCCGCGGAAAATCTCCTTGGCGGGCAGCTGGGGGAACCCGACAACGTGACCATCCGCCCAGGCCGGACCATCACTGCCGGCCTGCGCGCATCGTTCTAGGGCTGCGTTTACTCGTCCCCCAGCTTTCGGCACATGCTAGATTGGCGGTGAAACGTACGCTGGCGCTTTGCCGTAGGTGAGGCAGACGTCCAGCGCGAACGTTCTGCGACCTTCAGTCCCGGGCACCGATGCAAAATCAGGCACCGCAGGCACCAGCCACGCCGGTCATCCCCAAAGTCGTGGTCAGCCCGGGGACGTCCGCTCCCAACGCCGTGTACAAGGCGTTCAGCGCCCAGCGGAGGGAGCTCGGCAACCAGCTGGATCAGCTCGAAAACAAGCGCAATTCACTGAGCCGGGAGCTGCAGTTGAATCGGTTGCCGGCGGGCGTCAGCCGTCAGGGCACCGAAGCCAGGATTTCCGAGCTCGACAAGCGGATCTCCGGAGTCGAAAAGCAGATCTCGGACGCTGATGCCAACGTCGCGAATGCCGCCGCGGTTCCTGGCGCCGTACTGCCGGACAGGCCGCCCCAGCAACGGAGCGGCCCCCCCGAGGAGGGGTTCGTGCTGGGAGGCATGTTCATCGTGGCAGTCCTCTTTCCGCTCTCCATTGCCATGGCGCGGCGGATCTGGCGCCGCGGTGCTGCGGCCGTTACTGCGTTTCCACAGGAGTTCACGGATCGCTTCAACCGGCTCGATCAGGCGGTTGACTCTATCGCCATCGAAGTGGAGCGCATCGGTGAAGGCCAGCGCTTCGTCACACGCGTGATGTCCGACAACGGCCGCGCGCTGGGCGCTGGTGCTGCGGCGCCTATGGAACTGCCCGCCCGGGAGAAGGCGCGGGAGCGCGGATCGATGTAATTTCGGGGGTCCTTTCGGAGGGCTCCATGAAAGTGAATCCCCGCGCTGGCCAGCAGCCAAGGCAGTCCGATCTCGCGAATATTCCGCGCCTGGTCTCCGCGTATTTCTCGGAGCGGCCCAACCCGGAGAACCGCGCGCAACGCGTGAGCTTTGGTACGTCGGGCCATCGGGGTTCCTCGTTCCACTGCTCGTTCAATGAGCAGCACATCCTGGCCATCACCCAGGCGATCTGTCTCTATCGCACGGGGCAGGGCATCGACGGCCCGCTGTTCCTCGGCATCGACACTCACGCGCTCTCGGAGTCTGCGTTCGGCAGTGCACTCGAGGTGCTCGCCGCAAACGACGTGACCGTGAGGATCGATTCCGCGGGAGGCTACACGCCCACGCCGGCCGTATCGCATGCGATTCTCGCGTACAACCGGGGCCGCACGTCGGGCCTGGCGGACGGCATCGTCGTCACGCCGTCGCACAATCCTCCCGAGGACGGCGGCTTCAAGTACAACCCGCCCAACGGCGGCCCCGCCGACACGAGCGCCACGGGCTGGATCCAGGACAAGGCGAACGCGCTGCTCGCCGGCAACCTGAAAGACGTGAAGCGTATTCCACTCGCAAGGGCACGGACGGCCGCCACCACCTGCGCGCACGACTATCTGGATTCGTATGTTGCGGATCTCGCCAACGTCATCGACATGGACGCGATTTGCGGGAGTACCATCAAGCTCGGCGTCGACCCGCTGGGCGGCGCCGGTGTCGCGTACTGGAGCGAGATCGCGGGACGCTATGACCTCCAGCTCAACGTGTTGAGCGAGGTGGTGGATCCGACCTTTCGCTTCATGAGCCTCGACTGGGATGGCCGCATTCGCATGGACTGCTCGTCGCCGTATGCGATGCAGCGGCTCATCAGCCTGCGCGACAGATTCGACGTCGCCTGGGCATGCGACACGGACCACGACCGCCATGGCATCGTGGCGCGGAGCGTGGGCCTCCTGAATCCCAATCACTATCTCGCGGTAGCCATCTCGTATCTGTTCACGCACCGGCCGGGCTGGAACGCAGCGGCAGGCATCGGCAAGACGATCGTGAGCAGCAGCATGATCGATCGTGTGGCAAAAAAAGTTGGCCGGCCACTGCTGGAGGTGCCCGTGGGCTTCAAGTGGTTCGTGGATGGCCTGATGGCTGGTACGCTGGGCTTCGTGGGTGAGGAGAGTGCGGGCGCATCATTCCTGCGGCGCGACGGCACCGTGTGGACGACCGACAAGGACGGGCTCATCATGGGGCTGCTCGCCGCGGAAATGACGGCAGTGACCGGACGTGATCCGGGCGAGCTCTATTCCGCGCTCACGTCGGAGCTGGGTGCGCCCGTGTACGAGCGCATCGATGCGCCCGCCACGCCCGAGCAGAAGGCGGTGCTGGCCAGGCTCTCACCTGCGAATGTCACGGCTACCGAGCTTGCCGGCGACCCCATCGTGGCACTTGCCACCACGGCGCCCGGAAACGGGGCGGCCATTGGTGGCCTCAAGGTGACCACGGAGAGAGGCTGGTTTGCCGCTCGCCCATCGGGCACGGAAGACGTGTACAAGCTCTATGCGGAAAGCTTCGCGGACGAAGCACATTTGCACCATATTCAGGCCGAGGCGCAGGAGCTGATTTCGCGTACGTTCGGGGCGAGCACGTAGCGGATGCGACATCGATGGCCGCCGGCTCACGATCAGCATTGGCAACAACACCGAGGTGTATGAAAAACAATGAGCTGCGTGCCGGACGGTGATTTCGCTCGATGCGCTCGAGACGCCGGCGCTCGTTGTCGATCTCGACCGGATGGAGCGCAATCTTTCGCGCGCGGCAGCATACGCAGCCACCCATGGACTCGGTCTTCGTCCGCACGTAAAGACGCACAAGTCGCCGCGCGTGGGCGCCCAGCAGATGGCCCTTGGCGCCGTGGGACTCACCTGCGCCACGCCGTACGAAGCGCACGTGATGTCCGAAGTGTGCAATGACATCCTCGTGGCGTATCCTCCGGTGGGTGTCGCGCGCGCCGCGCGTCTTGCCGCGCTCCCCGCTGGCGTGCGGTTGACGGTTGCCCTGGATTCGCCCCGGGCCATCGACGACATGGCGCGTGCCGCCGATACGGCCGGACGCCGGGTCGGCGTCTACGTCGAGCTGGATCTTGGAATGCACCGCGTGGGACTTCCCGTGGTCGACGACGCCATCGCGGTGGCAAAGCAGGCACGCGCGGCGCGGTCCCTGGAGTTTGCCGGTATTGCCTTCTATCCGGGCCATGTTCGCGAGGCGCCCGAGCTGCAGGACGACAAGCTTCGCGCACTGAGTGATTCCCTGGCCGATGCCATCGCGCGCTTCAAGCGCGCCGGGGTGGACGTTTCCGTCGTGAGCGGCGGTTCGACGCCGACGCTGTGGCGTACGCACGAAATCGAGGGCGTGACGGAATTCAGGCCCGGCACCTACGTCTACAATGACCGGACCACGGCGGTCATCGGGGCATGTGATTGGGATGACTGCGCCGCGACGGTGCTCGCGACAGTGATTTCCACGGCGGTACCGGGCCAGGCGGTCATCGACGCAGGCACCAAGGCGCTGGGCCGAGAGCCGGTGCGCGGCACCGATGGCGAGGGGCTTGGCCAGCTGCTCGAGCACCCGGACGTGGTGGTCGCACGGACCTCCGAGGAGCACGGCGTGCTGGATCTTTCCCGCTCCTCATGGACGCCACAGGTGGGGGAGCGCGTAAGGGTGATTCCAAACCATGTCTGCATTGTCGTCCATCTGAACGACGTCGTCTACGGAGTGCGTGGCAGCGTCGTTGAGACGAGTTGGGAAGTGGTTGCACGCGGCCGCGGAGAACGTGTGATGGCCTGACGTGACCATGATCACAGGGATTCCATGCGCGCTGGGCAATGATTAACAACGCCGCGGGCGGCGCGTCCAATGCGAGTCCGTCCATGTCATCCGGGGAAATACGCGCATGAGCACCGCAATTGCACCACCAGAGTGTCCGGCGGCGCAGGCGGACGCGCCTCCTCGCGAGCCACACTCGCGACGCGCACTGTTCAGGATGGCCGCGGCGGCCGCCGCCGTGGCGGGCATCATTCCGGGCCGAGCGCGCGCCCAGGGCATCAGGAAGCCGCCGGCCACCAAGCCCGTGCACGGGTACCCCGTGCTCCCCAACGAGACACCGGTTGCGCCCGTGGAGTGGGCCACGGATACGTCTCGCCTGCTTCGCCGGATCACCTACGGCATCACGGACGCCGACGTCGCCGCGGCACGGAAGTACGGATTCCGCGGCTTCATGGAGCGACAGCTCGATCATACCCACATCGACGATTCGGCGGTTGATGCATTCGTCGCCGCGAAGTATCCGCTGTTGTCGCAGACGACCACGGATCTGTTTTCCGCCACGGAATCCACCGTAACCGCGCAACTGCAGCAGGCCACACTCTATCGCGCTGCATTCTCCAACCGGCAGCTCTACGAGCGCATGGTGGAGTTCTGGAGCGATCACTTCAACATCTCCATCAGCAAGGTCTCGTACCTCAAGATCGTGGACGACCGCGACGTCATCCGCCGTAACGCGCTGACGACCTTCAGGCAGCTGCTGTATGCGAGCGCGAAGAGCGGTGCGATGATGGCATATCTCGACCAGAACCAGAGCCGGTCCGGCGCGCCAAACCAGAACTACGCGCGCGAAATCATGGAGCTCCACACACTCGGCGTGGATGGCGGGTATACCCAGGCCGACGTCGCGGAATTGTCACGCGTATTCACTGGGTGGACCATCGCCGGCCGCGGCGATTTCTCATTCAACCCCGCGATTCACGATTGGGGCGCGAAGACAGTCCTCGGCGTCAGGATTCCCGCGGGCTCGGTTTCACTCGGCGCCGCGGGCCTCAAGGAAGGCGAGTTGATGCTCGATACGCTGCTGGCGCATCCGAGCACCGCAAGTTTCATCAGCACCAAGATGTTGCGCTGGTTCCTCACGTACGATCCCACGCCCCAGCAGGTGTCCGCCGTGGCCGCGATCTACACCAGCACCGGCGGCAACATCAAGTCCATGATTCGCGCCGTGCTCGATTCGGCGTGGCTCGTGAGCGCGCCGATGAAGCTGAAGCGGCCGTTCCATCTCGTTGCTTCCTCGATGCGGACGACGACGCCCACGCTCACGAATGTCACGGCGCTGAACAACCAGCTGTTCACCACCGGCCAGTCGCTGTTTGTGTGGGATACGCCCGATGGATATCCCGACAAGGTGGAATACTGGGCCGGCAACATTCTGCCGCGCTGGAATTTTGGCGCATTCTACGCGGCGCTCGCCGCCGGCGAAACAATCGTCGACGTGGCGCCGTTCATGGTGGGCAACACGGCGGACCTCACCGTTTCGGTGATCGACAAGCGGCTGTTCGGTGGCGAGATCGCACCTGCGCTGCGGACGTCGCTGGCGGCGTACCTGAAAGCGGGCACCTATAACGCCGCGCGCGTCCGTGAGACGCTGGCACTTGCCATCGGCTCGAATTCATTTCAGTGGTACTGAGGCGCATGTCATGACAACGGACCTGCACGACGGCAATTCCGGGTGCGCCGAATACAATGAGCTGTCCAGACGACAGTTCATTGGCCGCGCGGCGGGTGGATCGATGGCCGCGGCCGCGGCTGCGGCTGCCTACTATCCGGCCTGGCTGCCAAGGATCATGCTCGCGGAGACGCATGCGTCGGCGCGCGATGTCATCCTGTCGGTGTTCATGCGGGGCGGTGCGGACGGATTGAGCCTGTGCGTGCCCTTCGGCGACCCGGCCTATTACACGGCCCGCAGCACCATTGCGATTCCACGGCCGGACGCTGCGGCCGGAACGGCGGCCAAAGGTATCGCGCTCGACAACTTCTTTGCCTTTCCGCAGGCGATGGCCGGCCTTGTGCCGGCGTTCGCCGCAAAGGATCTCCTGGTGGTCCACGCAACCGGGCAGTTCAACAACTCGCGCTCGCATTTCGACGCGCAGCGGTACATGGAAGTGGGCAAGCCCAACGACGTTTCGCTCGTGACCGGTTGGCTCGGGCGGCACCTGGCGAGCATGCCGCCGGTGCGGAGCAATGCGCCGCTGCGTGCGCTGGGGATTGCCAGCGGCTTGCAGAAGACGCTCGTGGGCGCGCCCAGGACGTTGCCCATTGCGAACCCGGCCACGTTTGCATTGACGGGCACGGCGTCCACATCGGCCGCGCGGCTCGCGTTCCTCCAGGCGGATTACGGGACGGCCACGGAGCCCATCCACGCCGCGGCAATTGACGCGGCGTCCACGGTGACGCTCCTGCAATCCGTTGGCATCTCCACCTACAAGCCCTCCAACGGCGCGGTCTATCCCACGTCGAGCTTCGGCACGGCGCTCAAGTCTGTGGCGGCGTTGATCAAGGCCGACATCGGCATCGAAGCGGCGCAGGTGGACATTGGCGGCTGGGACACGCATTCCGCCCAGGACCCGCTGGCGGGCTCGATGTACAAGACGATGCAGGATTTCTCCAATTCGCTCGCGGCATTCTATCTGGACGTCATCGCCCTTGCGCCGACGACGGGGGTTACGGCGGTGGCGGTATCGGAGTTCGGCCGCAACGCCAGGGAGAATGGCAGCAACGGCACGGACCACGGCCGCGGCACGGTGATGTTCGCGATGGGAAAGAACATCGCGGGCGGCCGGGTGATGGTGAACAACTGGCCCGGCCTCGCGACGGCGAATCTGGAATCGGGGCAGGATCTGAAAGTAACGATCGACTATCGCGACATACTCGCCGAAATCGTGCAGCAGCGCATGGGCAATCCGGCGCTGGACGTGGTGTTTCCCGGCTGGGCGTATACAGCGCGGGGGGCAACGAGGTAGTCTGTCGGTCTGTCGGTCTGTCGGTCTGTCGGTCTGTCGGTCTGTCATCTGACTGACTGACTGACTGACTGACTGACCCACCGACCGCCCTATTGCACCACCACCTGTCCCGTCATTCCAGGATGCACCGTGCAGTCGTAGTTGAACGTCCCCTTCGATGTGAACGTCCGGGTGAACGTCCTGTTCGTGGCGTTCTGGATGTCCGGCGGACTGCCAGGCGGATTTGACGCGCGGAAGATCGCATTGTGCTCCACGCTGCCCCCGAAGATGAACGTCACCGAGGCGCCCGATGTGATCGTGACGAGATTCGGTGTGAACGCCACCGGAAGGGTGAACACCGTGTCCTTCGTTGATACCGCCTGCGCGCCCACCGTGAGGCTCGTGCTGCCCGCAATGCCGCCGACGGACGCCGTGATGGACGTGGTACCCGTTGATAGCGTGGATACCTTGCCCGCCTGATCCACCGTCGCGACGCCCGGCGCGGTGGACGACCACACGAACGTACCGGGCTTCGCGATCCGGGCACCGCCCGCGTCGAACGCACTGGCTGTAAGCTGCACCGACGAACCCGACGCGAACGAGCCCGATGCTCCCGTGATGGTCACGCTCGATACGGCCGTGCCGCCTATGCCCGTGCCATCGTTCGTGGAGTTGCACGCCGAAATGGAAAGCACCACGCCGGCGAGGATGAGCAGGTTCAGGCGCATGGGTGAAGAGTATGCGCGGCACACAGCGTGCGAAAGGCAGGCATCCACCATCCACTCCTGCCAATGCGTTTCGTCGTCGCCACGTTGCATTTCGCCGGGCTCGGGTTTGCCATTCGTCTTCAGGACGAGGGGCACGAAGTGCTGATGGCCGCCGCCGGTATTGACGACCGTCGCCTCGAGGATCGGTACCAGCTGGTCGGGACTGGTCTCGTTGCGCGACAGCCCCTTGGCGACGTGATGCGCGACCGTGCGCAGTGGCGCGATGCAATCTGGATCTGGGACGAGAACCATTCCGTCGGCCAGAACGAGCTGATCCGCGCCGAAGGGTACAGGGTCTTTGGCGGAGGCACGTACGCAGACACCATGGAGCACGACCGCGACGCCTGCCTTCGTCTCATGGGCTCGTACGGGCTCGTGCCTCCGCCATCGCACGCGTTCACCGATCCTGCCGACGCGCTGCGCTTTCTGGAGGAAACGCCCGACGCGGCATTCGTCTACAAGCCGGACGTGGGAGAAACGTTCGAGACCTGGCTGCCGCAGAGCGACAGCGCCGCAGAAGCCAACCTCGAGCTTCGCCAGCACCTCCGCACGATCACCAATTCGGGGCCCTTCGTGCTGCAGGAGCGAAAGGACGGCATCGAGACGAACATCGAAGTGTGGTTCGTCGACGGCGAGCCGGTATTCGCGTTCATGGCGCTCGAATCCAAGCGCAAGCTCACTGGCGACCTGGGCGACTTCTGCGGGTGCGCCTTCGATTTCACCTTCGTCATTCCGCTCGAGAGCAAGGCCGTGACCGAGAGCGTTGGACGACTGTTTCCCGAGTACCGGAAGATGCGCTATACCGGATTCGGCGACGCCAATTTCATCGTCGCGCGCGACGGCATCTGGTTCTTCGAGAAGTGTGAGCGGTTTGGGTACAACGCCCATCCGAACCTGTTCTGGAACCTCAATCGCGCGCCGCTGGGCGAGACGCTCGCGGCCCTGCTCGATGGCTCCTTTCGCCCGGACTTTGCGCCGGGCTTCGGTGCGTCGCTCTCGGTGTACCAGGACCATCCCGCGCCGGGCAAGGCGGTTCAGTTCAACGAGACGGTCGCCCGAAACATCTACCTGTACGACGTTTACAGGCAGGACGGGCAGTTGCTTAGCGCCGGCTACTACGGGGAGGCACTGCTCATCGCCTGCGGCTTTGGCTATACCATTCCCACGTCGTGGGAGGCGGCGCTGGCGGTCGCGTCGGCCGTGCATGTAGCGGGCAAGTCGTACCGGCTGGACGGCGCGGGCACGGACTTCCCGACGTCCCCGCTGCGCCGGTACGAAGCACTGGATGCGATGGGCTACCTATAGTCAAGGCACTTGGAGAAGGCTGCGTGTCCAGGCATCTTTCGAGGCGGCCGGGCAACCGTTCGGCACAGGCCTACCGCTCGATATGCTATGCCCAACGCAACTCGTACTCCCAAGACCGCACCAGCGCAGGATTCCATGGCAATCGTCCGCAACTGCGCGGATGCGCTCTACCGAAGCGCCGTGGAATGCTGCCGCCAGCACGACCGCGCCGCCAAACGCTCCGATGTGGAAGAGCCGGAGCTCGAGCACAAGCACCTCGATGCCATTTGTGCGATGTGCGACGGTTCGCTCGCAGAGCTGGCTGAGGCGTATTCATCCGCCGCGGCACACGTGCATCCCGACCGCGATGAACCCTGGTGGCACAAAGCCAACGCGCTCTGGCACGCGAGCCGGGAGTATGCGCGCCGTCACGCCGGCTGCGAAGCACTGGGCAAGACGCTGAGCGCCAGGCATTCGGCCGACAAGCTCGCCGGCATGCAGATGGAATACGAGCTCGAAGCGTCCGCGCTCCTGGCACTGCGCCATGCGGCCGACGCCTACCTCAAGACGAGACCCGGACTCACCTGATGGCTGCAACGAAGTCGAAGCGGGGCATCCACGCGCGATACCCCTGGAAGGAAGAGCCCAACCCGTACCTCGAGCTGCGGACGTCGAAGATCCAGGGCACTGGTGCTTTTGCGGCGCGCGCCATCAAGAAGGGCACGCGTATCATCGAGTACCTCGGCCAGCGCATCTCGTGGCGCACGGCGGACAAGCGCTACGACGACGAGAAGATGGGCCGTCACCACACCTTTCTCTTCACGGTCGACGAGAAGGTCGTCATCGACGGCGCGGTGAAGGGAAATGCGGCGCGCTTCCTCAACCATTCGTGCGACGGAAACTGCGAGGCGATCATCGATCGCAAGCGCATCTTCATCGATGCACGGCGCAACATCAAGGCTGGCGAGGAGCTCGTGTATGACTACGGCTACGAGCGGACCGACGAGCACACCGCGGAGGACGAAGCCTTTTACGCGTGCCGCTGCGGTGCAAGGAAATGCCGAGGCTCCATTCTCGTGGCGAAAACGAAGGAC
>JAQBPY010000427.1 GCA_028287285.1 Gemmatimonadota bacterium
GGGGCGCGGCGGCAATCGTGATGTGCAGGACGGAGACTGGCGCACGCTGGATTTTCAGGCTCCGCCGTTTTCTTTTCCGGAGCCGAAACTGACGATCGTCGAGGAGTGCGAGGAAGAGGAGGGATCGTACGCGGACAAATCGTTACTCGCCTGGCGTGTGGCGGACATCCGTATCGTTTAGCGGCCTCTGGTCCTACCCTTGTTCCAATTATGGATACATGCGCCAAAGGAAAGGCCCGTCTATTGTATAGCCGGGCCTTTCTCTGCCGCGTCCTGATTACTCTTGGCAGTGCACAGTGAAATGATCGTAGGATGCAGTCACTGTTCCGTTTGGCGTGATAGTGTAATGAGTTTGGAAGTGGAATACCTCGTTGGGAACGCTTCCCTTGCCGACCATCATGAAGTGGTCCTGAAAGGTGAAGTTTTCACCAGCGCTGGTGTTGAGCTCCAAGTTGATCACGTCATTCACAGTGTATTCAGCGCCGGTAAGCAAACTCACGGCCTTTCCATAGAGGCTTGCGTGATGCGTGGCGTGGAAGCCGTTCGCGTTTTCGGTCACTTCAAGTAGGTTGCGGAGCGTCGCGTCGAAACGAAATCCCTCTCCCGTGCAGTCGTTAATAACCCCGGCTATAACCTGCTCCCGGGTATTGTAAATCACCGCCGCAGCGCGTTTGCCGGGGACACTCAACGTGTGAGGAGTCGTGGGGCTCTCGCAGGCCAACATGGCGACGGCTGCGCACAGAGGTGCGAGCTTCTTCATGAACGCCCTCCATGGGATGGGATGTGCGTGGGTCGGATTCACCGTCATGGTAGTCTCCTTCTAAGGGTTGGATTCCTGAGCTACGACAGCTCGCCACCGGCGACTGCACGCCAGGAGCAAACGGCTGTAGCGGGGCCATTTGGCCTTCCGTACATTGGCAACCTGACGTCCACCTCCGATCCACCTCCGATCCACGTCCGACCGGAGGCCGGCCGTCGAGAGTCCCATGCGGTGAGGCGTCATGATCCGGCTTCGTGTGCTCGGTACGATCGATCTTCGGCGTGAAGACGGATCAGCAATCGACGCCGTTCTCCGTCAGCCGAAGCGTGCCGCGCTACTGACCTACCTCGCAGCCTCGCCCGGCGGAGTGGCGCGCCGTCGCGATGTGATCCTGGCCATGTTCTGGCCGGAGGCAGACGATCGGCACGCACGCGACGCCCTGAGCGCCAGTCTCGGCTTTCTTCGGCGAAACCTTGGCCCGGGCGCGATCACAGTACGCGGAGAGCAGGAGATCGGCTTCGACCCACGTCATCTCCTCGCGGATGTCGCGGAGTTTCTCCGCGTCGTCGAGGAGCATCGTGATGAGGATGCGCTTTCGCTCTATGGCGGCGAACTCCTTCCCGGCTTGTACGTGCAGGACGCACCAGGGTTCGGCGAGTGGCTCGAACGTGAACGGGCGCGACTGCGGGCGCTCGCCACCGCGAGCGCGGGACGTCTCACTGAGCACGCAGCGGCCGCGCGCATGCTCGAGGCTGCGACGGCATACGCCAGACGAGCGGCCGAGCTAGCGCCGGATGACGAAAAGCTTCTGCGACGGCTGATGAGTCTCGAGGCGGCTGCCGGCAATCGGTCCGCAGCACTCCGCACCTACGAGGGGTTCGCAGCGCACGTCGCGACGGAGTATGACGCCGCACCGTCTCCAGAAACCATCGCGCTTGTCGCGGCGATCAAGAATCATGGTCACACTTCACACGCGGCAAGCGCCACCGATGGCGATGCGGTGGGTGCGCGTGATGTCGCGCAACTCGGTGCATCTGTAGAGAAGCCGGAGCAGTCACGGACAACCTCACACCGCGACGCCCCTGTGCAAACAGGTTTGCGGCTACCGGTCCTGCTCGCGCTCTCCGCGTTGGTTTTTGCGTTGGTTGCCCTGCTCGCCGCACTCAATCGACGCGACACGCTGACCGCGAGCGATGGGGTGCCTCTCCTCGTCGTAGCGGACTTTTCGGCGACCGATACTGTCCTCGGCGTCACCACCGGCGCATGGCTGCGCTCGACCCTCGGCCGTACGCCCGGCGTGCGGTCACTCGAAGGGGCGGAGCTAGCCGAGGCCCTGCGGCGGATGCGACGAGATCCAATGCGACCGCTCGATGATTCCGTCGCACGCGAATTGGCAATTCGCGAAGGCGCCGCGGCAGTGGTCAGCGGGCAGATCAGGGAGACGGACAGCGGCCGCGAGATTCTGACCGAGCTGGTGCGAAGTGACGGGCGAGTCCTCGTACGCCCGAGGACCTTGGCGGCAAGCTCGGCTGACGTGCTGCCCGCGCTTGTCGCACTCGGTGAGCGTCTACGCGGTTCGATTGTCACAAGCGGACATTCCCGCAGCGCACTGCGGTCGGTCACTACGCCGTCGCTCGAGGCGCTGATCGCTTACACGGAGGGAGACCGACTCCGCTACAACGCACTCGACTCACGGGACGCCATTCCTTATTACGAGCGGGCCATCCGGCTCGACTCGACCTTCGCCATGGCCTACTCGCAGCTCGGCGGTGCGTGGAACGAGCTGGGCTCCGCGGCACCGACCCCTGACACTGTAGAGAAGCTGTGGCGCACGGCCATGCGATTCGCCGACGGCCTGTCACCGGGAGAGCTACTCGCCATCCGGGACGGGATGATTTTCGCCGGCCCGGGTGACCCAACTTCGAAGTTCGATGAGGCCGTGCGGCTTTACCAGGACCACCTCCGCCTTAATCCCGATGATGGACAGGCGCTCTGGAATCTATCGTGGTACCTGAAGCACGTCGGGCGCTGGGCCGAATCGGAGGCTCCTGCGCTCCAAGCGCTCCGGACCGGATACGAGATGCCGCGTGTGTACGACGAGTTGGTGCTCGCGCAGATTGCTGGCACCAAGTTCAGGGAAGCCGAGCGGTCGTTGCGCGCGTGGCGTGATCGCTTCGGTCCGTCGCAACTCTGGTATCGCGATGCATTCCGGCTCGCAGCAGCCCGGCGCGACTACGTGGCGGCCGACTCACTCACAGCAGAGGCGACGCGCGACCGCACGTGGAACGTGCAACCCGGGCAGCTTCCGGTCGTCGCGCTGGCGATTCGCGGCAGGTTTCGTGAGGCGGAGGCGCTGCAGGCCAAGCAGATGGCAATGCTGGAGCAAGCGGGCAATTATGGTGCGCTGATCCGGGCGATTTCGTGGTTCGCCGCGATCCGGGCTGGAGTCACCGGCGATACCGCGGCATCGCTCGCGATGCTGCACAACGTGTTGCGGAGACATCCGCCAGGTTCGCTTTCGGGCTCCGGTAGCATGCACATCTACAAGGACGCCGGCCGCCATCTCGGGCTGCTTGGCGACACGGCTGGCGCTAGCGCAATGCTCACTTCCCTTCAACACAACTGGTACTTCTATCGTATCGACTACAATCTCCGGGGCCTCATTTATCTCGCGGAACGGCGCTACCCCGAGGCAATCACCGAGCTGGGCCAAGTGCGGTACACATCCGGGCGTCTTCCACCACTCGGACACGCGTATGAAGCAATCGGCGCAACCGACTCAGCGATCGCGGTCTACGAGCGCTTTCTGGTTGAGCCCGATCCCGACTCGCCGGCCTGGGACGCCATTTTTCTCGTCCACGTGCTTGAGCGCCTGGGGGACCTCTACACCCTGAAAGGCGAGAACGCTCTCGCGGCGGCGCGCTACGAACTGGTCGCGGAAGTGCTGAAAGAAGCGGATCCGGAGCTGCAGTGGCGCGCGCGACGTGCGCGCGAGCTCGCCGCGCACGAGCGTTCTGTGGTGGCGAGAGGGCACCTAACCGTTCGGTAACTCGCCAAGACTGCCCAAACGCCTCAGTGGCAACCACTTAGACCTCAACAATACTCTACGCCTCAGTTCGGAACGCCTCTTGAATAGAGAGCTTATCGAAGTCACTCAATAAGCCAATCAGGAGGGGTCATGCGCCTTAATCGACTCACGAAATATGCGGCCTCGAGCCTCGCGCTCGCGTTCATCGCCGCGTCATCGGCATCCGCGCAGTCGCGCGTTGTATTGCCGGCCGGAACCGTCATCATCGTTCGCACCACCGCACCATTGCAGTCTGCAAACGCCAGGAGCGGCCAGACGTTCGAGACCAACGTCGAGGGGAGCATCGGCGTCGACGAGTACACTGTCATTCCCTCCGGGAGCAGGATTCGCGGCGTCGTCTCGCTGGCCACGCCTGCCACTCGCCAGCAATCGGGTGTGATCGAGGTCGTGTTCGACCGCTTGACCCTCCCCAGCGGAGCGACGTTTCCAATCAGCGGCAAGCTCACCAGCACCGATTCCGCCGAGCGTCGGCAGATCGAGAGCAATCCCAACGCGCACGTGGTTCTGGTCGGTGAGCGTGGTGGGGTCGGTGCGGCGATCGCCGGCGCCGGCTCGAGCAAGAGCACCAACAACATTTTTGCGGCGCTGGGCAGCCTGCTCTCTGAGGGACGCGACGTGAGTGTGCCGGCTGGGACTCAGCTCGCGGTCGATCTGCAGAGTCCGGTAACGCTGCGGGGTGGCGGACGGATCCGCGGTCTCGAAGGATCGACGATCTATACCGCGACTGACCGGATAAGCGCGGCGCAGCAGGCGTTGGCGCAGCAGAATTATTATCGCGGGCCGGTGTCGGGTCAGCTCGATGACGCGACGCGTCGCGCGCTGTTCCAGTTCCAGGTGGATCGTGGCTTGAGCGCGACCGGCAATCTCGACGGCCGCACGGCGCAAGCGCTGGGAATCAATGTTGGTGGTGGTGTAACTGGCTCCACTTCATCAGGCTCGATATTGTCGGCGGCGCAGGCGTCCGCCGTACGTCGCGACGCGCAGAATCTGGTATCGCGATATCGCAGCGAGCTGTCGGCGTCGGGAGTCGGTCGTCTGGATTCGATGCGCTCGTACGCGCAGGGCGATCTCGATCTGTGGTTTGCTCTGTCGGCGTTCGCGGACAACGCGTCGATTTATGAACAGATCGTTGCGAGCGGCAGCAATCCCAATGGAGCGGTGCTGGCTGGCCGCGCGCTGGCGAACGCCGCGCGTCGGGTCGACGCCGCGATTCCTAATGCGCGTTCGTCGTCGCAGCTGCAGAACGCGTGGAATACGATCCGCCGTCAGCTCAATACTGTAGATACTTCCTATTGAGTTTTCAGCGCGGGGTCATTGACGTTGTTGTGACAACGGGCGCGGAGATTCATCCGCGCCCGTTGTTCAACCTCGTCTCTTTGTAGATGCACCTCGTTTGGCCAGCTGCCCAGTACTTGCCGGGCTACATCGACGCCCTGCAGCGAGGATGGTCGCCCGACAACCTTCGACCGGAAGCAGCCCAGGAAGAACTTGCGCGCATAGCCGATGATCCGGACGCTTTTCTCGCTCTAGAGATTGATCGTGCGGGCGCGGGTCCGCCTGTCGTACTTCCGGACGGCTCGAAGGTCGCGCGTCTTCCCGGATATCGCAGATGGCTTTGGGACGGGGAATTCTGTGGCGCTATCGGCTTCCGCTGGCAACCCGGCACCACCGATCTCCCCCCACATTGCCTCGGGCACATCGGGTACTCAGTCGTCCCGTGGAAGCGCAGACGTGGCTATGCAACCAAGGCACTTGAACTACTGCTTATCGAAGCTCGCCAGGAGAATTTGGCGTATGTTGAATTGACGACGGACGTTAGCAACGTTGGGTCGCAGCATGTGATAACAACGAACGGCGGTGTGTGTGTTGAGAGATTCTTTAAACCGGCCGCGTACGGAGGTGCCGAGAGTTTCCGATATCGGATCTACTTCATACCGCCTGCACGCTAACGAACGTTCCGCGTGATAAGCACTCTTTGGGATGCGACTTCAGCAAGCGATACCGGTCGGAGCTGCCAGAA
>JAQBPY010000431.1 GCA_028287285.1 Gemmatimonadota bacterium
AGCCGGAGAACATCATCCTCGCCGACGGTCGCGCGTGCGTGCTGGACTTCGGGCTGGCGCGTGCGCTGTCGGAGGTCGACACGGAGCGGTTGACGGCGAGCGGATTGGCGGTGGGGACGCCGCACTACCTGTCGCCGGAGCAGGCGGCCGCGGAGAAGGATGTCGGGCCGAAGGCGGACCAATACGCGCTGGCGTGCGTGCTGTACGAGATGCTCGTGGGGGAGCCGCCATTCACGGGGCCGACGGCGAGCGCGATCGCGATGCGGCATATCGCTGAGGAGGCGAAGCCCCTACGGCTTCGGCGGCACACGACGCCGACCGGTGTGGAGGCCGCCGTGATGCGCGCGCTGGAGAAGGTGCCGGGGGATCGGTTCGGCAGTGTGGGCGACTTCGCCGTTGCGTCGCGCGCCGTCACGTCATCTGTCCCCGTCGATGCGCAGAAGTTGGCCAATCACAGCCGTTCGCGACGGTGGACAGTAGCCGTGGCTGCGGTGCTCATGGCGGGGGCGGGAGCTGCGCTCGCGAAGTCGGATTTGTCGGCGAGCGACGCACTCGACGACGGCGTGCGCTGGCTCATGAACACGTCATTGGACACGGCTCGGATCGCCGTGTTCTCTGCGGAGGTGCACGCACCGCACGCAGTGGACCTCGCGATGGATGAGCGTTTGGGGGACGCACTCGCCCAATGGAAGGGAGTGAGTGTGGTGGGGACAACTGACGTGAATGTTGCCCTCGAGGCATCGCCATCTGCTCCGCTGGCGGCACACGCCCGTACGCTAGCGCGCTCGCTACGCGCGGGACGATACATCATCCTGTCCCAACAACAGGCCGAACAGCGCTATAGACTCCGCGCCGAAATGATCGATGTGCGCACAGGCAAGACGATCAGCAGCGTGATGACGTCGCTTCCTCCAGGTAACACACCGGACTCCGTCGTTGCACATCTCGCATACGTGCTTTTGTTTCCGAGGGACGAGGAGGCCGCAAGCGAGGACGCAATGGGCGGGACACGGAACCGCCTCGCGTTCGATCACTATCTCGCCGCCAGAGCCGCCGTCAGTACCTGGAACCTCCCGCAGGCGGACTCCGAATACGCCGTCGCAGTCCGTGCAGACCCGAACTTTCCGCAAGCGACGTTGGGGCTCGCGTATGTGAGATCGTGGTCGCGTGAGGATGCGCCCGATGTGGCAACACTCGTGTCCCGTACGCTCGACGGTACCGCACGTCTTACCGAAAGGCAACGGCATCATGCGGCGGCGCTCAAGTCGCTGCGTGCATCGCACTTCCACGACGCGTGCGTGGACTACGGGCACCTGCTCGCGAGTGACTCCGTCGACTTTGCCGCATGGTACGGCCTTGGCACCTGCAATCTCCGCGACAAGGCAGTCGTAAAGGACCCGGCAAGTCCGTCCGGATGGCGCTTTCGCGGCAGCCGACAGCGCGCTGTATGGGCAATCGGGCGTGCGTTCGACTTGCTGCCGAGGATCAACGAGTGTTGCGTCGAGCGTGCTGACCGGATCGTGCGCCGACCACTGATCACGGACAACGCAGCCGTTGTGGTGGGTTATGGTCTCGGCAAGGATGCAACGCGCTATGGTGCCTACCCCGCGCTCGATGCCGACACGCTCGCACTCGTTCCATACCCACTGTCCGCGATGACGTCGGCCGCGCCCCCAGCGAGCCGGACGAGCGCAGTGCAACAGCAGCGCGAAATCTTCTTCCGCATCGCATCTAGACGTGCAAGTCTCTATCCGCAGAGCGCCGACGCTCTGGAGGAACTGGGGCAAGCAATGGAGCTTCGCAGTGACCGCGCGACGATTGATACGATCCGCCGTAGCAGGCGTCTTGCCACCGATCCGTCGCAAGCACTCCGGCTCGCGGTCACGGAGACCTGGCTTCGGCTGAAGTTCGCGTTGCCAGGCGCTCTGGGCGAATTGCGGAACTCCAGGGCACTCGCGGACTCCCTTTTGTTGCATTCGCCGGCGCAAACAGCAGAAGACGCGCGGCTCCTTGCCAGCCTCGCCGCGTTGGTCGGTGACGCCACCAGATCGGCGTCTCTGGCGGCGCGCAGCCCCTCTGGCGACGACGAAATGAAGCAGGCGCCTGACGAAGTACTCGCAACTGCACGAGCTTTTCTGGCTTACGCGGCGCTCGGCGGGCCTGCGGATAGCTTGCGATATCTCGACGCGCGGCTGGTGAACGGCATCGCGAACGCCGTGCTACCAGAGCACCGCCAGGCGGCCCGCCAGGCATTGATCGGGCAACCCGCAAGCCTCGCATACCCAGTCTATCGCTCACAGGGGTTTGCCGACCTTGATCCCGGCGCCAACGATCTCATCGCCGCAGAGGTGGCACACGGGCGTGGCGACACCGCATCCGTTCGGCGGATACTTGCCGCGAGCGCTCGCGCGCGGAGCAACGTGCCGGCCGCCGATCTCACTCTTGACGCCTTGTACCCGGAAGCTTGGCTGCTCGCGTCAATCGGGGATTCGGATGCCGCGCTGCGAACCATCGGTCCGACGCTTGATGCGTTGCGGCACATGCCGGTTCGCCAGTTGATGAATCTCGCCAATGCCGGAACGCTCGTGCCGGCGATGACCCTTCGAGCCGAATTAGCATTTCGAAAGGGTCATGGCGACGAAGCGCGCCTCTGGGCGAGAGGCGCAAGGATGGTGACCGACACAACGCTGGCCGGCGCGCGGGCACTTCGACAGACCGTTCTTGCCCTCGCGCGATGACCTGCACGGGTACGCACGAGAGATAGGGTGCAATCGAAGGAATCCGCGAAGTTCAGCCGTCCCATCATCCAAGAGAGAGCGACATGAGACTGATTCGCCGCACATCCGCCACCGTGTTCGTCGTGCCCGTGCTATTTGTCGCGATCCTTGGAACGGGGTGCCACGCTGGAGGCGCTGGGCAAATGACCATGGGCATGCAGCGCAATCATGTCCCGGAAGCAGAGGACGAGGTGCTGCTAAAGCGTCGTCCCTCGCCGGGCGGTGTTAACACTACCACGAACATTCTCGCCAGGATCAAACCCGTCCACCACCTCGCGGAAATCGCCGACAAGGATTTTTCCGACGGGTCAATGCTTGTGGCGCAGGTCCGGGCCGAAGAAGACTTCAAAGATCTTGGGCTCTACAAACAGGAATGGGATTCGCTCTACATCCAGAAGAATGCTGACGGTCGCTGGAGCGCTACGATG
>JAQBPY010000438.1 GCA_028287285.1 Gemmatimonadota bacterium
CGATGTTCTCGCGCACCACGATGGCGTCGTCGATCAGGATACCAATGGCGAGCGAGAGCCCAAGCAGCGACATCGTCTCGAGCTTGAAGCCCATCACCCACACGGCGATGAAGCTGGCCAGCACGGACACCGGCAGCGCAAGACCGGTGATGACGGTGGAGCGCCACGAATTGAGGAACAGGAACACCACGAGCACCGTGAGCGCCGCGCCCTCGAGCAACGCCTCTTCCACATTCTTCACGGCGTGGTCGACGCGGACGCCGGAGTCCTTTACCAGCTCGAGCTTCGTACCCTTGCCGAGCGTGGGCTGGAGCTCGTCGACGCGCTTGCGGATGCGGTCGCTCACGTCGGTGGTGCTGAAGCCCTTCGACTTCTTCACATCGATGCCCACGGCTTCCCGGTCGTCGTTCTTCTGGCCGAACAGCGCCAGAGTGCGCGGCTCTTCGGTGCCGTCGGAGATGTTGGCGACGTCACCCAGCCGCGTGATGTTGCCGTTGCGGTCCGCGACCACGAGCTGCTTGAACTCCTGCGGATTCTCCATGCGTCCCTTGAGGCGAATGGAGCGTTCGTCCATTTCGCCAATGACACGTCCCACCGGAGCGGCAAGGTTCTGCGCCTGCAGCGCCTGCACCACCTGGCCCACGCTCACCTGGGCCGCCTGCATACGCGACGGGTCCAGCTCCACGGTGAGCTCTCGTTCCACCTTGCCGGCCACCGTTACTTCAGCCACGCCGGGGAGCGAGCGCAGCTCCCGCGTGATGGTGGGATCAGCGAGCCGCGTGAGCTCCGCCTGCGACAGGGTGACCGACGTGAGCGCCAGCGACACGATGGGACGATCCGTGTCATTGAACTTCTTGATGATCGGCTCCTTCATTTCCACCGGCAGGTCCGCACGCTTCGCCGAAATGGCGTCGCGCAGGTCCTGGGTAGCCTCGGCCAGGTCTTTCGAGAACTCGAACTCGATGATGATCTGCCCGAAGCCGTCATATGCCTTGCCGGTGACGTGCTTCACGCCACTGATCGACGCGATCTCTTCCTCGATGGGGTTGAGAATTTCCTTCTCGACGCCGTCAGGTGATGCGCCTGGATACGGAATCGCCACCACCACCACCGGCGGCGCCACGTCCGGGAATTCGTCCGTTTTGAGCTTCAGGAGCGCGAACAACCCGAACACCACGAGCGCCACCATCGAGACGACGGTGATCAGCGGCTTCTTGATCGCAAAATCCGAGATGAACATTGATTGAGTCCAGTAGTGGTAGCCTGCGTTGTCATCCCGCACGAGCGTCGGGATCTACTGCCCCTGCCCTCATCGCCGGCCACCCGGCCGGACAGCATGTCCCGACAGGCGCACGGCGCCTGCGGGATGACATCATTTCTCAGCAGCACCTGCGGGATGACATCATTTTCCAGCGCCTACGGGATGACCTCATTCTCTCCCTGTCGTCCTGAGCACAGCGAAGGACCTGCTTCCGTTCGCCCTTGTTATCTCTTCACATCGGTTGGCGCCGAGACCTTGACCGGCGTACCAACCGAGATACCGCGAGCAGCACCAAGCAGCACCGTATCTCCCGGCGCCACGCCGGAAACGATCTCCACCGTCTCGGCGGCCGCGTCGCGAATGCCGAGCGTGACTTCCACCTTCTCGATCTTGCCATTCCTCAAGCGCACTACGGTAGGGCGCAGGCCGCGCTCGTCCACTGCGCTTGCCTTCACCATGGGCGCGTTCTTTGTTTCCGTTGCCACACGACCTTCGGCGAACAGGCCGCCAACGAGCGTGTTGCCCACGTTCAGCAGCCCGACCGTGACCTTCACCTGGCGCGTTGTAGGATCGGCAATGGGGTTCACACGGAGGATGTGGCCCGTGAACGAACGGTTCGGATAGCCGGTCACCTTGAAGTCCACCGGCATACCCAGGCGCACCTGCGAGAGCTGGTCCGCCGGCACCGATGCCTCGAGCTGCATGCTCGCCGGATCAACGACGGTGTACAGCGCCGTACCGGGAGAAACGACGTCGCCCGCATTGACGGAGCGCGCGGCAACGATGCCGGAGAACGGCGCCTGCACGCTGGCCTTGTCCAGCATCTTCTGCACGTTCGCCAGCTGCGCGTGCGCATTGGCCAGCTGTGACTGCGCCGACACGGCGGCATTGCGCGCGCGCTCGACGTCACGCTCCGCGATGGCGCCAGCCTTCTCGAGCGTCTCGTTCCGCGTCAACTCGCGCCTGGCGATGTCATTGCTGCTTTCGGCGGTGGTGACGGCGGACTTCGCCGACAACGCCTGATCCCGCAGCACCGCCGCATCGATCTGCGCAAGCGCCTGGCCGGCACGAACCGACTGGCCCGCTTCCGCCGACGTCGAGATCACGGAGCCCGTCATTTCCGAGCGAATGGTTGCAGAGCGCAGCGGAGTCAGTGCGCCCGATAGCGCCGGACCCGTGCGGATCTGCTCAGCCTTGATGACGCTGATGTTTTCCGGACCCACGAGCATCGTCTGCGTCGTGGTCGTGGCAGGAGGTGCGTCCTTCTTTCCGCACGCTGCCGCAAGGAGCGACACCGAGAGAATGGTCAGCCGCGCTGCCTTGTGCGGCCCGCGTGCGAGAATGCGTGTGTGTCCGATCATGGCGTGGTGCCCCCGGTTTGCGCCGCGCCAATTGCACCGGCGGCGGAAGATTGAGTCCGCTGTGGTTGTTGTGTTTGCTGCGTCTGCTGCTGTGTCGTGGCGCGCTGTGCGGCGCCACCAAGTGCACCGCTGTTTACCGGGAGGTCGCGAATGAGCGCGAGTCGCGCACGCGCGACGGCGAGGTCACGCGCCGACTGCGCTTGGTTCGCAACGGCCTGCTCCAGCAGCAACCGCGATTGCGTGAGATCTGTCTGCGTGGAGATGCCTTCGCGATAGCGAATCTGGTCGATGCTGTACGCACGCTGCGCCTGTTGCGCCGTGCCGCGGCTCGCCGAGAACGAGGCTTCGGCGGCCTGAAGCTGGTTGATCGCCACGCGGGTATCGAGCGACGCGAGCTTCTTGGCCTGCTGGAGGTGCGCGCGCGCTTCATCCAGGTTGGCTTGCACGACTTCGATCTGGCCGCCCACACGCCCACCGCTGAACAGCGACCACGAGATGGTGCCGCCCACCGTCCAGTTCTGGCTGTACTGATTGAGCGACGGAAGAACGTTGTTCGGGAAGAACAGCCGCTGATAATTCGATGACAGCGAGAGCGACGGCAGCAGGTCTGCCTTCGCCGACTTGAGCAGCCCTTCCTGCGCCTTTACCGCTTCTTCGCTCTGCCGAACAGGCGAGCGATTGAGCGTCGACGTATCCGATGCCGCGACGGGCGATGTCGCCGGCGTGGACGCCGCATTCGCCGTGATCACCGACGTGACCATTTCCGGCTGGTCGATTGGCGTGGTGAGCTGCAGCGGCGCATCGAGCGGCAGGTTGAGGAGCTGCTTCAGGCGCAGATACGCGATGTCGCGATCACCCCGGCGGGAAATGAGAACGGGCCGCTGGTTGTCACGCGTAACGGTCGCGCGCAGCAGCTCGAACTCACTCTGGTTTCCCACCTGTTTCGCGACCTGCGTCTGCCGGAGCAGCTCTTCGGTCTGTGCGAGCGTCGTGTCCGCGATCGCAACGAGGCGATCAGCGAGCACGGCGTCGAAGTATGCCTGCGTTACATCGAGCGACAGCTGCGCGCGCTGCGCCACGAGCTCGATGTCGGCGGAGCGCACCTGCGCCTCGGACGACTCCACCTGCCCGCTGATCCGGCCCCCCGTGAACACGTTCTGCGTGACGTTGAGGCCGAGCGTATAGGCGTTGCGTGCCCCAAAGCTGACCTTGCTGAAGTCGATGCCCTGCACCGCGGCGCATGTGGATGCCTGCGCGAGCGCAGCCTGACGCTCGGCGGCCGTTGCCGTGGTGGCAATCTTGGGAGCGCACACCGACTGCGAAGCGGGCGTGGTGCCCACGGAGTCGGAGGTGCCGCCGGCGAGCGCCTCGAACTGCGACTGGAGCGTGCGGGCGTATACGAGGCTCGAGCTCACCTGGAGCAGGTACTGGCTGCGCGCCTGCTTCTGCTGGCCCGACGCGCGCGTGATGCCGGCGCGTGCAATGAGGAGTGCCTCGCTCTCGCGTGCCGCCAGCTTGATGGCGTCGTCGAGCGTGATGGCGCGTGGTGCTCGTGAGCCCGCGGCCGGCTGCTGCGCACCGGCGATCACGGGACTGGTGGCCGCGAGCAGCACTGCAAGCGCGCATGCGCGTGCGCGATGCCTGTCCGTTCGGGTCCGTTGGGCGTTCATTGGACGGTGGGGTGCTGGGGAATGGAAATACTTCAGGCGCTGCGTGTTCGTGACTTCTTCACGGGTGCTGCCACTGCCTTCCTTCCTCCAATCATCCTGAGGAAGCAACTGACGTAACGCTCCGCGGCATGCTCCCGCGGCGGATACACATCCGGCACGATGCTGCGCGCCATCGCGTCGCTCATGACGGTACCGGTGAGCACCACGGCGGCCACTTCGACGTCGGCATCCTGGTCCGCCATGCCGCGCTGCTGGAGCTTGCGGAGATAGCTGACGATTGCATCATGGACCATGCGCCGACCGCGGCAGGCGAACTCCGCCGCTTCGGGACGCTCGTCGATCTCACCCATGGTGTGGATGAGCAGGGGCCGCAGCTCGCGCACGTGCTCGAGATTCGCGTTGACGAACTCCAGCAGCTCGGCGGCGGGGTCCTGGGGCTCATCGGGCAGATGCGGCTGCACGACGTCGGCACGGTTCGAGCCAAGGACGGCTTCGAGCAGCGCCCCCTTGGAGCCAAAGGTGCGAAAGAGCGTGACTTCGTTGACGCCGGCTTCGATGGCGATGAGGCGCGTCGTTGCGCCCCGGAAGCCATGCTTGGCATAGACGCGCGCAGCGGCCTCGAGAATTCGTTCGCGGGAAATCATGGTCGGGAGTCTAGCGAAAACAGGCGAGAATGCAAGTATCTACTTGCTTACTCCTCCCCGTTTAACCGAATGAACCCCGAAGATACTCCACCCGGCCTCGACCGCAAGGGCCTCCCTACCGCCCCTTCACCGCCACCGCGCCCCTGAAGCTGCGCACCACGATCCTGCCCCCCCCCGCGCCGGCCGTCGTCGTCAACGTCATCCCGCGATTCTCGCGTCCGGCCACCGGGCGCGATTTGGTCCAGCCATTCTCGATCGTCCCCGTAATTGTGGCCACATCGAGCTCGACGTCGGCCCTGTACGGCAGCTCCAGGTCAATGGCGCCACTGTGAGTCTCGATCTCGACCGACGCGGCGCGGCTCAGGCCCGTGGCGAAGACAATGCTGCCGGTGGTCGCTTCGATCTTCGCGCGCTCCACGTCGCCGCCCGTCACGTGGATGCTGCCACTGATCGTCGACGCACCCACGTCCTGCCCTCCATGCATCACGATGTTGCCCGTTGCCGTCTTCACGCGCAGCCATTCGGGCGCGCCATCGATGGTCACGTCGCCATCCATGCTCTCGGCGCGTACCTCTTTCGGGTTGCCGCGCACGGTGATCGAGCCACCCACGACGTTGAGATCCAGGCCACCGGTCAGTCCCGTGACGTCGATGTCCGCACTGCCCGTCTTGACCCATACGCGGGCGCCGCGCGGCACATGCAGCATGAGACGACCCTCGCCCTCCGTTCCTTTGGGGGGCGCCTCCACGTACATCTTCACTCCATTCGACCGCTCCGCGGGAGCCCCCGCCGACAGCTCGAACCGCGCTCCATCGGGCACAGTGCCCTTGAGATCCACGCTGTCGCGATCCCACCCCACCACCCACACGTCACCCACCGTCGCAATGAGGCGCACGGACACGGCCGGACTCGCGGCGTGACCGAGCAGCACCTTCTGCTGCGCATGCGCCGCGCTCCCAACGAGCAATGCCGCCATGAGCCCGGCGAGACGTCGCATCATGTGCGCGGCGTGAGCTCCGTGGCGCGGCGCAGCAGGTCGATCTTCCGCTCGTAGTTGGACGCGAACAACTGCTCGAGCACCCGATTTCCGGGGTCGCGTGCCAGTGCGTCCCGCGCTTCGGCGATTGCCGAATCTGCAACGCGAAGGCTCTGCTCCACCGTTGCAATCGTTGCCGGCGCGAGGGAATCCCTGCGCATCGCCAAGGCACGCACGAGCGCTTCCACGTTGCTCGTGTAACGTGCTTCTTCACGGGCAAGACTCACGGGCAGCACCGGCATCGTGAGCGCAGGAGCAGGCGCCTCGCGTCGGGGGCCGCGAACATACAGCGCGGTGGACACGGACGACGCCACCGCAATCACGATGGCCGCTGCCGCGAGCTGCTCCACACGCCACGACGCCACGTTCCACCGGCTCGGCGCACGACGCGTCGTGATCTCGGCACGAATGTCATGCCAGAGATCGGCCGGCGGAGCGATCTCGCGCGGAAGCGCCGACGCATGCGCGCCGAGTGCCTCGAGTGACGCGAACTGCGCAGCGCAGAGCGCGCAGGCGGCAAGATGCTCGCGCACTGCAGGCTCGGCGACGGAGTCGAAGAGACCGTCGGCCGCGTCGCAGAGCTGCTCGAATGCAATGTGGTGTGTCATGGACTCATGGCCTTGATGAGCAGCTGCCGCGCGCGATGGAGCTGCGCGCGCAGGGTTCCGGCGGCAAGGCCGGTCATCGCTGCAATTTCATCGTGCGAATATCCTTCCACGTCATGCAGCACGAACGCACGCCGCACACCGGGTGGCAATGCGGCAACGGCGCGCTCGAGGTCAATGGCCGTGCCCACGTCGCGCGGTGCCACGGTTCCCTCCACGGGCGAGGCCGCGCCTTCGTCCTCGTCATCCACGAGGGAGACGCGCGCGTTTCGGCGGCGATCGGTGCGCCGCTGCATCAACATGGTATTGACCGCAATTCGATGCAGCCACGTGGTGACGTTGGCATCTCCACGGAAGTCCGGCAGCGCCTGCCATGCCTTCACGAATACATCCTGGGTGAGCTCGCGCGCCGCCACGGGATCTGCGGTGAGGCGAAGGCACAGCGCATACACGCGTGGCGAATGCGCCTTGTACAGGTCCTCGAACGCCGACACGTCACCCCGCCGAGCACGCGCGGACAGCGATGCGTCGCTCTCCGTGCGGGCGTTCGCGGACGCACCTGGCATGCTGAATGGAAGGGTGATGGCCATCTGCGCAGTGTGATGCCGGCCGGGCTCGGTGTGCGTATCGGGACGCCGGGTCAATGTGGCGGTAAGGCGGGGCTGCGGGAATGAGTGGACGACACTTTGGCACCCGGGGTCCAGCGCGCGGCGCGCACGTCATCCATTTTTCCTTCCATGCCCATCGCGCCCCGTCCCAGGTTTCCTGGTGAGCACATCCTGAAAATGATCTGGCGGCCGCTCGAGTTCCTTCCCGGACTCAAGCGCGACCATGGCGACGTGGTGCTCTTTCACGTGGGCAGGCAGCCCATCGTGCTGGTGAGTGATCCGGACCGGATCCGCGATGTATTCGTCACCCATGCGCGGCAGTTCCACAAAGGCCGCGGGCTCGAACGCGCCAGGATGCTCCTTGGTGATGGGCTGCTCACGAGCGAAGGCGACTTTCACCTGCGGCAGCGGCGGCTTGCGCAGCCGGCCTTTCATCGCGCACGCATTGCGGCATATGGCGAGACCATGGCGACGTATGCACAACGGCGCTGCGACCGCTGGCACCACGGCGACGTACTCGACGTCTCGAAGGAAATGGCGGCGTACACGCTGGCCGTCGTGGGCAAGACCCTTTTCGATGCGGACATCGAGGGGCAGGCGCACGAGATTGGCGAAGCATTGAGCGCGGCCATTGCCGCATTCAATTTTTCGGTGCTGCCGTTTGGGGAGCTCCTCATCAAAACGCCCATTCCCGCGGCACGACGGTTTCGCCGCGGCCGCGATACGCTCGACGCGACCATTTACCGCATGATCGAAGAGCGCCGGCATGCTGGAGACGATCACGGCGACCTGCTCTCCATGCTGCTCCTTGCCCATGACACCGAGGGCGACGGAACAGGCATGAGCGACCTGCAGCTGCGCGACGAGGTAATGACGCTGCTGCTCGCGGGGCACGAGACGACCGCCAACGCGCTCACGTGGGCCTTCTACCTGCTCTCCCGGAATCCATCTGCCCTGGAGAGCCTGCATGCGGAGCTCGATTCCTTCGGCGATGCGCCGTTCGGAGCGGATGACGTTGCGCGGCTGCCGTTTACCCGCGCGGTGCTCGCCGAAACGTTTCGTCTCTTTCCGCCAGCGTGGATCGTGGGCCGTCGCGCGCTCGTCGACTATGACCTGGGCGAGATGACGATTCCTGCGCGCGCCATCGTTCTGATGAGCCAGTGGGTCGTGCATCGCGATCCGCGCTGGTGGCCCGACGCGGAGTCGTTCATGCCGGAGCGATGGCTGCCCGGTGGCAGCGCGCTCGATCCGGCGCGCCCGAAATTCTCGTACTTTCCCTTTGGGGCGGGTACGCGCGTGTGCATTGGCGAGCAGTTCGCGTGGATGGAAGGCATGCTGGCGCTCGCAACCATTGCGCGGCGCTGGCGGCTCGATCTCGTGAAGGGGCATCCGGTGGTGCCGCAGCCCATTGTCACGCTGCGTGCGAAGCACGGCATGCGCATGACGGCATCTGCCCGCTAATTTGTCATCCGGCACTTTGGGCGTCGCTCACTCCCGCGAAATGACCGTGGCAACCATCTCGGACAGGACCATCCGGCGCGCCGAGTCCTTCATGCTCGCGCTGTGGGCCGTTGCCGTCATCGCGGCCACGGTGCAGCAGGGCATCGTGCGGCAGAACAACAACTACCTGATTTTCCGGGCGGCCTCGCTGCACCTGCTGCACGGGCTCGATCTCTACGCGGCGTATCCGGCGCTGCATTTCGACTTCTACAAGTACAGCCCCACCTTTGCACTGCTGTTCCTGCCATTTGCCGTCATTCCATTGGCGCTGTCGATATTTCTCTGGAACGCGCTCAACGCCGGCGCGCTTTACGCGGCAATGGGCATGGTACTTCCGCGCCGCGGTGCACTCGTCGCGCGCGCCCTCGTGTTCCTCGACCTGTTCGGCTCACTGCAGAATGTGCAGAGCAACGGTCTTGTCGCGGCGCTGATCATCATGACCTTTGCGGCATACGAGCGACGTCACTCGGTGCTCGGCGGATTCGCCGTCGCCGTGGGAACGTGCATCAAGGTGTTTCCGCTCGCGGGCGCCAGCTTCGCCATCTTTCATCCGCGCAAGGTTCGAGTGGGCCTCGCGCTTGCGGCGAGCATACTCGTGCTGCTGCTCATGCCGCTGCTCGTGACGTCGCCGGCGATGTTGCTGGCGCACTATGCGTCGTGGCATGCGATCGAGACGAAGGATGCGCTCGACCGCGGCTTCACCGTAATGCAGATGGCCGAGCTGCTCTTTCACGGAAACTGGCCCAACTGGCCGCAGCAGGTTGGTGGAACGCTGCTGCTCGTTGCCCCGGTGCTGCTACGGCGCGACCGGTGGAGCGAGTGGTCCTTTCGCCTCACGTATCTCTGCTCGGTGCTGCTGTTCTGCGTGATCTTCAACCATCAGGCCGAGAGTCCCACGTTCGTGATTGCGGTGGCTGGTGCGGCAATCTGGTTTGCGGCCCTCGAGCGCCCCACGCGCATGGAGTGGGCACTGCTGGCGTTCATCGTGGTGTGCACGATCCTCGCGTCGTCGGATGCGATGCCACGCGACGTACAGCGTGCGTTCTTTGACCGCTACCGGTTCAAGACGGTGCCATGCGCGGTGTTGTGGGTGGTGTTGCAGGTGCGGCTGTGGAAGGGAGGCTCACGACGGCAAATGGGCGAACGTCACCAACTCGATATCCCCGCGGCGCAGCCGCGCGAGCACGGGCGCCGAGCATAGCGCCGCCACTTCGCGCTCGCGTTCCTTTCTGTAGGGATCCTGAAGCGCCAGCACCACGTCGTCGTAGCCGGGGTGCATCATGATCTCTGTGGTGCCATGGGGCAGCTCGTCGAGGATCGTCAGGAGCTGCTCCTGGACATCAGCGGCGCCCTGCATCGCGATGCCGCGAAAGGCCGGCGATGCAGCCACGATATCCCGGTCTGCCGGCGGCACGCCGCGGAGCGCCGCGTACCATGATGCCCGAAGCACCAGCATCTTTGCGGCCGCCGCGGGGTTGCCGAGCGTGGGCTTGTCGAGCGGACGTCGAACGACGCGAACGCCGGCCTCGCGCGCACTGGCCAGCACGGCGGGCAGGATGCCCGGCAGCGCGTGGGTGTGCCGGTGGCTGTCGATGTGCGTACATGCGATTCCGTCAATCGCCAACGCCTGGAGCTGCGCGTCGCATTCGCGTTTCACGTCGCGCAGGCTGACGCGGCCCGTCGCGGCGCGGCGCGCGAGCTCGGCGAGCGAATAAAACTGGCCGGTGCGCGGATCGGCGAGTGTGGGCACCTGGCCGAGCGGCAGGCCCACGATCAAGTTGAGGTGCAGGCCGACACCCAGGGTGAGCGCCGTGTCGCGCACGAGCGACGCCGCCTCGTGAAAGGCCGGCGTGTTCACCATCATCGAGGCCGACGACAGCGAGCCTGCGAGGTGGGTTTCAATGATGCCGCGATTGACACCGGGGGCGAACCCGAGGTCGTCGGCATTGATGATGAGTCGGGGCATGGTCCGTCAACACCGGCCCATGCGATATCGCACGGGCCGGGGATACGTCAGCTCTCCAGCCTCGAGAGGACGCGAACGCCGTGCGGCGGCAGGTGAACGGGATCGCGCCACTGGTCAGCTTCCGGGAACACGAACCGGAGATTCGCCGCCGAGTACTGCCCGCGCCACGCGTTCATGCGGACCTGCCAGATGTCGACGAACATGCGCTGGCTGTCGCGGGCAAAGCGCACCGTGGTGGGCTCGTCGTCGTAGCGGAAGTTCACCGCCGTCTGCTTGATGCCCAGGCCGTGCTGCTGGGCGATGTAGAGGCACTCGATGTCGAAGCCGAAGCCCGGGATGGTTGAGCGGGAGAAGCACAGCGTCGCCGCGTCCGCCGTGAAACCCTTGAGGCCCGCCTGCGTGTCGAGAATGCTCGGGAGGAGGAACTTCTGCACCACGAAGTTGAAGGCGCGGCTCATGAGGTGCCGCGTGTAGAGATAGTGGAAGAAGCTCGGGCTCATGAGGTAGCGCGATTCCGGGAGCACCCGGCACGCGATGGCCACGTCGGCGCCGGCCTCGAGATCCCTGACGATCTTGTGGACCTGGTCGAGCGGGTAGGCGAGGTCCACGTCGGTGAAGACGCGGTGCCGTCCGCGCGCGGCGAGCATGCCGCGGGTGACGGAAAAGCCCTTGCCGCGATTGCGCTCGTTGATGAGGAGGCGCGAGTAGCGGCGCGTGCGGGTGAAGTCCTCGAGGATCAGCTGCGTCTCGACTTCGCTGGAATGGTCGTCCACGAAGACGACTTCGACGGAGCCGGGATAGTCGTTGACGAAGGTCTCGACCGCGTCGAGCGTGGCGGGGAGCTGGTCGGCCGCGTTGTAGACCGGAATGATGAGCGACAGGGCGGGAGCGTCCGCCGATGGACCATACATCTGAAACCTCGTTAACGACTATGTGGAAGCGGCGTCGAACGGCGGGAATTCAACAGAGTGCGCGAAGTGGACGTTCTCCTGGGACAGGAGCGCGGCGTCTTGGTATTGTGGCGTAGGGTAGTGCGCCATGTCGCGGGTCTGATAACCGACCGAGTTTCGGCTCCGCCCCCTGTATCCGGGAGCGGAGATTTGGTCGTTGCCGCCGGGGAGGCGGGTACACCAAAGGTAACAGGAGTGGCGTTCGGAACGCCACAACAAACATTTGCGTACATCCGGTTCCGGACATCGCCACTTGGAACCGCCAGGACCAGCCGCGATCAGTTCGCCGCGATCTTCTTCAGCTCCTCGAGCTTCTCGCGCGCCGCCGCACCCGGCAGCGCCGCTTCCGCCGCCGCCTTGACCAGCTTGTCGTCGCGGTGGTACAGGTCATTGCCAAAGTACAGCTGCCCATCCCGTACGTAGGCCGTCCCGTACGTGATGTACACCGGCAGCTTCCTGGGCAGCTTGATGGACGTATTGTCCGGACTCCCGTCGGCCATGGCCTGCTGAACGCGCGCGGCATCCCAGCCGAGTACCCACTGGGCCAGCTCCGTGGGCTTTTCCACGCGGATGCAGCCGTGACTGAAGGCACGGACGTCCTTGTTGAAGAGCTCGTGGTTGGGCGTGTCATGCAGATAGATGTTGTAGTCGTTCGGAAAGAGAAACTTCACGAAGCCAAGTGCGTTCTTGGGGCCGGGCTTCTGCCGGATGCGCTGGACGCCGCCGTCCTTGTAGTACTCGAGATTCTCCCGGTCCATGTACGCGGGATCGGCGGCGATCCTGGGGCCGATCTCGGACGACTGGATGGACGGGGTGATGAGCCAGTAGGGCCGGAAGACGACGGTCTCCATGGAATCGGAGAAGACGGGGGTCGCCTTGTCCTCGTAGTCCTGGCCCACGATGACCTTCATGTCGAGCGCCTTTTCGCCGCTGTCGTACGCGGTGAGGTGGAAGGCCGGAACGTTCACATAGATGTAGCGGTCGCCCAGATTACGGGGCATCCAGCGCATGCGCTCGAGATTCGCCGCAATCTGCCCGAGCCGGTACGCGGCGGACACGTTGAGCGAGTTCACCGTCTCCGGACTCAACGTCTTGTCCACGGTGATGGCGTGATGTGCCTGGAACTGGCCGATGGCACCCGCCAGCACGCTGTCGTACACCGCCCCGCCAGTCGAATCGGCGATGAGTCCTTCCGCGAACAATCGCGAGCGAAGCGCCGTCATTCTGGATGGAGAATCCGACTGTCCGGTGCGCAGCGTCTTTCCCTTGGGCACAACAGGCCAATCGGGCTTCATGGCGATGTCGCGATAGTGCGTGAGCTCCTTCTGCAGCGCCGCATAATCCGCGTCGGGCGGGCGCATCTCGGCGAGGCCACGCTCCAGCGTATCGCCGAGCGAGTGAACGAGTGCGCTGTCGACGTCGTCTTCCAGGGGGTTGATGTGCCACGATTGGCCAACGGACTTGGGCGCAATCTGTCCCACCAGCATGTCGGAGCCGAGGGCCGCGTAGACGGTCGAGAGCAGAACGTCGACGTCGGCCCACTGCGCCGCCGTCGGATTGGGCGCGTGCTGCACGGCGGTGAGCGCGGCCGACAGCTCACTGATGGGGTATTCGTCCGTTCGAAGTGCGTCGTCGTTGATCCTGATGACCGCGTCGGTGAGCACGCGTGCGCGGTCCTTGTCCAGGCCACTCGCGGTGAGCCACAGGGGTGTTACACCGAGGCTCTTGTAGAGCGCCCTGGTATGACGCCAGGAATCTGCCTTCACTCCCGCGGGCGGGGCGGCGTCGAGGCGCGTGGTGAGTGCAGCCTGCATCTCCGCCTGGGGCACTCCCTTTACCGCGGCCGGCGCAGCAGGTGTCCAGACGGGAGCATGATGGAATCGCCGGCTGACGGCTTTTCGTGCTGAGTTCGCCTTGGAGCAAGCCCCTAGAAGGAACACCCCAAGCATGACGAGCGTGGTTTTGCGTGCGAGCGCGGTAGTGGCGCGTGGAGTCATCGTGATGATGTCGGGTGAGAGTTGAGCCGCAACGTGCTACGGCCGATACCCCACTAGGCGAGAGTCGGGCCATTACGTCTGGCCTCCGAGTGGTCAATCCGCCAGTTTCCAGTGCCGATTCGTTCTTCCCGCCTCCTCAGCTCAACATCAGTGAGCGCACCAACACGCGGCTGGTCCTTCTGGACGCGATGGTCTCTGGCACGTCAGCTTCCGCTGATCACGGCCGCAATCGTCACGCTCATCATGGCGCTGTCGCTGACGATCACGTACAATGCGCTGCTCGAGTCCCGCTCGCAGGAGCTGAAGGCGCGCGTCCACGGGTTGCTGCGCGTGGTGGTCCAGACGAGCGAGACGAACACGCGGCTGCGCTCCCTGCTGTACCACCAGGTCGCGGCCGACTCGGGCCTGCAACAGGCCCTGCTCGCCCCATCGGCGTCGCCGGCGGCGGCGAACCCGCGCGTGACGGCGTTGCTCAACCGTCTCGTCATCGAGACCGATTCGGGCGCGCCCATCGAGCTCTGGACCGCCGATGGACGCCGCGTCGCGCGAGTGGGGAACGAGGTCCGCGGTGAGACGGCCACCAGCCTGCCAAAGGAAATCAGGTCGCTCACGATCGCGCCGGCGAGCGAGCTGGCGGCGGGAAAGCCGGCGAATGATTCAGTGCAGTTCGGATCATTCTACTCGGACGCTGGGCGCGTGCTGCTCTGGGCTGTGACACCGGTGTTTCGTGACCAGCGTCTCATTGGCTACATCGCGCAGCAACGGCGCGTGGTGGGCAACGCGCAGATCGTGAACGCCGTGCGCGAGTTGTCGGGCGAGAACTTCACCGTCTACCGCCGCAATGCGACGGACGGATTTTCGTCGACACTGGATGGAAAGCCCATCCCGCCGCCGGCCCATCGCGATACGACGAACAATGGTTTCGTGGCCGTGGGCCAAGCGGGCGACCGGTGGCTGGGCGCCGAGGCGCTCGTGCGGGGCACGCCCTACATCTACGTGGCCCAGGCGCCCGAAGAAAGCATCAAGGTAGAGCCGCGTGCGACGCTGCGCCGCATTGCCCTCCTCAGCCTCCTGCTCCTGATTGGCGGCGTGGCGGTGACATGGGCGCTGAGCCGCCGCATCACCCGGCCACTGGTGGAGCTCACCACCGCGGCGGAGGCCATCGCGCAGGGCCAGTACGACCGGCGCGTCGAAACGGGCAAGGCAACGGCGGACGAGGTCATGCGGCTGGGCACGAGCTTCAACCGCATGGCAAGCGAAGTGGAAGCGTCACAGAACGAGCTGGCGTCGCAGATCGAAGAGGCCCTTGCGGTGTCCGAGGAGCTCGAGCAGACGAACCTGCAGCTGCAGCATGCGTCGCAGGCTGCCGACACGGCGCGCGATCACGCGCTTAGCGCGAATCGCGCCAAGAGCGACTTCCTCGCCGTGATGAGCCACGAGCTCCGCACGCCGCTGAATGCCATTGGCGGATACGTCGAGATCCTGCAGCTGGGCATTCACGGCGGCGTGAACGATGCGCAGCTGAACGCGTTGGCGCGCATTGCACGGAGCCAGCAGACGCTGCTCTCGCTGATCAACGACGTGCTCAACTTCGCGAAGCTCGAGGCAGGCGCCGTCCGCTATCTGATGAGTGAAGTCCCTCTGGCGCCAACGCTCACGGCCATCGAGGAGTTCATCGCGCCGCAGCTGCAGAACCGGAGGATGACGTATGCGGTCCATCCGGGTGACGAGCGCGTGACGGTGCGGGCGGACGCGGACAAGCTGCAGCAGATCCTCATCAACCTGCTCTCGAACGCCATCAAGTACACACCCGAAGGTGGCATGATCGACGTGCACTGCGAGACGACGGCAACGGAAGTGAGCGTGCATGTCCACGATACCGGCATCGGCGTTGCGGACGATCGTCTGGAGACGATCTTCGATCCATTCATCCAGGTGGGCCGGGCGCTGAACCGTCCGCACGATGGAGTGGGCCTTGGCCTTTCGATCAGCCGGGACCTGGCCAAGGGAATGAGCGGATGGCTGTCGGTGGCGAGTGTGCTGGGTGAAGGGAGCATCTTCACGCTGGTGCTGCAGCGCGGAAAGGACCTCCCCGAGCCGGTATAGGAGTTGTCACGTCGTAGTGGCTCGGCTCATGCTATTCGAGCCGCCATGTTCAGCTCGCTCGTTCGCATTCTCACAGGACTGGCACTCCTCCCCGCCGCGCTCTCTGCGCAGCGGGATTCCGCGTCGGTGGTGTGCACGGACGAGCTGGTCAGCCGCATCGACATTCAGCCGGCACCGCCGCCGTTTTCCGGCGCGGCAAAAAAGTGGCGGGCGGCAGCCCATACGGTGGGGCTGCATCATGCGACGACGGACGAATGGGTCGTTGCGGCATTCCTGTCGCTGCACGTGGGGCTTCCGTGCACCGAATTTCGCCGCTCGGAATCGGAGCGCGTCCTGAGGGCGCAGCCGTTTCTCTCTGATGCGCGGGTGCGCATCGTTCGGGACACGGGCGGCACGGTTGCCGTGGTCGTGACGACCACGGACGAAGTGCCGGTGCTGGTGACGGGACGGTTTCGTGGCGTGGTGCCACAGTACCTGTCCATCGGCAACGAGAACATTGCCGGCGAAGCGCTGCTGGTTCAGCTGCGCGCGGAACGAGGTGGTGCGTATCGCGCCGGCATTGGCGGGCGCCTCGAGCAGAATGCGTTCATGGGGCATCCGTACCGGCTCATCATCGATGGTGACCGGCTGCGAATCGGGCACCGCCTCTCGGCCGAAGTGGAGCATCCGTTCTTCACCGATCTTCAGCGCATCTCGTGGCATGGCGGCTTCGTGACGCGCGACGACTACCTGCGTTTTTCGCGGCCGGCGCGGGATCCGCTCGCGCTGCAGGCCTTTGACAGGAGCTGGGACGTGAGCTCGCTGTGGCGGCTGTTCGGCGTGCACTCGGTGGCGCTCATTGGCGCGGCCATCACGGGGCGCGATTTCGATCCGGCGGCGCAGGGCCTTCTGGTGGACAGTCTGGGGTTGATGCCGGATACGGGCAAGACACTCACCAACCGGTACACACGCTTCAAGGCCACCCGGCTCGGTGTCACCGGAGGGCTGCGACGGGTAACGTTCCGCGAAGTGCGCGGCTTTGATGCGCTGGTGGGTTCGCAGGACGTGGCCAGCGGCGCACTGTTCGGAGTCTTCGCGGCAAAAGGGCTATCGCAGCTCGGTGAGTCCGACGATTTTCTTTCCAGCGCGCTGTACCTTGGCGCGTCGAGCTCGAACGCCTTGCTCGCCATGCTCGCGCAGGTGGAGGGGCGGTATGATCCGGTCACACAGAGCTGGAACAGCGTCATCGGCAGCTCACGAACGGCGTTCTACTGGGGACGTGCACCTGGCGTGGTGCTGGTACTGTCCGACGAATTCTCCGGCGGCGGGACGATGTCCCGTCTGCCTCTGCAACTTTCCTTCGACACTCGCGACGGTGGCTTGATGGGGTACCACAACTCGGCGCTGGCGGGCGGGCGCCGGAACATCACGCGCGCCGAGATGCGCTGGAGTGCGGAGTCGCTGCTCCGCGGGGCGGACATGGGTTTCGCGACGTTCACCGAAGTGGGCACGCTCTGGGCGGGCGATGCGCCGTATGGTGTGAATGCGACGCGCGCCAACGCGGGAGTGAGCCTGCTCGCGGCGTATCCGGCGCACGCGAAGCGCATGTATCGCGTGGACATCGCCATTCCGTTTACGCGAGGCGGTGAGGGCGCCGGCCGGGTTGAGGTACGCTTCAGCAGCGCCGATCGGACGCAGGGGTTCTTTACCGAGCCCGCTGACGTGGCGCGTGCACGCACGGGAATAGAACCGAGCCGATTGTTCGCCTGGCCCACCCGGTGAAGGTTCGCGAACTACTGCCTGGCGTACTGCTCGCTGTTCTTGTGGGACTTGCGTCGCTCGGCGTGGCGGCGGTGGAAGAACGACGATTCGGACATCCGGTCGTCGAGGCGCTCGTCGTTGCGATCCTCATTGGCATGTTGTTGCGGAGCGTGTGGACGCCGCCGGCATCGATCGAGGCGGGAATTCGTTTTACCGCGCGAGAGGTACTGGAGCTGGCCGTGCTGCTGCTTGGCGCGTCGGTCGACTTGCCGCTGCTGCTGAAGGCCGGGCCGGCACTGGCCGTCGGCATCGTGCTGCTGGTGGTCGTGGGCCTCGCCGGGAGCTATGCGATTGGGAGGATGTTCCAGCTGCCCCACAAGCTTGCGGTGCTCGTGGCGTGCGGAAATTCCATCTGCGGCAACTCGGCGATTGCGGCGGTGGCGCCGGTGATTCATGCGGACCGCGAGCACGTGGCGTCGTCCATCGCGTTCACGGCGATACTTGGCGTGGCCGTGGTGATTGGGTTGCCGTTGCTGATGCATCCGCTGGGACTCAATACGTATCAGTACGGAGTCCTTGCCGGGCTGACCGTTTACGCCGTGCCGCAGGTATTGGCGGCGGCGTTTCCCGTGTCGGTGCTTTCCGGGCAGGTTGGCACGTTGGTCAAGTTGGTCAGGGTGTTGATGCTTGGACCCGTCGTGGTGTTCTTCGCGCTGACGTCCGGTTCACCGCGCGGCACGATCAACGTCACGCGCGTGGTGCCGTGGTTCATCGTGGGTTTTCTGGTGCTGGCGGCGTTGCGCTCGTACGGCGCCATCCCGGCGGAGTGGGTCGGGCCCACACGTATGGTGTCGAGCATGCTGACGGTGGCGGCCATGGCCGCGCTCGGGCTTGGTGTCGACCTGCGTGAGGTGCGTCGGGTGGGGGCCCCTGTGGTGGCGACCGTGTCACTCTCCCTGCTGATGCTGCTCGGACTGAGTGTGTTGTTGATTCGGTCGCTTGCCATATAGAGCGGTCGCTGCACGGAAATGGCGTCTGTTTGGGGTCAGTCGCGCTCGCGGTCCGTGGGCAACGATTGCTTCACCCACTCGCCATATCCACCAATCAGGTTCGCAACGTTGGTAAAGCCATGTGCCTCCAGCACACTCGCGGCAATGGATGACCGGCCGCCGCCCTGGCAATGAACGACAATGGGTATTCCGGCGGGCAGCTCAGCGAGACGATCGGGCAATTCGCCGAGTGGAATGTTCGGAACGCCCGGCAGATGACCGGCGTGCCATTCGCTGCGGCCGCGGACGTCGATGACGCGCACCGTACCCGCCCCGATGCGGGCGGCGAGCTCCGTGACAGCGACCTGGGCGATGGTGCCGAGCTCCCCGGTGATGGCGCTGGCGTCGACGTAGCTGCCGATCCGGTCGAGACCGATCATGGCGAGGTCACGCACCATCTCGGTGAGCACGGCGTCGTCGCTCACGATGAGATGGAATTCGCGATCGAACGGAATGAGCGAACCGGCCCACGTGGAGAAGCTGCGATTGAAGGGAATGTTGATGGTGCCGGCAACGAACCCCCTGGCATACTCCGCCGCTGCCCGCGTATCCACCACGAAGGCGCCAGCCGCGAGCAGATCGGGCAGCGAGCCGGATGAGGCATGGGGAGGGCGCTTGAAGCCACCCAGCAGCGCCGGACCGTCGCGGTTGATGCGCTTCATGTCGGCGAAGTATCGGGGCGGCTCGGGCTGGCCGGCGAGCACGGTGACCACGAACTCTTTCTCGTCGATGTCGGCGAGCGCCCAGTTGGCGATGCGCTCGTAGCCGAGCGTCGTGGACGGCACGGCACCGAGTGATTTGCCGCAGGCGGAGCCGGCGCCATGACCGGGCCAGAGCTGCAGATAGTCGGGCTGTCGCTTGAAGGCGGCAATGCTCGAATAGAGCGCGCGCGCACTTGCCTCCATGGAGCCTGCGACGTTCGCGGCGCGCTCGAGGAGATCCGGACGGCCTACGTCGCCCACGAAGATGAAATCGCCGGTCAGGGCACCCATGGCCTGCTCGGTCGTCACGGTATCCGTGACCAGGAAGACGATGTGCTCCGGGGTATGGCCCGGAGCATGAATGACGTCGAGGCGGACGTTGCCCACCATGATGACGTCGCCGTCCCTGAGCAACTGCGCATCCGACTCGCGACCAAATGCGTACCGCCAGTCGGCGCCTCCTTCATCGGACAGGAGCAGCTGTGCACCGGTAGTATTCGCCAGCTCTCGGCTGCCAGACACAAAGTCCGCATGAATGTGCGTCTCCGTCACATGCGTGATGCGAAGCTCTTCACCCGCCGCAGCCGCGATGTACTGCTGGATGTCGCGATTGGCATCCACGACGATGGCGTCACCGGTGCGTTGACAGCCAATGAGGTAGCTGGCCTGCGCCAGCTTGGTATCGTAGAAGCGTTTGAGGAGCATGTCGTTGGTGGGCGGGAATTCCTGGTGAAGCTTACCGGCGGCACCCCCCCGATGCTACCGTTGCAGCATGAGCCCTGGTACGCCGAGCGCCGAAGTCAAGCGACTGGAAGAGGATGCTCGCCGCGAGCACAACTGGAAGCGGTGGGGTCCGTATCTCTCCGAGCGGCAGTGGGGTACCGTGCGCGAGGACTATTCCGCGAACGGCGACGTCTGGGATTACTTCACCCACGATGCGGCGCGCAGCCGGGCGTACCGGTGGGGTGAAGATGGACTGCTGGGCATCTGCGATCGGGAATGTCGGCTCGCCTTCGCGATTGCGTTGTGGAATGGACGTGACCCCATTCTCAAGGAGCGGCTGTTCGGGCTGACCGGGCCGCAGGGCAATCACGGCGAGGACGTGAAGGAGTGTTACTACTACCTGGACTCCACGCCCACGCACTCGTACATGAAGGCGCTGTACAAGTATCCGCAACGTGAGTTTCCGTACGCGGAGCTCGTCGCCGAGAGTGCGCGCCGCGGTCATGCAGATCGCGAGTACGAGCTGACCGACACGGGCATCTTTGACGAGAGCCGTTACTTCGACGTCACCGTGGAATATGCGAAGGCCGCGCCGGATGACCTGTGCATTCGCATTACCGTGGCCAACCGAGGCCCTGAACCGGCCACGGTGCACCTGCTGCCAACGCTGTGGTACCGGAACACGTGGTCATGGGGACGCGATGGCGAGCGGTATCATGACAAGCCTTTGCTCTCGCGTGCCGGGGATACCAGCATTGCCGGTGAACACGTAACGCTCGGACATTCTGTTCTAACGATGGAGCCGTCGTCGTGCGGTGACGTGCCGTCGCTGCTCTTTACGGAGAATGAGACGAACGCGTCGTTGCTGTTCGGCTCGGCGAACGCGTCGCCGTACGTGAAGGACGCGTTTCATTCGTACGTCGTGAACGGAACGACAGGAGCGGTGAATCCGGCACAGACGGGCACCAAGGCGGGGGGCCACTATGTGCTCACGGTAGCTGCCCAAGGGGAGACCGTTGTGGAGTTGCGGTTGACCACGGCGGTGAAGCAGGTCCCTTGCTCCGCTCAGGACGACACCGGGAACGTCATCAGCGCGAGGCAACGCGAAGCAGACGAATTCTACAACGCCCGCATCTCGCATCCTCTCAGCGACGAGGAACATCGCGTCGCCCGGCAGGCCTATGCGGGCCTGCTGTGGACCAAGCAGTTCTACCACTACGCCGTTGAAGAATGGCTCGTTGGTGATCCGGGCCAGCCTGCACCACCCGCTGAGCGTCTCGAGGGCCGTAACGCGGACTGGAAGAATGCGTACCACGCGGACGTCCTCTCCATGCCCGACAAGTGGGAGTATCCGTGGTTCGCGGCGTGGGACCTCGCGTTCCACATGCTGCCCATGGCGATGGTCGATCCGCAGTACGCCAAGGAGCAGCTCGCACTCATGCTGCGCGAATGGTACATGCACCCCAACGGGCAGATTCCCGCGTACGAATGGGCATTCGACGACGTGAACCCGCCGGTGCATGCGTGGGCGGCGTGGCGCGTTTACAAGATGACGGGCCCGCGCGGCTCCCGCGATCGTGTGTTCCTCGCGCGCATCTTCCAGAAACTGCTCATCAACTTCACGTGGTGGGTGAACCGCAAGGACCTCGAGGGCAACAACCTGTTTTCCGGCGGATTCCTGGGTCTCGACAACATCGGCGTGTTCGACCGTTCCAAGCCGTTGCCAACGGGCGGTCATCTCGAGCAGGCCGACGGTACGGCGTGGATGGCGTTCTACTGCAACACCATGCTCTCCATGGCGCTGGAGCTGGCGAGCGGCGATTCCTCGTACGAGGATCTCGCGTCCAAGTTCTTCGAGCACTTCGTCTCGATTACGGACGCCATGAATTCACTGGGTGGAACGGGGCTGTGGGATGAGCAGGACGGCTTCTACTACGACCAACTCCACGTCGACACCGCGCGCGTGCCGCTCCGCGTACGATCGCTGGTGGGCCTCGTGCCGCTGTTCGCCTGCGAGATCATCGATGACGAGGTGATTGCCGCGCTTCCGGGCTTTCGAAAGCGCATGGAATGGTTCCTCCGCAATCGTCCCGATCTCAGCCGGCACATCACGTTCTCGTCGGATTACTCCACGAAGCACGAGGGCGCCCGCACCCATCGCCTGCTCGCCATCCCATCACGCGAGCGGCTCACCCGTGTGCTCCGCTACGTGCTCGACGAGAGCGAGTTCCTCTCGCCCTTTGGCGTGCGGTCGGTATCACGCATCCACAAGGACCACCCGTTCGTGCTCAGCCTTGGCGGACAGGAGTTTCACGTGGGCTACGATCCGGGCGAGAGTACGACCGGTCTGTTTGGCGGCAACTCGAACTGGCGAGGGCCCGTGTGGTTTCCAATGAACTTCCTGCTCATCGAATCGCTGGAGCGATACCACCACTTCTATCGTGAAACGCTGACCGTGGAATGTCCGGTGGGCTCGGGCAACATGCTGACACTCGCCGACGTGGCGCGTGAGCTCTCCGCTCGGCTCACGCGCCTCTTCCTGCCTGACGCCGATGGGGCGCGGCCCTGTCATGGTGGCGAGCAGCGCTATGCGACCGATCCACACTGGCGCGATCTCGTGTTGTTTCACGAGTACTTTCACGGCGACACGGGGCGTGGCATCGGCGCCAGCCATCAGACGGGTTGGACGTCGCTCGTGGTGCGCTGCCTCGATTCACTCGCCGCATGGCGCACGCCGCACCGGCTGCGCCACTCCGCGGAGTGGGACCGGAGTCTGTTGTAGCGGCTGATCTCGCGAACGACATATGGCACAATATCGGACAACTCGGCGCACTCCCTGATTCGTATACTTTCAGGGTCCACGCTACCATGGGAGTCAACGTGATCAAACAAATGCTGCGCGTCGCGGCGTCTTTGTGTCTTGTGCCCCTGATCGCCCTTCACGCGCAGAGTGATCGGCCCACCGGCACGCTCGTCGCCAGCAACATGAGCGACAACACCGCCACCGTGATCGACGCGGCCACCGGGCGGGTGCTCGCCACCCTGCCCACCGGCGACGGGCCGCACGAAGTCGCCATTTCACGCGATGGAAAGTGGGCGGTGGTGAGCAACTATGGTGTCCGCGGAAAACCCGGCAACACCATCACGGTCATCGACGTCGTCCGCCACGAAGTAGCGCGGACGATCACGATTGCCGACCATCAACGGCCGCACGGCATGTCGTTCCTGCCGGGTGACACGCTGCTTGCCGTCACCTCCGAGGCCAGCAAGGCCATCCTGTTCGTCGATGCCCGAAACGGAAACGTCACGCGCGTGATTCCCTCCAACGGACGCGCCACCCACATGATCGGTGTATCGGCGAACGGGGATCACATCGTGGCCGCAAACATCGCGGATGGCACGATCTCGCTGATTCGTCCATCCACCGCCGATGCGGCAACGGTGATTCGAGTCGCCGCGCAACCGGAGGGCATCGCCATTTCGCCCGATGGATCGACGGCGTGGGCAGGGAGCAACAAGGACAGCGTCGTGCTCGTCATCGATCTGCAGAAGGCACAGGTGACCGACACCCTGCGCGCGTTCGGCATGCCGTACCGCATGGCCTTTTCGCCCGACGGCCGGCGCGCGGTGACCACCGATCCCGTGAAGGCGCAGGTGCGCATCTTCGACGCGCAGACGCACCGCGAGCGGAGCGTCATCCAGGTGCCGCGCGACAGCGTGCTCTCGACCGCCGAAGTTCCCGGGTCGCCGTCGCCGGAAGGTGTCGCGATATCGCGCGACAGCCGGTGGGCGTTCGTAACGCTGCAGGGCCGGAATCGTGTCGCGATGATCGACATTGAGCGCGGCGTGATCGTTGCGCTCGCGCCAACAGGCAACTGGTCGGACGGTGTGGGCTATTCACCGCTCGTATCGCGACCGTAGGTCAACGCGCCAGCGGCATGACGATGGCTCCGGATTGCCCCGCCGAGGCCAGCTACATAGCTTTTCGGGATGCGTCGCCATTGGCCCGAGCGCCTGATCGGCCTGCTGGGAGCGGCCTGGTTCATCCTCATAGGGATAGATCCGGCCGCATTCGGCGCATGCCCGGCACACCAGGCGCCGGGATCGGTCGCCGCGCATGCCGGGCACACCATGGCCATGGCTTCGGGCGCGGGCGCCACGGCGCACCACGACGCCGGAGCTCCCGATAGCCAGTCGGAGCACCGGTGCACCTGCCCCGGAAGCTGCTGCGGCCCGTCCATCGTCGTGGTTCCTTCCGTGCAGCCGTCCTTTGCGCTGTCCATGCGCATCGCCGGCGTTTCTCGCTTCGCCGAGTATCAGTATCGCGCAGGGTGGACGGACTTCGTCCTCCCATTCGCCAACGCGCCGCCTCAGGGCCTGCAGGCCTGACGCGTAACCCGCTCCGTTTCCGGGGCGGTCAAGCTCGTACACCGTTCACCTCCGCATTCGATGCAGCGCTCACCCGAGCGCCGTCGTGTGACGCGCGGTCAACGGCACGTGCGATCCCACTGCACTCACACGCGAGACCGCAAATCCATGCACATCCGACATACGGGTGCGGCGCTGGTCCATGTCGCCGCCCTCATGCTCGGCGCCCAGAGCTCGGGCGCGCAGAACAGCCGTCCCGATAGCATTCGAAAGCTCGACGCGGTGAAGGTCGTTGCTGCCCCCGACGAGAAGCCACGCATCACCCCGCTCCAACTCAACACGCTGCCGGCGACGGCGAGCGTGACGTCGAAAAAGATCGACGAGACCATCAATATCATCGATACCGAAGACGCGGTGAAATACCTGCCAAGTGTCTTCCTGCGGAAGCGGAACAACGGCGACACCCAGGCCGTGATGGGCACCCGCACCTGGGGCGTGAGCTCGAGTGCGCGCAGCCTGATCTTTGCGGACGGCATTCCGCTTACCGCACTCATTGCGAACAACAACACCATTGGCGGTCCGCGGTGGGGACTCGTCGCCCCGGAACAGATCGAGCGCATCGACATGATGTACGGGCCCTTTTCGGCAGCCTATGCCGGCAACTCGATGGGCGCCGTCATGGAGATCACCACGCGCATGCCGGACAAGCTCACCGGCTCCATCAACCAGACGCAGGCGGTGCAGACGTTCGATCTGTACGGAACGAGCTCGACGTATGGCACGTCGCAGACAGCTGCGACGCTCGGCGACCGGCTGGGAAAGTTTTCCTTCTGGGGCAACGTGAACTATCAGAACAGCCACAGCCAGCCGTTGAGTTATGTCACGAGCGCGACGTTTCCGAATGGCACGACGGGCGGCTTCGCTGCGCAGAACAAGTTGAATGCAAACGCGAACATCCTTGGCGCCACGGGCCTGCTTCACACCGCGATGACGAATGCCACGGCGAAGGTTGCGTACGACATCACGCCGGTGCTGCGTGCGGCGTATTCGTTTTCCTCGTGGAGCAACGACGCAGACTCCTTCGTCGATCCGTTTCTCTCGGCGTCGGGACAATCCACGTATGCAGGCCAGGCGGGTTTCGCGAGCGGCTTTTACGGAATGAGCGAATCGCATTCGGCCCACTCCCTCTCGCTGCGGTCGAACAGTAAGAGCGACTGGGACTTCGAGGCCGTGGCCACGCGGTATCGCTTTGATGAAGACAGGCAGCGCCTGCCCACCACGGCGTCGTCCACGGGTACAACGTTCGGCTCGGCCGGCCGAGTCGCGGTGCTCGATGGTACGGGATGGGGTACCTACGACCTGAAGGGCACCTGGCGCGCCGGCGGATTGGCCGGTGCGAACGTAGTGAGCTTGGGTGCGCACTACGATCAGTATTCGCTCAAAAACCCTACGTACAACACGCCCGACTGGAACACCGGCGACGTCTACTCCAGCGTGGCGAGTGAAGGAGACGGCAAGACGCGGACGGCGGCGCTCTGGCTGCAGGACGCGTGGCGCATTACGCCGGGCCTCAAGCTTACGGTGGGTGGACGCTACGAAGACTGGCGTGCGTTCGACGGCTTCAATGCCAACGGCAGCACCAAGGTCATGCAGCCAGCGGTGAGCGACACGAAGTTTTCGCCCAAGGCATCGCTCGCGTGGACAGCGCGGCCCGAGTGGCTGGTGTCCACGTCCGTGGGAAAAGCGTATCGTTTTGCCACCGCCGCGGAGTTGTATCAGCTCGTGACCACGGGCACCACGTTCACCGCGCCGAATGCGAACCTCACGCCGGACAATGTGCTTGCCGCCGAGGTGCGGGTGGAGCGCCGGTTCGAGCATGGGATGGCGCAGGTGTCACTGTTCCAGGATGACGTGCACGATGCCATCATCTCGCAGTTCCTCCCGTTGGTGGCGGGCTCCGCCACGCTGTATTCGGTGATCTCGAACGTGGACCACGTCCGCTCCCGGGGGGTAGAATTGTCACTGGGCGGCAATGATCTGTTCGTGCAAGGGCTGGAGATGTCGGGCAGCGTGACGTATCTCGATGCGAAGACGCTCGCGCTCACCGGGCAGGCGAGTGCGACGGCGGCACCGGGAAGCTCCATCGGCAAGCGTCTGCCCAACATTCCGGACTGGCGGGCAAACTTTGTCACCACGTACAGGCCAGCCGATCGCCTGGCGCTGTCGCTGGCCGGCCGGTACAGCGGTACCGTTTACACTACGCTGGATAATGCGGACGTCAACCCGAACACGTATCAGGGATTCAGCGCGTGGTTCGTGGCCGATGCGCACGTGAATTATCGCTTCACGCAGAACTGGTCGTCGTCGGCCGGTGTCGACAACCTGCTCGATAGAAAGTACTTCTATTTCCATCCGTTTCCGCAGCGCACGTTTGTCGGAAACGTCAAGTTCAATTTCTGATCCACCCTCACACGGATTCATTCGATGCGCATGTTCCGCATTCCTGGACGACCGATTCTCGCCATGGCTGGCGTCGTTGCGCTGATGGCTGCCGCTCCGCCGCGCGATGCCTTCTGGCACACGCATCTCCTCAAGAGCGATCCAGCGGCGAATGATTCGCTGGCCAAGGCACCGCGCGCCATCCACCTGTGGTTCTCGGAGCGTGTGGACCTGCCCGTGACCACGGTGAAGCTCACGAACGCGGCGGGCGCCCCGGTCATCCTTGCGCCACCCATGCGGCCGGATACGGCGCAGAACGCATCGGTCAACATCACCATCGGGCCGGTGCTGGCCGCGGGCAGCTACACGGTGCACTGGAGCACGGCGGGCAAGGACGGCCACCCTGCCAAGGGCACCTTCGACTTCGTGGTCAAGGCGCACTGATGTCCGTCGTTTCGAACACAGTGAAAGACCTGCTCCATGCGTCAGCGAAAAGCGGACCCTTTGCTGCGCTCCGGGCGGCCGCGTGACCGCATCCGACATCATCGCCATTGCCGCACGCGCCGTTGCGCTTGCGGCAATCGTGGTGATGACAGGCGCGGTTGTCTTTTACTGGCTCGTGGCACGTCGCGCTGACGGCAGCGCGACATTTCCGGCAAAGGTGGGCATGCGTGCCGCCGCGTGCGTCCTGCTCGTGTCGCCGGCACGCCTTTACATGCAGGCACGCGCGCTCGTGGACGCGGGCGATCCCGTTGCCCCCATGATGGCGAATGTGCTGCACACGCCGTGGGGGCGTGCGCTGATGCTGCAAGCCGCGGCGGTGTTGCTGGCACTCGTCGCATTTCTCCTCGTGCAGCGGCGTGGACGGGTGGGTTGGTGGCTGGCACTCGTGCCGGTATTTGCGCTCTGCTGCACACCGGCGCTGATGGGTCATGCCGCGGCCGCCGAGCAGTACGCGAATGTCTCCATCGCCGTGGATTCGCTGCACGTGGTGGCGGCCGGTGGATGGATCGGCGCCCTGTTTCTCCTCGCGCTCACCATCCGCTCACTCGAACCTTCGGTGACGTCGGGTGCGCAGGCAGCCACGCTCATCGAGCTGTTCCACCCCGTGGCGCTCTGGTGCACCGGGGCACTGCTCGTGACCGGCGTCATGAATCTCTCCTTTCGGGTGTTGCATTTTCGCGAGCTGCTGACGTCCCAGTACGGCGCCATCATCGCGATCAAGGTCGCGCTGACACTCGGTGTTGCGGGCATCGGGTTTCATCACTCCAGGCGCGGCGCCCTGCTCGCGCGCGCGCACGGCACCGCGGCCGTGAGGAAAACGTTGATCGCGGAAAGTGTGACGGCGGTGCTCGTCCTCATCGCCACGGCCGTGCTCGTGGGAACCTCACCACCGGGTGCCATGTGAACGCTCGTCCATTGTTCGTGCTTGCCATCGCGCTGAGCGCCTGTACCAAAGGCGACGCCGTACGTCCCGGCGGAATCGGCTCGCCTGCACCGGCGTACTCGGCACGGAATCTGGACGGGCAGCCTGTCGCGCTGTCGACGCTCAAGGGCAAGGTGGCGGTGCTCAACGTCTGGGCGACATGGTGCGAGCCCTGTCGCGACGAGATTCCGCAGCTCGAGGCACTGCATCGGCAATTCGCGAAGGAGAACGTGGAGCTCATTGGCGTGAGCGTGGACGGCGCCGGCATGGGCGGCGACGTCCACGACTTCATGCGCGACCACGACATGAGCTACACCGTGTGGCTCGACCCCGACAAGCAGTTCTCGTTGCAGTTCCTCACCGTCGGTGTTCCCGAAACATTTCTGGTGGACCGCGCGGGTGTCATTCGCTGGCACAAGATCGGCGCGCTCGCACAAGGTGACACCACGCTGGCTTCCGCCATTCGTCAGGCCCTCCGGTCATGAAACTCCTGTTGCACATCGCGCTCGCGCTCTCTGCGCTCACCGTGCAGGCGCAGCAATCGACGCTCGCCGTTGACGGACGCACCAGCGCCAATCCGTCCATCTCGGCGCAGGGGCAATTCGTTGCCGTCGCGTGGTCGGCGGCCACCACCAGCTCGATGGACATCTTTCTTTCCACGAGCCACGACGGTGGGGTCACGTTCTCCGCGCCAGCGCAGGTCAACGCCGTGGCTGGCGACGCAAGGGTGAGTGGTGAGCTGCCGCCGCGTGTGGCGCTCGTTCCGCGCAAAGGTGCGGCACCGGAAATCATCGTCGTCTGGACCGCAAAGAGCGGGACCAGCACCCGTCTCCTCTCGGCGCGGTCGCTCGATGGCGGAAAGACATTCGGCGCGAGCACGGCGGTTCCGGGGAGTACCGGCGAAGGGTCGCGCGGGTGGCAGTCCGTGGCGGTGGGACCGACGGGACGGGTGTTCGTGCTGTGGCTCGATCATCGTGAATCGATGAGTGCCGGTGCCATGCATCATCAGGACGCGACGATGCCGGCACCAAAGATCGACCCCACGGAGAAGGCCGCACTCTCGCAGCTCTACTTCTCGTCGCTCGACGGCACGAATCCGGTAAGGATCACGCGCAGTGTGTGCTACTGTTGCAAGACGTCGCTCGTGTCGGACGGCGGCAACGTGTACGCCGCGTGGCGGCATGTGTATCCCGGGAGCCAGCGCGACATCGCGTTCAGCATGTCGCGCGACGGAGGCAAGACCTTTTCCTCGCCGGTGCGTGTGAGCGACGATCACTGGCAAATTGACGGGTGTCCGGAGAACGGCCCCGCGATAGCCATCGATGCACAACATCGCGCGCACGTGGCATGGCCGACGCCCAAAGACGGCAAGGATGCGTCTGCACTCGCACTCTTTTATGCGGTCACGCGCGACGGACGCACGTTTTCACCGCGCGCAGAAATTCCGACGCACGGCCCGGCGTCACACGTGCAGATGGTGCTGGGTGCCGACGGTCCGCTCGTGGCGTGGGATGAAATCGTGAGTGGCACGCGCCGGCTCGCGATGACGCGCATCCACACCGATGCGGCGGGCAAGGCGACGTTCACCCCGGTGACTGTCCCGGATGCCGGCGCCGGCCAGTGGTACCCCGTGTTGGCCACCACCACCTCCGGCACCGTGGCCGCGTGGGTGCGGCAAGGCGACAAGGGCGGCTCCATCGGAGTCGCCAGGCTGCGCTGATCAGGGCATCTTCGCAGTTAGCTTGCACTTTTTTTCCACGACCTCGAAGTGTCCGTGCAGTGTCTTGAGCGCGGCCTTGAGCTCCGCGTCCGGCGCCTGCTTCGCCACGAGCTGCTCAAAGGCTTTGGACTCCGACGCAACCATGGTCCGGGCATCGCGAATTTCCCTGGTGTCACAGGGAATGGGAATGCTGGAAGCGAACCACGTCTGAGCGGCCTCTGACATCGTCGCGGCCCTGGCGCGGGCGGGCTTGAGGTCGCCGGACATGGCGGCCGGATGCCAGCCGGCGGCGAGCTCGGCGTGGAACTTGTCGAGCTCGTTCCAGCCGCTCTTTTCCTCGTGCTCCATGTCCATCATCGCCGGCTTTGTCTTGGGCGGCGTTGTGGCTGCCTGCGCCGAGAGGGTGGCGCCGGCGGCGGCGAGGATGAGTGCCAGTGAGGCAATGCGAAAGGCGGTCATGGGTACTCCGTGGTGAATGTACTTCATCGCTCGAATCTATCGCGGCTGTCGTCCTGAGCGAGTCCTTCTACCACGCCGCAAAAGGCTCACGGAATGGCGCGCGCCGGACGCTTCGCCATCAATGCCTCGATCTCGGCGATCTCGCGGGGCGCGTTGCTGATGCGCTCGAGCCCCTTCGCCGTGATGATGTAGTCATCCTCGATGCGGACGCCGGAATTTTCGTAGCGCTCCACCATCGGCTTCACCTTTGCGATGAATGCGCGGTTTTTCGGCGTGTCGGGCAGTGCATCCAGCATGGACGTGCTGATGTAGATGCCGGGCTCGATGGTGAAGGCGTCGCCCTCCTTGTACGTGCGATCACCGAAGTACGATTGCGCCGGATCATGCACGGCGAGACCGATGCCATGCGAGATGCCGTGAATCATCCAGAACATGGACTGCCTGCACGAACGCGGATTGGCAGTGCAGTTGTTCTGCCACGGAAAATCGAGGGTGGCATCTTCGCTCTCGATGAGGCCGAGCTTCGCGAGTCCTTTCGCACGGATGTCGAAGGACGAATCCTGCGCGGCCGCCGCGAGCATGCCGGGCTTGGAGTTGCGCTCCGCCGCCAGCTGTGCGTCGAGCACGAGCTGGTAGAGTGACTTCTGCTCCGCGGTGTACTTGCCGCTCACGGGAATCGTGCGCGTGATGTCGGCGGCGTACCCTTCATACTCGGTTGCCGCATCCATGACCACGAGGTCGCCGGGCTTCACGTCGCCGCGGTCGCGCATGTAGTGAAGCTGCGTGCCGTGGAGCCCGCCGCCCACGATGGAACCGTACGACGGACGTGCGCCGCCGAGCCGCATGAAGGCATACTCGAGCGCGGCCTGCACCTCGTACTCCTTGGTGGGCTCCGCAATGGACATCGCCGCACGATGTCCCTCGGAGCTGATCTCGGCGGCCTTGCGCAGCAGCGCGAGCTCGGCGGGACTCTTCCGCGCGCGCAATTGATCGACGATGCCGTGTGCGTCCTTCACCACCAGCCCAGTGTGCCTGGACGCGATGCCGCGCATGAACTGCCTGCCGCGCGTGAGCGAATCCTCGCGCACAAAATCGGCGTCGGAGAAATCGTTCAGTGTGTAGAAGGCGGCGCCGGTGGCCGCCAACGAATCAACGACCTGGTCCATCGCGGAAAACTGCCGCGCCTTCATGCCCATGGTGCGAACCACCACGGCAGAATCCGGACGATGCCCGTAGTAGAAGGCGCGCCGAGCGTCTGCCGGTGTAAGGAAGAGCGAGGTAGTTCCCTTGCCCGCTTTCACCACCATCACCATGGCGGCATCGGGCTCGTCGAAGTTCGTGAGATAGTGGAATGCGGGCAGTTGATAGAACGGGCCGAAATCGGTGACGGGCGTGCGGCCGCCAAAAGCCACGACGACGCCCTCACCAACGCGCGCCGCCAGCGAATCGCGGCGCGCGGCATACTCGGCGGCCGGAATCTGCGCGGCGGCTGTTTGTGCGAAGATGAGCATGCCCAACAGCAATGGCGGACGACAAGCAGAGGCGGGGATATTCACGGAATCGGCCTCTGCACCGAGCCGCCAATCTGATACTCCTTGGGCGGCTCGGCACCCATGAGATTCTTGACGAAATAATCCCACCGGCGACGCATCATGTAGTTCGCCATGGGGCCATACCCATGCGGCTGGTTGGTGAGCGTCAGCAGATCGAAGTCCTTGTTCGCCTTGATCAGCGCATCCACCACCAGCATCGTGTTCACCGGCGGCACGTTGTCGTCGAGGGTTCCGTGCGCGAGCAGCAGCTTGCCCTTCAGGTTCTTCGCGTACGTCTGGTTTGCCTCGGCGGTGTAGTTGTCGGTGCCGTCGGCCTTTTTCTCGAGCAGGCCGTGATAGCGCTCACCCCAATCATCTTCATACAGCCGGTTGTCGTGATTGCCCGACTCGGCAATGCCCACCTTGAAGAAATCCGGTTACTTGAACATCGCGTCGGCCGTCGCGAAGCCGCCGCCGGAGTGGCCCCAGATGCCGGCCTTGTCGAGGTCGATGAACTTGTACCGTGACGCGAGCTCCTTCATGCCGGCGACCTGATCGGGCAGCGTGTTGTCGCCCAGGCGGCCGTAGTACGCGTCGTGGAATGACTTGGAGCGCCACGGCGTGCCCATGCCGTCAATGGCCACCACGACAAACCCAAGCTCCGCCACCGCCTGATTGTCGTTGCGCGAGGGTGTAAAACTCCGGCTGCCCACGCTTCCCGTTTGCGGACCCGGATAGATGTAGTTGATGATCGGGTACTTCTTTGTCGAATCAAGATTGGACGGCGTGAACATCAGGCCGTAAAGGTCCGTCTTGCCATCACGCGCCTTCACCGTGATGGGCTGCGGCGCCTTCCATCCACTGGCCACGAGCTTGCTGATGTCGGCCTTCTCGAGCGTGAGAAGCAACTTGCCCTCGTTGTCGCGCAGCACCGATACCGGCGGAACATTCGGCTGCGAGTACGTGTCGACGACATACTTGCCGGAGGGTGACAGCGCGACGTCGTGATCACCGTTCTCGGGCGTGAGCACGTTGAACTTCCTGCCATCCATGCCGATGCGGCACAGCTGGCGGAAGTACGGGTCGCGCCCGGGTGTCTTGCCTACGCATCCGAACCACAGCGTCCGCGCTTTTTCGTCGATGCGCAGGAGCTGCGTGACGTTGCCGGCACCGCTCGTGATCTGGTTCTTGAGCTTTCCGGTGGTGAGGTCGTACAGGTAGAGCTGGCCCCAGTCATCGCGCTCGGAGAACCAGACGAACTCGTTGGACGCCGGCAGCACGTGCCAGTTCACGCGGCCGTTGCCCGACTCGAACTGCGTTGCCACTTTCTCCTCATAGACGTCGCGGATCGCACCCGTGGCGACGTCGGCGATGCGGAGGTTCTCCTGCTTGTGATCGCGCGACGTAGAGACGAACGCGATGTGCGAGCCGTCGGGATACCATTCCACGTCGGACCACTCGCCGCCGCGGCAGGCGATGTCGTCGCACAACGTGGAGCGATGCTGATCCGGCGGCATCTGGAAGCGCGTGACCTTGCCCGCGTCGACGTCGATGACGACGCGCTGGATGGTCGTGATGATGCTGTCACCCGGCAGCGGGTACGACCACTGCTGCAATGTTGGATGACCGACGACCGTGTTCACGAGATACATCTGGCCGACACCGCGCTCGTCCTGCTGGAAGGTCGCAATCTTCTTCGAGTCGGGGGACCACAGCAGGATCGCGCGATTGCTGTGCTGCCAACCCGCATTGTCCGTGGCGTAGCCAAAGCCCTTGACACCGTCAGTCGTCACGGCCTTTTCCTGGCCGGTCGCGACATCCTTGACCCACAGGTTGAAGTCCTTGATGTACGCCGCGCGCCTCCCGTCGGGCGAGAGCACCTGCGGAGGCGGGCCACCCGCACCACCACGACGTCCGCCGCCGGCACCACGGCCGCCGCTCGTAACGGCCGCATTGGGATCCTCGACAACAGCCTTGCACCGGCCGAGGCTCGGGTCGCAGTCATAGCGCTTGTTGGTGACCGCGACGCGGATGGACCCGTCGGCGTTGATCTCGATGGTCTGGAAGGGCAGCTGCATGGGGTTGTAGTTTCCACCCGCGGCGGCCGTGAGGCCGGCAGCCATGATGGAATGATCGAACGCGCGGGACCGCGTTGCCCTGGCGGGGTCCACCATGATGAACTCGGAGCCTGCCGCGGACGTGGTGCGATACCAGAACCGGTCGTCCGCCAGCCATGTGGGCCGGACCGCGCCGCCAAACACCAGCGGCGACGTCGCCGGAGCAAGTGCCCGTTCGGCACGGGCGTAATCGTCAGCGGTGAATGTTTTTCCCTGCTGTGCCGAGGCGGAGCCTGCGAGCGCTGCAATGGCCGCGACGACGGCAGGTGTAAGGAGACGTGAGGACGACATACGTTCGCTGTGAGAAAAGGGTAGGCCTGACGAATCCCTGAAGAATGCACTGGCGCCACGCGCGGGGCGAGGGCATTCTCTATGGAAGCGCCATGGAAGCGCCGGGTTGAGCCGCCGCGGAACGGGCCGTAGCTTGCCCAATGGACGTCATCAATAACGAGCCCGCTTCCCGTTACGAAATCCACATCGGGGACGAGGTGGCCTTTGCGCAGTACAAGATGCGTGGCGACGTGATCGTGTTCACCCACACCGAAGTCCCGAAGCACCTCGAGGGCCAGGGGCTGGCCGGCCGGCTCGCCGCCAAGGCCCTGGACGACGCGCGCGAGCATCACCTGAAAGTGGTGCCGCGATGCCCATATTTCGCGACGTACATTCAGCGGCACCCACAATACGCCGACCTAGTCCAGCCATGACGACGCCAGACTCCGAGTCCGAAGACGTCCGCTATTACAGTACCCCCGAGATGACGGTGGAATGGCGCGCCGCCCGCTGCCAGCACAGCGGGCGGTGCGTGCGCTCGCTGCCAGACGTCTTCTCGCCAAAGCGACGCCCGTGGATCGAGCTTGGCGAGACAGCCGCGAAGGACGTGGAGGCGGCTGTGCTGCGATGCCCATCCGGTGCGCTGCAGTTCATTCGGCGCGAGCCCGGCGCCGAATAGCCGCGCATGCCGGAGCTGCCCGATGTAACCGTCTATATCGAGGCATTGCGGGAGAGAATTCTCGGGCAGCCGCTCACGGCGTTTGCGATTCTCAGCCCGTTCATCCTGCGCACCTTCGAGCCGCCGCTCGACGCAGCCGTGGGCCTGCGCGTCAGGGGCATCGAGCGGCTGGGCAAGCGCATCGTCTTCGAGCTCGAAGATGCATTGTTTCTCGTCATCCATCTCATGATCGCCGGGCGTTTTCGCTGGTTCGGTGCGAACGAGCGAAAGAAGATTCCGGGGCGCATCGCGCTTGCCGACTTCGAGTTCCCCACCGGCTCGCTCATTCTCACGGAAGCAGGGACAAAGCGGCGGGCATCGCTGCATGTGATCCGCGGCCGGGCGGCGCTGGCGCAATTCGACCGGGGAGGGCTCGAGGTGCTCGATGCCACATGCGAGCAGTTTGCCGAGCGGCTGGCGCGCGAAAATCACACCCTCAAGCGGTCGCTTGCCGACCCTCGCCTCTTCAGCGGCATCGGCAATGCCTACTCCGATGAGATCCTCCACCGCGCGCGGCTCTCCCCGCTCAAGCTCACGAGCAAGCTCACGGCCGAAGAAGCTGCGCGGCTGTTCGAGGCAACGCGGGAACAGCTGATCTACTGGACCGACCAGATGCGCGAGGAGCGCGGCGCCGGCTTTCCGGAAAAGGTGACGGCGTTCCGGAAAGGGATGGCGGTGCACGGCAGGTATGGTGCGCCCTGTCCGGAATGCGGCACGGCCGTGCAGCGCATTCGATACAAGGACAACGAGACGAACTACTGCGCGCGGTGCCAGACGGAAGGCCGTTTGCTGGCGGACCGCGGATTGTCGCGGCTGCTCAAGCAGGATTGGCCAAAGACGGTGGAAGAATTGGAGGGGTAGACCCCCGTCCAAACCTTCCGGAAAAGAAAATGTCGGATGTGTTGCAACCTTTTTCACGTTGGGATCGTCTTACCTAAGAACCTTAGGTCAGGACCAACCATGCCCCCAGCACCGGAACTCGAGCTCATCCGCGGCACGCTCGATCTGCTCATCCTCAAAACCCTCTCGTGGGCGCCCATGCACGGGCTCGCGGTGCTCCGATGGATCGAGCACGCCACCATGGAGCAGCTGCAAATCGAGGAAGGCGCGTTGTACCCCGCACTTCACCGCCTCGAGCAACGCGGCTGGCTCGACGCCGAGTGGGGTTATACGGACGCCGGACGGAAGGCGAAGTTCTATCGCCTCAGTGCCACCGGACGCAGGCAGCTCACCGCCGAGCTCACACGCTGGTCGCGGTACACGAACGCGGTGGGTCTGCTCCTCTCGGCGGAACCCGTGCCATGACACGCGCCGGCAAACGTCGCGCATTTCATCTGCCCGCATCGCACAGGCGGCTGCAGAACGTGGTGGATGAGGAGCTCCAATTCCACCTCGACGGACGCATCGACGAGTTGATCGCAAAGGGCATGACACGCGAGCAGGCGGAAGCGGAGGCACGCCGACGTTTCGGCGACATGGACATCTACGGCAGGGAAGCAGCAGCCATCGACGAACGCATTCTACAGGAGCAGCGACGTATGGACATTCTCGACACACTCTCACGCGAGCTGCGGCTCGGCGCCCGCTCCCTCTTGCGCAGCCGGGGGTTTGCCGCCACGGCAATCCTGACGCTCGCCCTGGGCCTCGGTGCCACGACGGCAATCTTCACGGTGCTCGATGCGGTCGTGCTTCGGCCGCTGCCATACCGCGATGCCGATCAGCTCATGGAGGTGACGTCGCCGGTGTCGAAGTTCAAGGGCGATACGCTGTGGCGCCTGGCGCGGCACGAGATGTTCTACTTCAAGGACAATGCGCGCACGCTGTCCGACATCGGGGTGTACCAGTCCGGCGAAGTCACCGTGCTGGGCGAGGAGGTGAGCGGAAAACCCGCGGAGCGCGCGCTCGATGCGCACGTGAGCGCGAGCCTGTTCGATGTACTGGGCTTCCGGCCATTGAAGGGCCGGCTCTTCACTCCCGACGACAACCACGTGCGGCAGGCCACGGTCGTGATTCTCGGCGAGCGGTACTGGCAGCGCCGGTTCGGAAGTGATGAGACCATCCTGAATCGCGTCATCCAGATTGACGGATATCCCATGACCGTTGTGGGCATTTTGCCGGCGAGCGCGCAGCTGCCGGACGAGATCGTCGACATCTGGACACCGGCGCACGTGGATCCGGCCATGCCGCCGATGAACAATCACACATGGAGCGCCATCGCGCGGTTGAAGCCATCGACAACGGCGGCGGAGGCGCAAACGGAGCTCACGGCGCTGACGTCGCATCTGTCGGAGCTGTTTCCCAACGGCGAGTCGGCAAGCTTCGTGGAAAATACGGGCTTTCACACGCAGGTGCGACCATTGCGGGCGGTCGTCGTGGGCGACGTGATGACGCGTGCACTGTGGATCATCTTTGGATCGGTGCTGTTCGTGCTGCTCATCGCAGGCGCGAACCTCTCGAACCTGTTTCTCGTTCGCATCGACGCGCGGCGGCGCGAGATGGCGTTGCGCACGGCGTTGGGCGCGGAGCGGTTCCATGTGGCCATGCAGTTTCTCGCCGAGGGAACCATCATTGCGGTGCTCGCGGCGTTCCTTGCGGTGGTGTTGGCGCAGATCGGATTGAGGCTGCTGGTCGTTGCCGCTCCAAGCGGCCTGCCGCGGCTCTCCGAGATTCATCTCACCGCATCGGGTATCGGATTCGCCATTGGCGGCGCACTTGTCGCGGCCTTCATCCTCGGCATGCTTCCGCTCGCCGGGGGCAGCGCCCTCGACATCGCGCTGCTTCGCGAAGGGGGCCGCGGGCTCACCACGTCGCGCGGCAGACAAATCGTTCGCGGTGCGCTCGTCATCTCGCAGGTCGCGCTCTCACTCGTATTGCTGACCGCCAGCGGCTTGATGGTGCGCAGCTTCAACAACCTGAGAGCGGTGAAGCCGGGCTTTGATCCTGCGGGCGTCGTCACCATGCATGTTGCGCTTCCCGAGGCGACGTACGGAAAGAGCTATGAGCGCACGAGTACCTTCTATGAGCAGCTTGCGGAGCGCATCGGGCACCTGCCTGGCGTGAAGGCCGTCGGCTTCTCGGAGAAGATTCCACTGGCGAGCAGCAACCTGTGCACGGGCGTGATGATCGAGGCGCTGGCAATCGGCGACTGTCCGCCAACGTCGATCATCTCGCCCGGGTACGTCGAGGCGATGGGCATCAAGGTGAACGGACGCCCGCTGGCCTGGTCTGGCATGAATGCGCGCTCTGGCGACATGATGGTGAGCCAGGCCTTCTCGGATCGCATCTGGCCAACCCAGAGCGCGATGGACAAGGGCGTCCGCCTCATGGGCAAAGGCTTTTTCCACGTATCGGGCGTGGCCGCCGACGTGTTGGCGAATGGCTTCGACCAGCCACCCGTGGCGCTGGTGTATTTCCCCATGCTGCCCACGGCGGACAGCTTTCTCTACGGCGTACCCACGTACACCAACATGGTCGTGAAGACGGTGTCGGGCGACCCACTCAAGCTCACGCCGGCCATCGGCAAGCTCGTGTCGGAGCTCGAGCCGCAGGCGGCGATCGCGAATGTGCAGACAATGGATGCGCTCGTGGCGAAGTCGATGTCCAAGCGCTCGCTCACGATGATGCTGCTCGGCATCGCGGCGGCGATGGCACTGTTCCTGAGCGTGGTGGGACTGTACGGAGTGATCTCGTACATCGTGGCACAACGCCAGAGCGAAATTGCCATCCGCATGGCGCTCGGTGCGCAGATGGCGCAGGTGGGGCGAATGGTTGTCGGGCAGTCCATGCTGCTGGCGGGCATTGGCGTGGTGATCGGGCTGGTGGCCGCATTTGCGACGACGCGGGTGATGACGTCGCTTCTGTTTGGGGTGAGCCCGGCGGATCCGGTGTTGATGTCGCTGGCCGCGTTGGTGCTCCTGCTTGTGTCGGCGCTGGCGGGGTATGGGCCGGCACGGCGGGCGGCGCGGGTGAATCCCGCGGATGCGTTCAGGACGACGTAGACCTTTCCCTTACGTGCGCGCATACGCGTGCACCCGCGCTCGGCGCTTTTTGCGGCGGCACACGGTATTCGCGCACCGAACGATGACGACGGGAGTGTCGTGATGTGGAACGTTCGTTGTTACTCGACGCATGGAAACCGTTTGCGCCGCTGACGGGTACATAGGGCATGGCCATTGCCCAACGCCGGAATGCCGTGCGCCTCGCGCTTTACCTGCTTGCAGCGTGGGGCGCGCTCGGCGCACTGATTTCCGGGGTATTCCCGGGTGCCGTGGCCGCACTCGCGGCATTTGCGCTCTACACCACGCTACCCCTCGCGGCGTTCATTCGCTGGCGCGGGTGGCCGTTCTACCCGAACGCCATGTTCCGCCTGTTCGTCGTGCGGCCGTTCTGGTACACGCACCTCATGCTGCCCATCGTATCTGGTGCCGGATGGCTCGGGCTCGTGGGTGGTGCTCCGTTTGGGCATGCCATCACCGCCGGGCGAATAGCCGCGGTTGTCGCACTGGCCGTCCTCGGAACAGTTCTCCTGGCCGGCTACCTGGGCAGTGGCCTGCTCGTGGTGCGGCGGGTCGACGTCGACGTTCCCGGACTCGATCCGGCATTCGAGGGACTCCGCATTGCGCAGCTCTCCGACCTGCACATCGGCCCCCATACATCGCGCCGTTTCCTGCGCCGGGTCGTGGACGCGGCTCGCTCACTCGCGCCGGATCTGATTGCCGTCACGGGAGATCTCGTGGACGATCGCGCCGAAGACGTTGCGTCATATGCCAGGGCAATGCGGCCGTTGGCTGCACCGCTAGGCGTCTACATGATTCCCGGCAATCACGACGTCTATGCCGGCTGGGATGAGGTGGAGCGAGCCCTTCGCAAGGCCAATCTTGGCACGGTGCTGGTGAACGAGGTAAAAGTCATTCGCCGGGGTACTGCCGCCATCGCACTCGTTGGAACCGGTGATCCTGCGGGTGGCGGCTCACGCTCGGCGCCGGATGTTGCGCGGGCGTTGTCACGCGTGCCTGATGGTGCCACGGTCATTGCGTTTGCGCACAATCCGGCGCTGTGGCCCTCGCTCGCCGAGCGCGATGTGGCGTTGACGTTGAGCGGCCATACGCACTGGGGACAATTTGCACTCCCCACGCTTGGCTGGAGCCTTGCGTCGCCATTCCTGAAGCATGCGATGGGCGGTCACGTGGAGCGCGACTCGCTGCTCTACATCAGCCCGGGCACGGGATACTGGGGCATTCCGTTTCGGCTTGGGGCGTGCCCCGAAGTCACGCTCGTAACGCTTCGCTGCGCGATTGCGGCAAAGGTGCACGTGCACCGCGCGCGCGTCGCGTAATTCAGCTCGTCCAGTAGACCACGAGCGAGCACCGCCTCGATGGCGTTCGTCCGCGGGTGTCCGTCCAGACCATCCGCTGATATGCCTCCGGAGCATCGTTGGGGCTGGCATAGATCTCCACGGCGATCACTTCGTCGAGCTGCGCGGGCAGCGGATTGGCGCGGCTCACTTCACGTCCGTTCACGACCGATGCGAGGCACTTCCACCCCTCGGTGGCTATGGGCCTGCGGCTTCCGTTCCTGTCGACCTCGACACGAAAGCCTTTCAGGTTGCGGAATACGTCGCCCAGCCCGGCATAACCCGAGTCGAGGCTGTCGATGGCCGTAAAGTCAAGGAACTGGCCGTGGCCATTGTTGCGGCGCCGGCAAAGGAAACCTTCGTAGGTGACCGCCGAGCACGTTGCGCCCACCACGAGCACCGTGTCGAGCACCACACGCCGGGTCTTGAGTGTGAGCGAGAGGCGCGCCATCGTGTCGGCACGCAGCTGTACTTCGGCTTCCCTTGGATCGTTGCCCAGCCTGCGTGCACGTACCGTGTAAGTGCCGGGCGCCAGCTCTCCGAACTCGAAACGGCCGGCGGAGTCGGTTTTCGTGCGTTTTTCCGTGGGACGCAGTGTGACGTCTGCGCCGGAGAGCACGCGTCCCGAGTCGTTCCGAACGATGCCCGCGATGCGTCCGGTCGCCTGCGCCGCGAGCGATGTGGAGGTGCAGAGTAGTGCGAAGACTGCCTGAGAAAGCTTCATGGGACTGGTGGCCCGTTCTGAATTCCGGTTTAGCGGCGCGCAGCGGGGAGCCTGCTCTTCCGCCATGAAAACAGATCCTTCGCTTCGCTCAGGACGACAGCACGCTATCACACCAGTGCTGCACTCACTAGGGGCAATACCGTTTCACTTCACACTGTCATCCCGCAGGAGCGAAGCAGGTGGGGTGCTGCCGTCCTCACTGTCATCCCGCAGGAGCGAAGCGGGTGGGGCGCTGCCGTCTCCACTGTCATCCCGCAGGAGCGAAGCGAGTGTCGGGAGATGCTGTCCTGTCCTTGGGGATGGTTCGGGTTCGAACGTATCTCCGACACTCGCTCGCTTCTGCGAGGGAGCAGCTGAACTACAGCTAGGTCCACTGGCCCACCCCCGGGAAATCCTGCATCTTGAGCAGCGTGACGACACTTCCGTTGCTGCCGCCTGCCCTCATCGCAGCTCTCGCGGGCAATTACGAGCTCCTCCAGGAGATCGGCCGCGGCGGCATGGGCATCGTCTACGCCGGCCGCGACGTCCGCCTGGATCGCCTCGTGGCAATCAAGGTGCTCCCCGACCTCGTGAGCAGCGACACCGTTCGCGAACGCTTCCTGCGTGAGGCCAAGGCATCGGCGCGGCTGTCCCATCCGTCCATCGTGCCCATCTATTCCGCCGACGACCGCAACGGTGTGACGTACATGGTCATGGCGTACGTTGACGGGACGACGTTGACGACGCGGCTAAGAGACGGGCATGCACTGGCACCGGAGGACGCGGTTCCCATCCTGCGGGACGTGGCCCTCGCACTCCACGCGGCGCACGCGCGTGGGGTGGTGCATCGCGACGTCAAGCCGGAAAACATCCTCATCGATCGCGTAACGGGTCGTGCGATGGTGACGGACTTTGGCATTGCCCGGCTTGCCGATGCAATGCAATCCGGCGCGCTGACACGGACGGGCCAGGTGCTCGGCACCGTGGGATACATGAGCCCCGAACAGGTCACGGGAGCAGACGTCGACGGCCGCAGCGACTTGTATTCACTGGGCGTGCTGGCGTTCGAGTGCCTCACGGGACGGCTCCCCTTTGACGGACCCGCACCGGTGGTGATCGTGGCGCATGCAACGAGGCCTGCACCGCCCCTTGCATCGGTCGCGCCGCAGCTGCCCGCGGCGGTGTGCGAGATCGTGGACCGGTTGCTGCGCAAGAATCCGGATGACCGTTTCGCGTTCGGCAATGACGTGGCGGCCGCACTCGAGCGTGCAGTGGGAATGTCGGTCGCCACCACGCCCACGAAGGTCGCGGTGAGCGGCGAAGATCGTGTGCTCACGGAAAAGGAGGCGGACCGCGTGTGGAAGCGCGCCGCCGAGCTGCAGGCGGGCATTGGCACATCGAGCATTGCACGGGCACCTACCGCGTCCGTGACAGTGCTTCCCCGAACGGTGACGAACGGCTTTCGCCTGGAGCATGTACGGCAGGCTGCGATAGAGGCAGGCATCTCCGCGCCCTATGTGACGCTGGCGCTCGACGAGCTGCAGCGACGCGGCGTTGACGCGTCGCTGCCGATGATTCGCAATCGTGCATCCGATGTTCCGGTGGGCACCGGCGGGCCCGTGCGAGTGCCGCCGGTGGTACGCCTGAATCCCCCTGCTTCACGCGTCATTGGCGCGCCCAGCTCGCTTCTCTACGAGATCGAGATACCAGGGCAGGTTTCGCCTGACGACTTCGACGTGCTGGCGCACACCATCCGCTCCACCTTTGGCGAAGCGGGGGTCGCGAGCACACTCGGCAGGTCACTCAGCTGGGCATCGGCCGGCGTCAACCGCCGGCGGCACCTGCACATCAGCATTTCCGCGTCGGGTGGACGAACGCACATCCGTGCCGAAGAGAGTCTGCGTGAGCTCGTGGGCGTGGTGTTTGGGGGCATTCTCGCCGGCGGAAGCGTTGGCACTGCGTTACTGACGGGGCTCGTGGCCGGCATTGGCCCGATGATCGGACTCGTGCCGGTGTTGCTGATGGGAGGTACGTATGCATTCGCCAAGTCCATCGTTGGCCGGAACGTTCGTACCCGTGCGGCGGAGCTCGAGGGACTGGTGGAACGACTCGGCGTCCAGTGCGCGGTGCTCATTGCCGACGACGCGCAGGCAAAGGCGCAGCTGCCCCGTAGCGCGTCGCACATCTAATCCATTTCAACGAGAGAATGTCGCATTCCGCCGTGCTCATGACCGCGCCACACGCGCCGCTCGTGATCGAGGAGTTTCAATCGCCGGCGCTGGAACCCGGCGCTGCGTTGCTTCGCACGTTGTACTCCGAGGTGTGTGGAACGGACGTGCACCTGCATCACGGCCGCCTGAACGTTCCGTTTCCCATCATTCCCGGTCACGTGTCCGTGGGCATCGTGGAAGCGTCCGGTGGCAAGCTGCACGACATCTACGGCGACGTGATCAGGGAGGGTGACACGGTGACCTTCCTCGATGTGCACGAGACCTGCAACAACTGCTACCAGTGTCTCGTGGCGCACCAGCCTACGCGCTGTCCGTCACGCAAGGTGTACGGAATTACGTACGGTGCGGCGGACGGGCTGCTGGGCGGCTGGTCCGAGGCCATCTGGATGAAGCCCGGCGTGAAGCTCATCAAGTTGCCAGAGGAGCTAACGCCCGAGACGTTCATTGGAGGAGGATGTGGTCTGGTGACCGCCTTGCACTCGGTGGACATGGCGGGGATCAGGCTCGGAGAATCCGTGGCGGTGCTGGGAGTTGGTCCGGTTGGTCAATCCATCGTGGCGTTTGCGTCGCTCTCCGGCGCGGGTGAAGTCATTGCCGTTGGAGCGCCGGATGACCGGCTCGAGTTTGCCACGCGCATGGGTGCGACATCGACGCTTTCACTCGACGTTTCTGCAGCCGACCGGCTGGAGGCCGTGCGCCGAGCGACTGGTGGGCGCGGCGTTGACGTGGTGATCGAGGCGAGTGGTGCGCCGGACGCCATCACGCAGGGGCTCGACATGGTACGCGACGGCGGCCGGATGATTGTCTGCGGCCACTATACGGACAATGGCGCCGTTTCCATTCATCCGCACTGGCAGATCAACCGCAAGCACGTGGAGATCAAGGGCTGCTGGGGCTCGCGGTATGACCACTTTCACCGGGCCGTGGCATTGACGGCGTGTTTTGGCGGTGTGAAGCCGTGGCGCGAGATGGTGAGCGGGCGTTACACGCTCGAGCAGGCCGGCGATGCGCTGGCGGCTGTGGAATCGCAGCGTGCGATCAAGGCACTCATTACGCCCAATCCGTCTCTTGTTGCGTGACAATAGGACAGGTCCACCCTCTACTTCGCGGCGCCGATCTCGCGAAGCGTGAGACTCAGGGAGCCGAGCACCGGAACGCTGCTGCGGAGCATCACGAGCGTACGTGCCGAATCGTTCGTGAAATACACCTCGGCTTTTCCACCTTGCCCGAACAGCCCGCCCGCATTGGTGATGGTCGGCTGCACGACGATGGTCTTGAACGTGCCCGCCGGAACGGTGATCGTCTCCGTGCGGACGACACGAACGATCACGTCGTGCCCCGCCTTGAAGTAGCGCGGAATGGTGTCGACGTCGCCCACACGCAGCGGAAGCGTGCGCACATAGAAGAGCATCGACACGTCATCGAGCGGCTCGCTGGTTCCAAGCGAATCGATGGTGTTGCCCATTGTCTCGTGGACCGTGCCCTTTTCCGGCGAGATCTCGTACTTGCGAACTCTCGTGTGCCGGAGCTCTCGCTGGTCCTGCTGGAACCGGCGCGAGAAGAAGCGAATGGGATCGAACCACGAATCGATCTGGTCGTTCACCCTGGCGAACAGCAATCCGCCGCTCACCTTGAGCGCCGCATGCAGCGTCTGGAAGCCGTTCACCTCTTCGCGACCGAGCACCTCGAGGGAGCCGGTGCCCACGCCGTGGCCCTTGAGCTCGACGTCGTACGTGGCACGCTCGCCCACGGTGATGCGATAGCCCGGGATGGCGGGGACGGCGAGAGCCGGCAGGACGATGGATCCGCCATTATCGCGCGCGACGAACGACTGCGCGACGACGTTGGCACGAACCGGGGCGAGTACAACGATGAGCGCGACGAGGCGCGCGAAATGGCGTACGGTAGTGCGTATCATTGTCAGTAGTACTACGGGGAGAGCGTGCCTCCAGATTCGCGGGAGCCCTGCTCCCGTTCCCGACACGCTCAACCTTACGAACCCTGTCTCCCGTCACTTGGTGCCCGAGGCAGGGTGAACTCGAAGATCGAACCCTTGCCGACCTCGCTCTGGGCGGTGATGTCGCCATTCATGGCCCGTGCGAGATCGCGGCTGATGGCCAGCCCCAGCCCCGTTCCCTCGTTGCTGCCGGAATACTCGGCGCGCACCTGGACGAATGGCTCGAACATGGAGTCCAGGACCTCGGAGGCAATGCCGACGCCGGTATCGCTGATGCGAATGTATACAACGTCGTCGTCTTCGTGGCAGGCAATCATGACACGACCACCCGGCTCGGTGAATTTCACCGCGTTCGACAGCAGGTTCAGCACAACCTGGCGTGCTTTCTCCAGGTCGGCGAGCACCTTCAGATCGTCGCAATTGCCGGCTCTGGAGTAGTGGAGGTTCCTGGCGCGCATCTGCGGCTCGATGAGGCCGTCCACCCCCTCGAACAGCAGCGTCAGCGAGATGGGCTTGATGTCGAAGGTCACGCGGCCGGCTTCGATCTTGGCGAAATTCAGCACGTCGTTGATCAGACCGAGCAGATGTCCCTCGGCGCGACGCACCCGCCTGAGCGCATCCATCTGTTTATCGTTGACGGGGCCAAGGATGCCCAACTCCAGCAGCTGCACGTGGCCGCCAATGGCGTTGAGGGGCGTACGCAGCTCGTGACTCATCGTGGCGAGGAACTGCATCTTTGCCATGTTCGCCTCTTCCGCGATCTTGCGAAGCATGCGCTCGTTCGCGAGCAGGCGCCGCGTTTCGGTGACGTCCACCGCCGCCATCAGCCGAACCTGGTGCCCGTCGCTCATCGTCCCGAGATTCACGGGATGGAATGACCAGGTGCGCGTCATGCCGTTACGGGTATGAAGATCCCGATCCTGGGCCGGCGCCGACACGCCTACGGGCCGCAGGGAGAGCCTGTCGTCGAAGATGGAGTCCCACACTTCGCGTGCGCCTGCACCGAACGCAAGCTGGAGCCATGTCTGGACGGTGGTGATCTGCTCCTTCGAATAGCCCGTCAGCTCCGACCAGGTCCGGCTGATGTGAATGACGGTGCCGTCTTCGGCATAGACCATGAGGGGATAGGGCGACGATTCCACCGCGGCGCGCAGCTGGCTTTCTCTCTCCCCAATTTCGCGCTCGGATGTTTCGCTTCGTGTGATGGCGTCGCGCATCTCGAACTGTCGCGCCCTGGCCTTGAGCGCCGCGCGCAGTGCCGTCGTCAGCGTGGCAACACGAACAGGGCGCTCGAGCAGCGTCACGTTTCCATGTTCCGCGATTGCGCGCACACTCTGGCTCAACGAGCCCGACAATTCGCCTTCGGCCACCAGCAGCACCACGGGGATGTCGGACCATGGCGGCTGCGTGGCAAGTGCATCGAGCAACGTACGCTGGTCCACCGGACTCAACGCTTCCTCCGACACCAGCAGCGCGCCGACGCCCCCGGCGACCGCACTACATAGTGACTTCATGTCGCGACACGGGATTGCCTCGATGCCATGACGTGCAAGCACTTTTGTCCCGAGCGGCGCATCACCGCCGCTCGGCGTCAGGATCGCGACACAGCGCGCCGTGTCGGCGTCTGGCGTCACGATCGTCTCCGCCCCTGCTCGTTCGCGCGGAGAAGGGGTTCAGGCGAGCCTGTGTAATTTGGTACGCCCGTGAGTACCCCTTGGAATTCACGCAGCGGCTCGCCGACTTTCACGCCACCGGCCGCGACCTGGAATTCGCGAATGGTCCGTTCGTGTGAGCCACTGCGCTTCTTCACCACGGACATCGCCTGGCGCACGTTTCCGTGAAACTCGAAGTAGCGGAGCAACAGCACGGTGTCGGCGAGGTAGCTCACTTCTGCCGTTTCATCCACCGGAGCGCCGAACACGCCGTGCTGCACGAGCGTGAGGATGCTCGTGACCTTCTTGTTCGCGAGGTAGCTCAACAGCTCGTGGATCTGGACGAGCAGCAACCGTTCCGCGGGCATGGCGTTCATGTAGCCGTTGATGGAGTCGAGCACGATGATCTGCGCGCCTTTCTCGTCGACGGTGCGCATGACGTCATTGGCGAACTCGCCCGGTGACATCTCGGTGGGATCCACCTGGAGAATGCGCAGGCGTCCGTCCTCGACTGGTCCATTGATGTCGATGCCCAGGCCTGCGGCACGCATGCGAAATGTCGTGACACGCTCATCGAACAGGTACATGCAGGCACGCTCGCCACGGTTGACCGCGGCCGTGACGTACTGGAGCGCGAGGGTGGTCTTGCCCGTTCCCGCGGCGCCGGTGACGAGCGTGCTGGTGCCCAGGGTGAGACCGCCGCCAAGCAGCTCGTCGAGCGCCCTGTCGCCGCTCTTGAGGTCGCGTGCGGCGCCGTCGCTCGTGGAGGGAAGGCTGCGGATTCGCGGGTAGACCGCGATGCCGCCGGTGAGAATGCGAAAGTCGTGGTAGCCGCCCCAGAAGCGGATGCCGCGCAGCTTCGTGACCTGCAGCCGTCGACGCTCGGCGCCGTAGTCCATGGCGATGTGCTCGAGGACGATGACGCCGTGCGCGAGGCTGTGCAGCTGGAGGTCGCCCTCGGGCGAGGACTTGTCGTCCAGGAGCAGCACGGTGCACTGCCGGCCCGCGAAGAACTGCTTGAGCGCGAGGATCTGCCGCCGAAAGCGCAGGGGGTCGCGCGCCAGCAGCCGCATCTCGGAGAGCGAGTCGAACACCACCCGCGCCGGCGAGTGGGTTTCGATGGCGGCAAAGACCGCCTGCATGGTTTCCTGGAGCTCGACTTCGGCCGGGTGAAAGAGGGTGTATTCGTCACTTGCCAACGAGGCCGCCGAGAGCTCGAATATGTCGATGTCGCCCAGCGACCAGCCGTGTGATGCGCTCACACCAGTGAGCTCGGCCTTGTTCTCGGACAGTGTGACGTAGAGGCACTTTTCCTTGCGGGATGCACCTTCGAGCAGGAATTGCAGGGCAAAGGTCGTCTTGCCGGTTCCGGGCTCTCCGTCGAGCAGGTAGAGATGGTTGACAGGTAAACCACCGCCCAGGATGTCGTCGAGACCCCGGACTCCGGTGAGGATGCGTGTTTCGGCGGTCGAGGTCGTTTCGGTCACGTGTTTGGTATCGTGAGAGAAGGCATGGCAGTGCTCGATTGCACAAGCATCCTTGGCAATAAACAGGCACGCGTGAATGGCTGAGCTTGGCTCGTCCTATTGACTCCGATGTCTGAGTGCCTATACTGGGATTCATGCAGCGTAGCGCGGCGGTCCTCCTCCTTACCAGCGCCCTCGGCCGAGTTATTGGTCGCGGGCTTTTGTGTTTGGGAGGTTCGACCGAGTAACGCGACGCAAAGCGTAAAACGGCCCCTCCCGCGTGAACGTGGGAGGGGCCGTTTCATTGGTGGGTCACTGCTGCGGCACGCTGAGGGGAATCATTCATTCCTCCACGCTGAGTGTTTCCCATGTATTCGTTCCATTCCGACCGGCCCGCGCAGCCGTTGAGTACGTCCAGCACGGCACAGCATGCGCAGTGGACGAGCGCTCCGCTGCAGCAGACGCCGGCGACCGCGCAGCATGCCGCGTCACCGCAGGCGGATGGCGAGCCGATGTCTGCAGGGAATTGAAGCAGGTCCTTCGCTTTGCTCAGGACGACTGTGTGGTTCTGTCTGGGCGGCCGGTGCTAATTGGCGCGATGGAATCTCCCGACAGTCGCTTTGCTCCTGCGGGATGACAGTATGGCTAACAGAATCTTTGCTCCTGCGGGCTGACAGAAGCCGTTGTCGTCCCGTGAGAGCAAAATTGGTGCTGGTTTAGCCGAACTATTGTCGCCCCGCGGGAGCAAAGTTAGTGTTGGTTTAGCAGAACCATTGTCATCCCGCAGGAGCAAAATTAGTGCTGGTTTAGCAGAACCATTGTCATCCCGCAGGAGCGAAGCGACTGTCGGGAAATACTGTGCCTTCGAAGGGCGCGAGCTTGGATGGCCCGGTGACTCGCGTCCGATGCGTCGGCAGGGCGTCGAGCTCTCGGTCCAGCTGACCGGTCCGGAGCCAGTGATAGATCAACCCGCGGCTGACACCCAGGCGCGCGGCGATGTCCGTCTTCTTCAGTCCCTCATCCAGCAAGTGTCTCAATAGCACGAGTCGCTCCCATCCATACACAGGCGCCTCCACCCTGCGGGGAGACGCAACATGGCCAGGGATCCGGGCAGCGAGGCGTGACACCCCACCGCGGATCGGGGATCAACCCGTGTACAATTTCAGTCGCTGCTTCTGTTCAATTTCACATCGCCGATGACAGATGGACCCGGATCATGGCAAGCTACGAGATTTGCAGGTCAGGCTTCCCCCGCACGCGCGGGGATGGACCCACGTTGGTTACCACCTGTCCGGGCGGTACCGCGGCTCCCCCTGTCAACACCGGAATAGAAGTGCGCACTTTCACCGGGGAGAATTGCCCACTCGGTGGGGGGCGGGCCGATTAGGTCGCGGTCGCCTCCTTCCCGCGTGACCGGGATGGTCGCTGGGTGTCACGGGCGGTGGGCTGGCGTGTGGAGCCCAGGGCACGGTGAAGCTCCGTGTGGTGCCGCATCCGAAAGCTGTTACCCCGGATGACGATGTGACAGTGGTGGACGAGGCGGTCGATCAGTATTACGCATACCTGAAAGCGCACCCGAACGGCTCCCCCGCACGCGCGGGGATGGACCCTGGTACTCGCCGGTAATGAGGTCCTTCAGCTTGGCTCCCCCGCACGCGCGGGGATGGACCCGAAACCGGCGCAAGGTTCGTGCGCATTGTCACGGCTCCCCCGCACGCGCGGGGATGGACCCGTGCGCGTACAGGTCTACGAATGCCTGAATCCGGCTCCCCCGCACGCGCGGGGATGGACCCGAGCCATACGCCACGATCGCCATCGCACCGCAGGCTCCCCCGCACGCGCGGGGATGGACCCTCGGAAGGCTGCGTGCTGCTCGGCGCCAGCTTGGCTCCCCCACACGCGCGGGGATGGACCCATGCGCCCGCGCTCTGCGGAAAGCAGGTCCTTGGCTCCCCCGCACGCGCGGGGATGGACCCTCCGCGAGCTCGCAATGGAATGCAGCGGTGAAGGCTCCCCCGCACGCGCGGGGATGGACCCACATCAACGTTGTGCGCCACAGCGCACTGGAAGGCTCCCCCGCACGCGCGGGGATGGACCCGCTGCAGGTTCATAGCGAGGGCATGCGGCGCAGGCTCCCCCGCACGCGCGGGGATGGACCCGATGGGGCCGGCTATCGCGCTATGGCAGGTCGGGCTCCCCCGCACGCGCGGGGATGGACTCCTTGGCCCGTGCCGTGGCGCTTGGCGTTTCATGGCTCCCCCGCCGCGCGGGGATGGACCCGACTTACAAGCCAGCTCACGCGAGCCTGACGCGGCTCCCCGCACGCGCGAGGATGGACCCTCGTACTCGTGGCCATCGTGCAACAGGATCTCGGCTCCCCGCACGCGCGGGGATGGACCCACCTCGCAGTCGAAATGATTCGAATGGCGGCGGGCTCCCCCGCACGCGCGGGGATAGACCCCAGGCTACCCAGCGCACGACACGGTATGCCTCGGCTCCCCCGCACGCGCGGGGATGGACCCCGTGCGGCGTGTTCTTTGGTTCGGGATTGGCCGGCTCCCCCGCACGCGCGGGGATGGACCCATGATAGCCCCGCGTTGGGTTGCTGTTAGGGTGGCTCCCCCGCACGCGCGGGGATGGACCCACGCAAGGGAGTGAGGTCCGGACGGCTCCCCCGCACGCGCGGGGATGGACCTTCGCTCAATGTTGTACTCAAACCGGAACGCATCGAACTTCATCTGTTGGGCCGCACCGGTGCGCTGCACGGGCTGATCGCGCGTCATTTCATGCTGCGATGCATGCGATCGCCAGCGGCAGTCCGTAATCCCGCAACGCCCGCTCGAAGATGGGTTTCGCGGTGAGCGTCTCGGTCGAGAGGAGGCCGTGACAGGTGAGCCGGAACGGCTGCACGATCGGCGATCGTGAGCCGGATCGCAATACACCGCCGTCGGCGGTCCGGAACTGGCCTTTGAAGTCCGCGGTCCCCCAGATCATTCGGCGCACTCGCCTCGAGGAGCACTACGCCAGCCTGCTGGGGCGATCGCCGGCGACGCCGCTTCTGCACCAAGCCGCGCCGCACGAGCAGATCCGCCGTCGTACTCGCCGCCCGGTCTATACCGTCTCGTACTCGGCACGAAGCACGGGATGCCGCGGCAGCGGCGTAGGAGGGGTGCCGTCGCCATCCCACGTCGCGAGCAAATCAACCATCGCCGTCAATAGGTCAGCTCCTGCGTCAGCCCCGGATGTCGCTCGAGCACCAGCGCAAGCCACGGCTGCGTGACCGCCTGCTGCATCGTCGCCGACGAACCCATTCGGTACAACACGTTACCCTCCTCGGTATATCCCGGGTACGCCTCCGCAACGTCAGGCGGATAGACCAGCAAGCTCTCGGCATGTTGGCCAATTGGGATGAGCCACTCGATCCCCTGGCTCGGCCCGTGGGCGATGACGTTCTCGATCAGATTCGTCCACACCGCGACCACTGTCTCGCGCGGCATTGTACTATTGTCGTCTATCCATTCGAGAATTGGGCTGGAGTTTCTTTCCACCGTCGCGGTCTCGGCGAAATAGCGATTCAACAATCGATCGAATCCGACCTTCCACGAGCGGCGGCCAGCCAGCACGTGACGCTGGCTGACCTGGAGCGCGATGATCTGGCTGACCGCCAGCGCGGCGTTCCGCTGCGATGGCATGTCCAGCAGCCCCTCGAGTCCTTCCTTCCATCGGCGCTTCAAGGTTCGCGCAAAAAAGCTGTGACTCGCCGCATCTGGCTGCAACGCGATCCAGTCAGTGTGAAAAAGACCGAGCAGGTTTTCCAGGTTGTCCGACCGCTTGCCGCCGAACTTGAATCCCACGGTGGGGAGCCCTTCAAACGTGTAGCTCGGCGGACCCCACGTGGCAATGCACACGCTTCCCAGCGTGAAGAGCTCCGTGAACTGGCTGGCGAGCGTTTGCGTGCGGGCTGCCGCGCGCTGCTCCGCTTCCTCGGCGGATCCGGTCACGACTGACGAAAATGCGACGAAGTGGTTCGTATGAAACTCGCCGTAGCCGTCTGACGTGACTTTCAATTCATCGAAGGTCCCTTCCGCATCGTCCTTTGCCGCAGACGCGGGCGCGGGGTCGGCGTAGCTTTCTGACGGCGTCGCGCTGCCGGCGTAACCCACGGGGGATTCCGCGCCTCCGGCATATCCCGCCGACGAATTCGTGTACGGAGCGTAGGTCACGGTTCCTTGCAGTCTTTCAACGGATAGCACGGCAGGCACTTCGACGTCTCGCGCAGAAATGTCAGCGTCGTCGGTGTCGTGAATTCCCATGGCGTTCCGACGAAGACCGCACCTGTCGACCATGGATAGTCCGTTGCCGGCTCGCCTTCGAAGGGCCGGTCGAGCGTCATGGTCCAGAACGCCGGTGGCGCCGATCCCGAGGGGTCGGGGTCGATGGCGACGATGCGGTACGTCCTGAAGTCGGCCGTCAGCTCCCGATCGAGGTCCGCAGCAATCGCAAGCGCATCGACATGCGCTGGAATAGGTGGCGACGCCGCGGGATCGCCAAGGTTCCAATAGCGGCTGCCGTTATCGAGGGTGACTTGATTGCTTCCGCTCGACCCTTGGATTCGGCCCTCGCGATCGACATAGTAATTGCCCATCTGCTCCTTCATCTCCTGCGCGATGGAGACGAAGTGCGGGTCGTCCGGAAGAGGCGGCTGTCCACTATTCCCCCAGATCTCACCCGTTGACAGGAAGATCTGTACGTACTCGGCGTACCCGTCTCGTATCGGCAGGAGCACCCGGGCACTCCCCGCGGAGAGAAATTGCTTGAAGATCGGATCGCTCGACTCCTCGTGCAGCTTGTCGGCCCACGTGCTCTTGCGCCCCCAGAAATACCGGTAAAAGAGATATGTCATGAGGTTCCAGTCGAACGCCTGCTCAAAAAACTGGACGACCCGTCCGTCGAGCTGCGCCTTCCTGATGTCCATTTGCGGATGTCCGCATGGCTTGACGCGTTGCCTCATCGCGTTGAACTGATCGAAGAACTGGCAGGAGATGTAGGAGATCGCCATGCGCTTCAACTCCGCGCGTTCGATTTCGCGCAGGATGAACGGGCTCTGGTTGTAGCGTGCCGCGCGGCGTGCGGCTTCCTTCACGTCGAATGCGTCTCTGTCCGCGATGTAGTTTTTGAGCGCCGTGTTGTACGCGCCAAGTTGGGCGGTGTAGGCCTCCTTCACTTTCTGGTACACGCCCGTCTGCCACGCTATCAGGGCCTGTGGCTTGAGCGTGCACTGAATGGTCAACAGCCACCCGAAGCCCGTCACGTGGAGCGTATCCACGGCAATGGTTTGCGCACCCTCGATCGGCGACGAAAAATTCTGCGGGGTTGCCGGAGAATTCGGGGACCAGTGTGCCGTGTTCTGGCCGTCGGCCGAACGGGACGTATGAATCCCGATGCCGCGCAGCGACGCCGTAATGCTCCGCGAGACCAGGATGTTGTTCTTGTAGCTCGGCTCGTGCATGGGCGCCGACATGGACACCCCCACATAGCCGGCGGGGATCGTGCAGGGGAACGCGAAGGACTGTGCCGATGGGGTGTTACTGGGTGACCCCGAAAGGAGCACGTCGATATTGAGCGAGCTTGCCGGAGGAACCGCGAGATCGAACACGTCGTACTGCAACCCGAGCGCGAGATAATTCTGGTCGGTAATCTGATTTGGCCTGGTAGAAAACTCCACAGGCTTCACCGGTGGGGTCCCGTCGTACTTCAGCTCGAGGAGTGCAACGTACAGGGCCGCCGGTTCCGGGAGGCAGATCTCGATGGCTGCGACCTTTCGGTGATTGTACAGCTGCGCGCGGGAGACTCTGTCGACGTACAGATACTGCCCGCACATGTTGTCGGAGCTCGCGTTGGTGAAGCGATGCTTGTTCGTTTCTTCCGTCTCGCTCAGCGTCGTGATGGTGCGCGACCGCTTCACGGTCGTCTCGAGCTTGTTGACCGCCCGGTCGATCACATCGCGCGAATAGTCGCGGGCTTCCTTGTTGCTGCGTTCCTTCGAATAGTTTGCGCTGAGGCTGTTGCTCGTCGCGATGCCGATCTGGACGACTTTTCCGATCCCGAACGAGATGTTCGATGTCACCCCGGCGTCGAGCGCGAGACTCTCCTTGACGGTGTTGTCGATTTCAGTCTTGAGCGCCGACTTGTCTTCGGTCTGCAGGTCGCGCTCCGACGACGACACCTGCTCCGTATCCTTCTGATCCACCTCCTGCGTACGATCGAGCGTGCGGTGCCGCGTACTCAGCGTCTCGCCGGCGAGCACATTCTTGATGAACGACAGATCGCCCGCCCGATAACACCTGGTGTGGTCGCGAACGACCATCAGGTCGATGACGCACTGCGTGACGGTCGCACAGCAGGGGTTCTGGTCGACGCAGGTGTTGTCCGGCTCGCAACCGCACGGGTCCTTTAACGGCAACACCGGAAGCACTGCCGTATCCCCTTTGCCTCCGCCGGCCATGACCATGCGTGGTCCACCCACCACCGGCTTCGCCACCTGGCACCGGTCGATGGCGAAGCACTGCGTTGGAAGGAGAATGGGCCGGGTGAAATGTCCGGCAACTTCCTTTTCCGGAAGGTGTCGCTTCAGCGCAATCGTGCGTTCCACGAACGCCATTACGCGCAGGACGGCCTGATGATCGAGCGTTCCGCGCGCGCTCAATTGCCTGGTGCATGCCAGCGCCAGCATCGTATCGGCAACAGCGGTTCTCGCATCACCAACAAACCGGCCGTCCGCACCCACCAGCCGGTCTACATTTCCCTCCTCGAGCATCTCGAGGGCCGCCGCCTTGGTGATTCTCGATCCCTGCCATTGAAAAGCGGAGACGATTCCCTCCCAGCCCGGGCCAAGGTCGTCGAGCGTCCGCACCCGTTGCGCACTCGCCAGGAATTGATCGATCGCAGCGTCCAGGGCTGGCGCATCGTTCGCCTGGCACGCGGTAATCCAGGCGAGATACCGTTGCGAGCGATATCGAGGGGGATGCGACGGGATGCCGAAGGAGGCCGACTCCTGGCCGCTGAGAGCCACCGGGCTCCGAACCACGAACGTCTTGAGCGCATGAGACATGAGGCTCCTTGTCTTTCTGGATTGCTTACGGGTCGTTTATCCCATACCTAACACCGACGCGACTCGCCAGGACACTCCGGGCATCTCGGCCCACAACCATAGCACGCCCAATGCCGTAGCGCCAGTATCGGGCAGATAACTCTGCACTTGTATCATGCTAAGTATCTGTTTGCACGTATGTTTCCGATTGTGGCACACACGGCGTGAGGCGATCGTCCCTTCACGTTTTCGACAACCGTCCGTGGCCATCGTGTTCCAGTGCCCAGCACGTGGATGCGAGGCGTAACGAGCCACGACAAGGGCACCAGCAGGTCCGTTGCCTCGCTCGGGGACGACAGAAATGCAAAAACGGCCGCGATGCAAAACCACGCATCGCGACCGTTTTACCAACAACCCACAAACGCTACAGCCGCGGCTTCGTCTTGCGCGGGACCTTGCCGCAGTTCGCCGGCCAGTTGGCCGGCCACATGCCCGGCGAACGATCGCGCTTGATGAACTCGGGATCTTCCGACGCCGCATACACCATCGCGGCCGCCAGCGTCGCGTTGTGCTTCAGATCATCCATCACGACCTTGTCGTACGTGTCGCGGTTGGTGTGCCACGTGTACGTGCTGTAGTTCCAGCCCACCGCCCCCATGCCGATGGACGGCGTGCCGAAGCACGCGAACACGGCACCGTCGGTACCACCAGGATTGCCGGTGGGCACGTCGTTGAAGGCCCACGACACCACGTTCGCGCTCATGCTGTCGGTGTAGAAGGATGGCAGCTGGTTGTACCACATCTTCAGGTGGCCGCCGATGTCGGTGAGGCCGGATGACGACAGCGACGTCACGCGTCCGGTGCCGTTGTCCTGGTTGAAGAGGGCCTGCAACCCCTTCATTACTTCGGGATGATCTTCGGTGAAAGCAGTGGAGCCGTTGAGGCCCTGCTCTTCGCTGGCCCAGTGACCAACCATGATCGTGCGCTTCGGATGCGGATACACGGTCTTGAGGATGCGCATGGCTTCCATCGCCATCATGGTGCCCGTGCCGTTGTCGGTGGCGCCGGAGGAGCCGTCCCACGAATCGAAGTGGGCGGAGAGCATGACGTATTCGTCGGGCTTCTCGGTGCCCCTGATGATGCCGATGGTGTTGAACGCGGGCTGCTCGCCGAGGAGCTTTGCTTCCGTCTCGATCTTCACGATGGGGTGCTGGTTGTTCTCGGCGAGACGGGCGACGAGGCCGTAGTCCTCGCACTCGAGCGTGACCGCGGGCGCGATCTTGTTATACGTCTCGAAGATCTCGATGGTGCCCCAGCCGCCGGCTGCGCCACCGCG
>JAQBPY010000010.1 GCA_028287285.1 Gemmatimonadota bacterium
TGCTGGCAGAGCCGAGTTTGCGCTGGGAAACTCCAGCGTTGCCGAAACATATTTTGCCGAGGCGTTGCAGCTGCGGCCCGACAACCAGGAGGCTCGCGCGTGGATGGCTCGTGCGCGCGCCAGCCACCGTTAGGTCAGTCCTTGTTCGTTAGTGCAAAGGTGAGCCCTTCGAGCTCCATTGCCATGTTCACCGTCTTGACCGTCGTATCGGCAGCGGCATGTAGCTGGACGGGCGCAAAATTCAGCACCGCCTTGATGCCCGCCTTCTCCACCCGGTCCAGCACGCTCTGCGCATGCTCGGTGGGAATGGAAAGCACAGCGATCTCCGGCTTCTCGATGGCGACGTCGGCCTCGAACTGGCTCATGTCGCGAATCTCGATGCCTTCCAGCGTGCGGCCGATCTTTTCGGGATTGCTGTCGTAGGCCGCCACGATGACGAACCCGCGCTGCCGGAAGCCGCGATACTGGGCGAGCGCCGCTCCAATTTTTCCAGCGCCAATGATGACGACCTTCCATTCGCGGCCAAGGCCGAGAATGTCGCGGAGCGCTCCAGCGAGCTCAGGTACGGAATAGCCAAGTCCGCGTTTGCCGAATGAACCGAAGAATGAGAGGTCTTTCCGCACCTGCGCGGACGTCGTGCCGCCTCGCCGCGCCAGCTCGTCGCTGGACACCGTCAGCAAGCCGCGCCCCCCGAATTCCTCGAGAAAACGCAGGTAGATGGACAGCCGGCGAACGGTGGAATCGGCGATGCGTTTCAAGGTCGTGACGGGGCTTGTGAATTCTTTCACAATACTAGCGGACTTCGACAGATGGCACCAGCCGCAGTGGTCGCCCAACCTCATACACCACACGTGCATGCACGGCGCGCGTCGGCGTGAATCGGATTATCTTCGGGTATGACCGTGCAAGTCAATTCCGAGATCGGCCGCCTGCGCTCCGTCATCGTCCACACCCCTGGTGCGGAGCTCCTCGGCGTTACTCCCTCCACGCGTGAGGCCTACCTCTACGACGATCTGCCGGACGCCGAGCAGGCGCGGGCGGAGCACCGGCAGTTCACGGATGTGTTGCGGCGGTTCTGCGACGTCCACGAAGTGCGGGACCTGCTTGCGCACGTGCTCGAAAACCGGGAAACGCGCGAGCTGCTCGTGCGCGAGACCATGGATATCGTCCCCAGTGATCCGCTGGCGCGCGACATCGAAGCGCTGCCCCCGGAAGATCTCGTCACCATGCTCATCGAGGGACGCGTGGAAGCGCCGGGCCCATTGGCGCGCACGCTAAATGAATTCGGGTACGAGCTGCCGCCGCTGCCCAATCTTTTTTTCACCCGTGATTCGGCGATGGCCGTGGGTGACCACGTCCTCATTGGCTCCATGCGGCATGGCGTGCGATGGCCGGAAGAGCTGATCATGAAGGCGCTTTTCAGCTTTCATCCATTGCTCGGGAACCACGGTATCCTCTTTGACGGCTCCAATGAGCGTCGGCTCAACTACACGCTCGAGGGCGGTGACGTGCATCCGTTGCGCGAGGATCTCATCGTCATCGGGTTCAGTGAGCGGTCGAGTCCCGGTGCCATCGACTATCTCGTCTCCAGGCTGTTCTCGCAGACGAAGGTGACGGACATCATCATCGTCGTGATGCCCAAGGAAGACACGGCCATTCACCTCGACATGATCTTCACGCAGGTGGATCGTGAGCTCTGCGTTTGCTTCCCGCCGCATTTCATCGGGGCGGAGCGGCTGAGTGTACTCCACTGGAAAAAGGGGGAGAGCACGCTGCGAGAGGTGCGCGACATCTTCGCCGCTCTCGCCGATGTGGGCATGCCCATGACCCCCATTTTCACCGGTGGTGAGCGGCGCGTGCTGCAGGAGCGGGAGCAGTGGGCGTCGGGCTGCAACTTCGTGGCGATGCGACCGGGTCTGGTGCTGTCGTATGCGCGCAACGTGGGCACGTTGCGCGAGATGGAGCGCGCCGGTTTTGCCATCCATTCGGGAGCGGACGTGCTCGCAGGGCGCACGACGATCGGCGACGACGACCGGGCCGTGATCACGTTCGAAGGGGCAGAGCTGGTTCGCGGCGGCGGCGGTCCGCGTTGCATGACGTGTCCTGTCGCGCGAGACGAGCTGTGAGGCGCATCGATCCGGTGTCCGGCATGCAGTTCGAGCTCGACATGCCCGGCGGCGTGCAGGCCCGCACCGGATCAACGCTGCTCGTGGATCGCGCGGCGGCATATCTCGCCAACGGGCCCGCGTCCTCGCAGGCGCTCGTCGCGAACGTCTGCCAGCTCTCCGCGCTTCCACCAGTTGTGGCGGAACACATGGCCAGCACGCTGCTGGGTGACTATCCGCGATTCGTGAGGACGCCGGACGGTGCGTGGCGAATCAGCGAGCCCGTCGCGCCCACGTGGCGCGCACAGGAGCCCAACGACGAGCCGCTGCTGACCTCCCTGTCGTTTGCGGTCGTCGACGTGGAGGCCACGGGTGGCCAGCCATTCAGGGGTGATCGCATCACGGAGATTGCCATCGTCATCGTGCGCGATGGACAGATCGAGCGCACATACGAAACGCTGGTGAACCCGCAACGGTCCATCCCACCATTCGTCTCTCGGCTCACGAACATTACGTGGGAAATGGTCAGCGGCAAGCCAACGTTTGCGGGAGTGTGTGCCGAGGTCGTTCGTGAGCTCGACGGGCACATCTTCGTGGCGCACAACGCCGGTTTCGACTGGCGCATGGTGAGCGGTGAAGTGCAGCGTACGTCGGGCCGTGTGCTGGCCGGCCGACGTCTGTGTACGGTGCGGCTGGCGCGGCGATTGTTGCCGCAGCTCAGGTCGCGCTCGCTCGATTCCGTGACGAACTGGTATGGCGTGGAAATCCCGGAGGGCGGACGCCATCGCGCTGGCGGTGATGCCATTGCCACGGCGAAATGTCTCGTGCGCATGCTCCATGATGCGCGTGGACACGGTTGCGAACGGTGGTCGGAGCTGGAACGTTTTCTGACGACAGGGAGCGCTATAAAAAAGAAGAAGCGTCGCCGTCGTCCACTCGCGATGCCGCAACCTGTAAGCCGCGATACCACCGCTTAAGGGCGACCGTTGTCGTCCTGAGCGCAGCAAAGGACCTGCGTCCTTCCCACCATACTTCTCCTCGGAATCCGAATGGCACTTCTTCCACTCGTCGAATCCCGCACCGTTGGCAGTGTGCGGGTGCACGCGCTTCAGGCCGGACTCCAGAAGCTCGACGGAGGCGCCATGTTCGGCGTGGTGCCGAAGTCGCTCTGGGAGCGAAAGATCCCCGCCGACGAGCGCAACCGCATTCCGCTCGGCATGCGCTGCCTGCTTGTCGAGCATCCGGATGCCCTCGTGCTCATCGACACCGGCGCCGGCAACAAGGAGAACGACAAGTTCCACTCCATCTACGGCATCGAGAACGCGCCTGTGGGTGATGTTGGCCCCACGCAACTCGAGAGCGCCATCGCCGAGGCGGGGTTCAGCGCAGCAGATGTGACGATGGTCATCAGCAGCCACCTGCATTTCGATCATGCCGGCGGAAATACGCAGCGCATGGATGATGGCTCCGTTATGCCCTCTTTTCCCAATGCCCGTTATGTGGTGCGGCAAGGTGAATGGGATTGGGCGCACCACACGAATGAGCGTACCGCGGCAAGCTACTTTCCGCACAACTTCGATCCGCTTCACGACGCCGGCTGTCTCGATCTTGTGCCCGACGATCGCGAGCTCCTGGCTGGAATCGAGCTGCGACATACGCCTGGCCACACGCCGCATCATCAGGGTGTGCTGATCACGTCGGGAAGCGAGCGTCTCTTCTATCTCGCTGACCTTGCGCCCACGGCGGCGCACGTACCGCTACCGTGGATCATGGGCTACGACGTGGAGCCTCTTGTCACGCTGGAAACAAAGCGACGCCTGTGGAATGAAGCGGCGTCCGACGCATGGAGCGTGATATTCGAGCACGACGCGACCAACGCATGGGGAAAGATCGTGCACGACGGAAAGGGGTTCGCGTTCTCCAATTCCTGACAATTGTCGGACAAAAAAGCGGCCAGCGTGAAGAACGCTGGCCGCTTTTTCATGCTTCCTGCTGCTGCCGCTTATGCCTTACGATCCAGGCAGGCAGAGAAGAGAGGATTGGTCTGCTCGCTTGTCGGAATCGGGAAGTTGACGTCGACACCGTAGTTCCCGCCCTTGAAGAACACGCCGGTGGGGAACACGTTGTCCTGCGTGCGGCCATAGTCGCGAATGAGACGACGCAGGTCGGGCAGGCGCTGGCCGCGACCGAATGTCCAGAATGCCTTCTCGCGGAACAGCAGGCTCAGTGCATCCACGGGATTGGCCGGCGTGGCCAGGGCAGGCAGGGCGGCGACCGAGACATTGGCGATTGACGGCCGCGGGGTCTGGGTCCGTAACGTATTGAGAATCGTCATCATGCCCGGAATGTCCGAGGCATTGTACTTTGCCTCGGCTTCGATCAGCCGCGCGTCGATTCCGGAAGCCAGAACGAGGGGATCATACTGCCCCTTGTAGAGCAGGCTGACGTAGAACGGCTTGGTCACGGCATCCTCGGCCTTTACCGTGGGACTTGCGACGTCACCGTTCACCACGGGAACGCGCGGGTCACCTGCCGAGGCAAACGGAAGCGCGTTCTTGATGATGTTCGGCGCGCCGCCGATGAGGTCGAAGCTGTCCGCCACGCTGATGCGAGCCGTGGAGTTGTTGAGCGTCCACATGCCATTGGCGACGGACGTTGACGAAAACGTCATGTCGTACTGGTATGTCGTGCCCACCGGCGCCACGATTGCCGCTGCCGCAGCGTACTGTTTCTTAGCGGTCAGCACGCGGCCCTTGAAGACGCGAGCTGCATTGTTGACATACTTGCTGCCTGCGTCGCTGCCACCGCTGAGAGCCAGCGCCGTGTCCAGATGTGCGGAGGCCGAGTCATAAACCTGCGCGACCGTGAGCGGCGCGCCGTTGGTCTGCACGCCCACCACGGTGTGCCCAAGTGGAATGCCGTTGCAGTAGTTGTCCGCGAGGGTCATCTCGAAGAACGCCAGCTCCATGTACAGCTCCCCGCGAAGGGCGGTGCTGTCTGGCAGGTACGTCGACAATGCCGTGATCGCATCGCGAACGAATCCACGAGACTGCGTGACGCCGTTGTAGTTCCAGTTGTGCGTCAACGGATCCGTGATGCGCTGATCGGCCGAGATACGCGTGGCCTCGAAGTCCGCGTTCTTGTACTCATCCGCGAGGGTGCCGCCCATTTGCCAGATGGATTCGCCCGATTGCACCTGCTTGAAGCGGCCGAGCGCACCCACGCGAAGCGCAAGCGCCGCCGTGGGGGACGCCGCCGCCGTTGGATCAACGATGCCCGGGTTCTGTGGCGCAAGCAATTCCGTCTTGAGCCGATCGCAGCCCGCCACGAGAACAACCGCTGCGACCCCGGCAGCGACTGCCCAGCGAGTGCGATGCAGAGACTTCTTCATGTGTATCGTCCTCGTGTGGGTTAGTACTTCAGGTTGAGACGAACGGAGAAATACGTCGGGGTCGGGCTGGTGTTGAAATCCGAGTTCACTTCTGAGGAGCCGGTGCCGTAGTTCTGCTCGGGATCGACGCCCGTGAAGCCGGAGCGAGCGAACGTCCACAGGTTGCGCACGCCGAATGTGATGCTCGATGAGCTGGAGGCATGGAGACGCGAGGAGAGCAGATCGGGGAGTGTCGCCACAGCCGAGATCTCACGCAGCTTCCAGAAGTCGAAGGGCACGAAATAGCCAAGACGCGTGGTGTACGTGTTGCCGCCCGTCGTCGTTCCGAGCCGCACCGCAACCGCGCGTGCCTGCAGCGCGATATCGGTGGTGGGATCCTGGTTTTCCTGGCAGGCCAGTGGAGCGGAGGAGCACTGGAAGTAGTTGCCTTCGAGCGTGCGGCCACCGCCCTTGTGGTCGAACAGCACGTTCACGTGCAGCTTGCGGTTGAACAGATCGAGTCCGCTCGCGATGGAGATCAGGTTCTTGGCGAAGCCGACGCCCTGGAAGGACAGGGCGCTGTCCACCGCGACTTCGGACCGCTGGATCACACCGTCGCCATTGGCATCGGCAAAGGTGTAGTTACGATACCACTGCGCGTTGAGCGGATATCCCTTCCGCTGCTGCGTCACTGTCCCGGCGCCGATGATCCGGCTCAGGCCGGTGGCCGGGTCGATGCCAAGATCGAGCCACTCGTTGTCATTGTGTGAAGCGCTGAACGTCATGTCCCAGGTGGCACGCTTCGAATCGATGAGGACGGCGTTCACCTGCAGCTCATGACCGGAATTCTGCGTGGATCCGAGATTGAGCGTCAGCGTCGTGACCGGAGCGGCGACGGAAAGCGGGATCGGCGTGGAAATCAGGGCATCCGTCGTCTTCTTCTTGTAATACGTGTAATCCAGGTGCAGGCGACGGCTCAGGAAGTCGGACTCGAAGCCCATCTCGAGCTCCGTGGAGCGCTCGGGCTTGAGGTTCGCATTGCCGGGCTGATTCGCCACCAGGCCAGGCTGGTCTGTGCCCGTGGTGAGGTCCTTGGTCGCAATGTTCACCGTTGTTGGCGAGAACGTCTGCAACGCCGCCGTGGGGAGCGGCTGGACACCGTTGGCGCCATATGCGCTACGCACCCTGACCTGATCCAGCCATGAGGGCTTCTTGAAGAACGACTCGTCGGACACCAGCCACGACGCGCTGATCTTCGGGTACGTGATGTTCTGGAAGTTGGTGCCGAAGGCGCTGTTCTGGTCCTGCCGCGCCGCGACGGTGATGAAGAGGCGATCACGGAGCGAGAGGAGCTCCTGCGCGTAGTACCCGAGGGTCTTCACGGCAGAGGGCTGAATTGCGCTGATGCTGATGAAGGTGGCGGACGCCTGGAGCGTGGACGCACCGGGCGGAAGGTTGCGCCCCTGTGCGAACAGCTGGTCGCGCTCCTCGTTGGTGTAGTCGCCGCCAACGGTGGTGCGGAAGTTCGCCCACGGCTTTGGCTGCCACGTCGCATTGCTCGAGATCTTCGCCGAGAGGTTGCGACGGTCGTCCTTCTGGTTGTAGATGTTGCCCACGCGGGACGTTGCGCCCGAGTTGGGGCACTCGTTCAGGCGGCAGATGTGCACGATGTCCTGCGCGAGCAGGTCCACGCCCACGGTTCCGTCGTTCTGGAGCCACGTCAATGGACGCCAGTTCGCCTGGATGCTACCCGTGAAGCGCTGGGCGTCCACCGGCGTGGTGTACTGCATGATGGACCCGGGGTTGAACGAGTTCGCATCGTGCAGCGGAAAGCCCGTGTTGTCCACGGACGGCTTGTCGAGTCCGCACGGGTCGACATTGCCGGGGCATCCCTTGTACCCGTAGTTGGACTGCCCTGTGTAGAGCAGGCCGATGATCGCGGAGTTGTCGGGCTCGATGAGGTTGCTCGACTTGGAGAAGCCTGAGTTAACGGTGATGTCGAGTTTGGAGCTGACGGCGGCCGACAGGTTGGTGCGAAGATTCACCTTCTGCTGCTGGCGCGGATGCAGCATGGAGTTGGTGACCTGCGTGCCGATGCTCTGGTAGTAGTCGATGTCGCGCTGGGCCATCTGGATGGGACCGAACTCATTGTCCACGTCGCCGCTCACGAAATAACGCAACGCATCCGTTCCGCCGCTCACGTTCGCGCCAAGAAGACTGCCGCGGCCAAGATGGATGAATGTGTTTTCCGGATCGGAGAGGTAGTCGTAGTGGGACACACTGTCGGACGTGCACGTGGCACCCTGTGCTGCCGTGAACTTCGCGGTCACCATGACCGGCAGCTGGCAGCGCACGACCTTGCCCGTGGTGACGGACTTACCAAAGTTCGCGTACTGATCCTGGTAGTCCCACCGGTCGCTGACCGTGCGGGTCTCGCCGGTGTACGTCCAACGCGCCTGGCCCGGACGTCCCTTTTTTGTCGTGACGACGATGACGCCGTTGGCCGCGTTCGTACCGTACAACGTTGCCGCCGACGGCCCCTTCACGATCTCGATGTCCTCGATCTCTTCCGGGCTGAGGTTGTTGAGCGGGCTGATGGGCGTCGAGCCCGATGAGCTTGGCGCACCGGTCGAGTTGAAGACGCTCGAAGACGTTCCCGTGGTGGTCGTCCAGCGCACGCCGTCCACATACCAGATGGGGGCGTTGCTGAGCGAGATGGACGAGATGCCGCGCACACGGATCGTGGGCGCGCCACCGAGCACGGGGCTCGGCAGGAGCACCACGCCGGGCGACTTGGCGATGAGCAGGTCGGTGATGTTGTTGACGACCGACTCTTCGACGCGCTTGTTGACGTCGCCAAGGGTGGCGACGGCGTTGCCCAGCTCGACCTTGCGCTGCTGGCCGGTGGCGGTGGTGACGACTTCATCCAGCTGGATGACGGACTTCGCGAGCGTGAAGTCGGATGTGACCGTGCCTCCATTGGTGACCGTGATGGCCTGCTTCCTGGACAGGTAGCCTACGCGCAGGACCTGCACATCGGCTGCGCCGGCGCGGACACCCCGGATGGTGAATTTTCCGTCGTCGCCGGTGATGCCGAAGTTGGACGTACCGATGACGAGCACCCTGGCCTGGCTCAGGGGTTCATTGGTGCCGCTTGCGGTGACCCTGCCCGTGACCGTTCCGCCCTGGGCGTGGAGCGCCTGGCTGGAGACGGCGAGCAGGAAGAGTGCGGCACCATAGGAAAAGAGAGACGTTCGTCGACCGACATGCATCGCAGATACCTCGGGCGTGGGGAGAGCTGTACGGCGGGTGGCAAGGGCTCGCAGGTGCGCGGAGAGGATGGCAAGGATGCGCATCGAGCGGGCGGGGGCAATTACATCTATATGCAGCAGTCTCAGGACTGGCGTCAACCCGACGACATTTGTTTGTTGGAGTGCGACGCGAAGGGAAGATGCGGTTATAGTGGCGCGCGCGATTGGGTGGCGTATTGAACTTCCTTGACTTCCCGCAGCCGTGCCATAACTTTGTGTCTGACAACTAGCTAAGTGGTGAGCGGCTGCACTGTTCACCCACCCTCTGGCCCTCACGTCACAACGAGGTGTGCTGCAGGAGTCTGATACTGAACACACGCCGCGGCTCACGAGCCAGGGGTGCGTGATTCTTTCGCGGACTCTTCTTTTCCAGAAGGTCCGTTTTTTTTGTTCTTCTCTCTCTGAGGCTACGAGTATTCAGGACACTACCAAGCGCGTGCGGGTCAATCGCATGATTCGCATCAGCCCGGTCCGCGTGATCGGCGCCGATGGATCCCAGCTCGGCATTCTCGAGGTGGACACGGCGCTCAGAATGGCGGAAGAAGCCGGTCTGGATCTGGTCGAAGTTGCCGCAACGGCTCGCCCGCCCGTCGTTCGCATCATGGACTACGGGAAGTACAAGTTCGAAATGGCCAAGCAGGCGCGTGTCGCCAAGAAAAAGCAGCACGTCATCGAGCTCAAGGAAGTGAAATACCGTCCTGGCATCGATGACCATGATTTCGAGACGAAGACCCGGCACGCGCGCCGGTTCCTCGAAGAGAAGAACAAGGTGAAGGTGACCATGATGTTCCGTGGTCGGCAGGTCGCCCATCCGGAACTGGGTCAACAGGTACTGGATCGGGTCAGCAGCTCACTGGCGGACATCGGCAAGATCGAGAGCGCCGGTCGGCTGGAAGGGAAGTCCATGACGATGATTCTCACGCCCAAATAACGAGCGGGTTGCCATGCCTAAGATGAAGACGCACAAGGGCGCTGCCAAGCGCTTCAAGGTCACCGGCTCCGGGAAGGTCAAGCGCTACAAGGCGTTCAA
>JAQBPY010000011.1 GCA_028287285.1 Gemmatimonadota bacterium
CGCACCGTCCGTCGGGCGCACGACCGTTCCGCGGACGCGCTGAGCATGCGCGACAAGCGCCGGAGCGAGGACCGTCACCAGCCACAGGGCCGCTGTGATTCTCACGCGACGCGCGACAATCATTCGACACTCCGGTCGTGCATCGCCGAACTCGAATTAGAGGTCACGCGGTCACGTTGCCCGCAGGCGACGCCGGGCTGCAGTGTTCGGCCGGATCGTGATTGCTCCCATCGCAATCGTGTTCGAGGATCTCGACCCATCCAAAATCATGGCAAGCGTCCAAGTACGCTCCTTTAGGTTTGACGTGCCGTCCATCCGCTCCAAGGCGCTTCTCTATGCGCTTGCGGACGACACACGCACCAATGCACCCAGCGCGGCACAGCTGTTGAGGTCGGAGACGCTATGCTGGCGGGCTCACACAGGCTTTCGGAGGCCGCTGCACTGCTTTACGACCTCAGTGCGCGCATTAATGAGGAGCTGGCATCCTCGCGTATTGCGTAATGCGAAGTCCGCCCTACTGCGGGGGCCACCACAACGATTTGTAGCTCCTGATCATTTTCGCATTGATCAGGAGCTACAAATGCCCTAGGGGCGCATTTCATCTTCGAGCTAAAGACCTGTACTTCGGCTCCGAGAAGGCGTTCGAGGAGGAAACATGTCAACAGCGGGGACGTCCCCGATTCCTACGATACTTCGCATAGGTGCGTTTGGGCCGAGCAGGTATGTCACGATGCGCTGGGCCGCATTCACCTCCGCGGGCGCTAGCGGAAGAGAACTCGCTGTTCCCCTGACTCCAAGAGTCGAGGTGTTGAATGCCTTGCCGTGCAGTGTCTTAGGGTGTTCTCCGTCAATCGAACGAGCTGTGAGCAGTGCATGCGTAGCCTGCGCCAACAGCGTTCCCGTCGCGATCGCCTGCGGCATGATCAGAACGTCACCTACGTCAGCCTTCGATGAGCGAATGATGACCGCTGTGTACTGCGAATAACTAGACGGGAGGTCGTGGACAATCGCGACGGTGACCGGTACGCGAAACTCTCGCCCTGCACTCTGCGCGCTTACACATGTCGGTGCAAAAGCGCTGGCCATCGCCAGGGCATAGACTGCGCACCATCGCTCGTTACCGCGAAGTGAGCATGAAAGGATCATTCGAACCTCAATGGAAGAGTCTGGTGACCCGCGTTCGTTTCGAACGGAGGAGTGGGAGGTCACGCACGCTTGACCTGCTTCGTTATGAGCAACACACGCGGGTGTCATAGTATCCGTCTATATAGACATCGTAGCAGCCCGGGGGCAGCGTAAAGTCTTGGCACGCCGGCGGATCCCCGCCGTTTGAAGGCGGTGTGTAAGGATCGCCGGCCCCACCACCGCCGCCGCCCGTAGGAGTGCAGGTAGCGTCTGGGTCCGCGACTAGTTGATAGTCACAGTTTCCACTTCCGCCGGAACCTGTATTGGATGACTCCCACCCTCCCAGCGTTTCAGGACTACCAAGAGTGAAATGGTAGTAGGTACCGACATAACCATTGGGGAAGCGCCAATTCTGAATGAGACAATCAGCACCTCCCGTGGGATAGTGCCAGATTGCCGTCGCATCTCCGCTCTGGGCCGACGGAGGACCCATGTACTGGCCGTAACCCGTAGCTGGCTTAGTAAGCGAAAACTTGAACCAATAGTATTGGTAGATGGGGCCGGCTCCAATCCATCCTCCAGGTGGTGCCAGTCCCGTCGGAGGGCATGGCGAAGGCCCGCTGGTAAGCAGGACTGATCCCGGAGGTGGTTTCAGTTGCGCTTGAAGATTGTGCGGAAACAATCCTGCGCACAGTACCAACATCAGTGAGGCGCTTATTCGGCGGGTATTCACTTGGACGTACCCCCAGCTGAACGCGCCGCCCGCCGCGCCAAGGCGAGCTTTCGTCCGGGTAGTAGTCTGTAACCGGGACCCTCGTTCGTGAGCGCGTCCGCTGGCAGAGTCTCCCAGAAAGGCGCCCACATCTGTTCAAGTAGTTCTTGAATCTCGGGATTTGGGTGGGTAAGGATGAAATACGCGTCTCCGGGACGACTGGCCCCTACCTGTACACTGTCGTCTGGCACACCGCCCAAAGGCTCCATGAAACTCCTCCGATCCTCCGGGCTCAGAAGATTCGCGATCTTTTCTACTGCATCCGCGTCCCACTGTTCGGCAATTCTGCTTCGCTGCGTGTCGCTTAACCGCATCCGCGGCGTTGGTTCGCTGCCCGGCCCTGTCATGCGCTGCTCCGTGCTAAAGCACCCGGTTGTAACTACAATTGCGAGTAACCATGCGCTTCTGCCTGTCATGTTTCTCCCGAAACGACTGTGAGTTGATTAACGCGTCGTCGCGTTACCAAACTTTTGCCGTAGCGCGCTACTGCGCAAGGGCAGCGCGGGCGTTTTCTTAACACTTTCGGGTCTTCCGGCTTTAGAGTGGGTCTAGGGGGAGCGGAGCGCTTAGGATTTTCTCAGCGGGACTAGTAAGCCCTCACGTCCCCGCGCGTGATGAAGCACGCTTTCTGCGACGGTTCGAACGAGGGTTCCAGCAACCAAGTCCGCAAGAAAGAAGGAAGGCAATCATGCGCATGATCGACATCAGCCCCGGTGATCCACGTGGCTCGCAATCGTCGCGGCCATGGCGGATACCATGGAAGAGCAGGGACAGGACTCGACGACAAGCCACAATACGAAGCTCGGGATGACTGCGCATCGCAGCAATCCCGAGTTCGTTTAGATCCGAGCGTTGGAGCCGCTCGTCAGCCTGTACCTACATCGATATCACGGACGGATACTGAACGTCCCGCCGCGCACCATCTCGGTCGGCGTGGCGGAGTCCGCCGCGCCCGGCTGGCTGTCAAACACCACCGCACCCGTTACCGAGTTCCACACCTTCATCCGCGCGTAATCCTGGTTGGGCATACCCTGCACGTCCACGGACACGCCACGATCGCGCATGTCCTGGCGACTGTTATCGAGCCCACGAACGAGGAACGTCACCGGCGTGCCGTCCGTGAGCGTGCCCGATCCCTTGAGCGTCGCCGTGATGCCGTTGACGACGAGGTAGTCGAACGAGCTCGCCGTCAGGTTAGCGGCAGCGTTCCCGGTAATCGTGAACGAACCGGTCGGCGTCGTGCCGGCCGCGTAGCTGATGTTGCCACTCAGGTAGGTCTTCGCGCCTTGTGAGCCGAGCAGGAAGCCGCTACCGGAGAGCGTGCCGCCGGCCGGATTGTAGACGACGAGCGTCTGCGTGCCCGTCGACACCGAACCGCCGTCATCGTCGGTCACCGTCGCACTGACCGCATAGAAGCCGGTCACGGCGTAGGTGTGCGTCGCCGTCGCGCTCGAGGTGAGGCCTGCGTCAACCGTCGACGTCTGGCCATCGCCCCAGTTGAACGTGACGCTGTGGGTGTCCGCCGTGCCGACGTCGCTGAACGACACGCTGACCTGCGCGCCGCTCGTCGAGCCAGCCGGCGTCGAGAAGCCAGTGATGATCGGTGCAGCATTCGCAACGGTTACCGTGCCGGTGTACGACGTGGCGCCGCCGTCCTTGTCCATCACCCGCGCATTCACGGTGCGCACGCCGTTGTCGTTCGTCGTGCACGACACCGACGACGCAGCCGACGCCGCGCGGAACCCTGCTCCGTCGCCGCAATCGAACGCATACGTGAGCGACGCGAGATCCGTCGACGACGGATCGGCCGCACCGCCGAGTGCCACGGTGAAGCTGCTGCCCT
>JAQBPY010000012.1 GCA_028287285.1 Gemmatimonadota bacterium
AACATAGGAACGCCGCTCTCCGAAATTGCGCTGCGCGCCGAGCAGCCGGACTGGATCTCGTTGGAGACGTCGTCATTCCAGCTGCATGACACACCCAGCATTGCGCCTGCCGTGGGCATCCTCACAAACCTGTCGTCCAATCATCTCGACCGGTACGAGTCGGTCGACGCATATTTCGGTGACAAGGCGCTGTTGTTCAGGAACGCGGGTGAACGGTCCATCTGGATCAGCAATGCAGACGATCGTGCCGTGCAGGATATGGTGCGGGGCATTCCAGGGAGACATCTCACCTTTTCGATTGTGTCTCAAAATGTGGACGCCTGCTACGATCGCACCGCCGACGTGCTGGTGATAGGTGGTGCGCCCTTGATTGCGCGTCACGAGCTCGGATTGCTCGGTGATCACAACGTGGCAAATACGCTGTCCGCCGTGCTCGCAGTCATCGCCGCCGACGCGAACCATGCCACCGCCGCTTCGCGTGCCGCCATTGCCAATGCGCTCCGGGGCTTTCATGCCCTCGAACATCGCATCGAGCCCGCTGGCGAGCACGGTGGAGTGCAGTGGATCAACGATTCGAAGTCGACGAATGTCGCGTCGACGCTGGTTGCACTGCGCGGAATGCGGCGCCCAACGGTGTTGTTGCTTGGCGGACGTCACAAGGGTGAACCGTACACGTCGTTGTCCGATGAGCTGCGCCGTACGGTGAAAGTCGTCCTGGCCTATGGTGAAGCGGCTCCTGCAATCGTGCAGGATCTCGACGGGGCCGCGAACGTGGAGCTGTTGGGATCCTCATTCCAGGACGTTGTCGCGCGCGCGCGCGCGCTCGCCCAGGAAGGTGACGCGGTGCTGCTGTCTCCCGCGTGCTCCAGCTACGACATGTTCGATAATTACGAGGAACGCGGCCGGGTATTCAAGCAGCTGGTCTCCGAGCTCGGGGCGGACTCGGCGTGACCGCAGCGGCAATGCCGCGCTCGCGGCCAATTTCCACGGCGCGCATACGCGAGCGCTGGCGCATGGGAAAAGAGGCGCGCGGCCTCATGCTCGTGATGACGCTGCTGCTCGTGTTCGGGCTCGCGGTGCTGTATAGCGCCAGTGCCATCGTGGCCATGCAGGCCAACAAGAACAGCTGGTATTACGTGGCTCGCCAATCTACCGGAGTCGCGGCAGGCGTCATCGCTTTCGCCATCGCTGCAAAGGTCGACGCGGAAAAGCTCTATGCCTGGGCGTGGCCCCTCATGTGGATCACGCTGGTGACGCTGTTCCTGTGTCTCGTGCTGCCGCCCAGTATTGCACCGCGCATCAACGGCTCGAAGCGTTTCCTCCTGGGCGCGTCATTTCAGCCGTCGGAGTTTGGCAAGCTTGGCGTCGTGGTGTGGACGTCCATGCTCATCGTAAAGAAGGGCGACCAGCTCCGGCGTCTCACCAAGGGCGTGCTGCCATTTTTTGTGGTCGTCGGCATTCTCGACATCCTCGCGGCGCTCGAGCCCGACCTTTCGGTGGCGATGCTGTACACGCTCATCCTGGCAGTGCTGCTCTTTGCCGGCGGCGTGCGCATTGCGCACTTCGTCACCATCTGCGCGCTGGCGATTCCCTATTTCTGGACGAAGATCGAGAAAGTGCAGTATGCGCTGCTGCGGCTGACCGCTTTTCTCAATCCCGGAGACATCCATGCCAAGGTCAACTACCAGCTCAATCAATCGTTGATCGCCGTGGGCTCCGGCGGTGCATTTGGCGTGGGGTTCGGGCAGGGCCGGCAGCAATACGGATTCCTTCCATTTCCCTATAGCGATTTCATTGCGAGCAACATTGGCGAGGAGTGGGGCTTCGTGGGCCTTGCCGCGGTCACGCTCGCATTTGCCGCCTACGCGTTGCTCGGCTTTCGCGTCGCGCGAAAAGCACGCTCGCCATTTCTGCAGCTGGTCGCTGTGGGATTGACGTTCGTCACCGTGCTCACGGCATACCTCCACATTGGTGTGGTCATTGGATTGCTGCCCACCACCGGATTGACGCTGCCGTTCGTTTCCTATGGTCGCTCCAACATCGTGCTCACGATGTTTCTCACGGGAATTCTCGTGAATATCGGCAGCACCAAGGAGCGCGTCATTGGAAGTGGTGCAACGGACCCTCTCGCTGTGATGGACTGACGTGCCAGGCCAGCGGAAGACGGTCCTGTTTGCCGGCGGCGGAACCGGCGGCCATCTGTATCCCGGCCTCGCCATCGCGCGAACGCTCGTGAAGCTCGACGCATCGGTGCAGCCGATTTTTGTGGGCGCACTACGCGGCATCGAGAAGCGGGTGCTGCCGTCTACCGAGTTTCCACATCTCCTGCTCGACCTGCATCCGCTGTATCGCACAAAGGTGTGGGAAAATTGGCGCACCATACGTGGCGCGCTGCAAGGCTGGAGCGCGCTCGACGCGCTCGTGCGGCGCGAAACCCCCCAGCTCGTGGTTGGTACCGGGGGGTACGCTGCCGGTCTCGCACTCGCGTACGCGGTCACGCATGGCATTCGCATCGTCCAGCAGGCAGGCGACAGCCATCCCGGTCTTACGGCGCGGGCGTTCAAGCGCTGGACGTCCGAATACTATCTCGCGTATCCGGAAGCAGCACACGTGCTCGGCGGCAAGGCATCGCGCTACATCGACACTGGTGCACCCATCGAGCCTCCGCCGTCGCCAAGGCCCGATCGTGCCGCCGCGCGGCGGGCCTGGGGATTCCCCGACGAGGGCGGGCAGGTGCTGCTCGTCTACGGCGGCAGCCAGGGCTCGCGCGCCATCAATCTCGTCGTCGCGGATTGGGTGAAGCGCGGCCTTCCCGACGGTCTTCATGTCATCTGGATGACAGGAAAGCCGTCGTTCGATGAATTCAAGGCGTTGGACGGAGGCCGCGTGCGCGTCCGCGAATACCTCTCGCCCATCGCCGACGCCTATGCCGCGACGGACCTCGCGCTCGCACGCGCCGGGGCGATGACCACGTCCGAGTTGTTTGCGTGGGGCATTCCGGGAATTCTCGTTCCGCTCCCCACGGCGGCCGCTGATCACCAGGCGGTCAACGCGCGGACTCTCGAGGCAGCCGGCGCGGCATTGCGCATCGACCAACGTGATTTCACCGTCGAGCGGCTCGATGCGGCCGTTCGGGACCTGATCTCGAATCCCGGCGCAATGGCCGCGTTGCGTTCAGGCGCCGCGTCCCGCGCCCGCCCCGATGCCGCAGACACCATCGCACACCGAATACTGGCGTTGCTCTGACCGGTGGAACGCTCCGTATATTTCCGGAGATGACTCTTCTCGACAGCAACGATTCGCGGCCCATCCACTTCGTCGGCATTGCCGGGGCGGGGATGAGTGCACTCGCTCAGCTGTTCGTGCTTCGTGGCGCACGCGTTACCGGGTGCGACGCACACGCCGAGAATGCGCATGATCTCGAAGTGCTCGGCATCCGCGTGCAGTCGGGGCACGATGCCGCTCACGTCGTCGGCGTTCGAGCACTGGTCGTTACGTCGGCCATGCCCAGGGACCATCCCGAGCTCGTGCGTGCTCGAGAGCTCGAGCTCCCCGTGGTGCGGAGAGCCGAGGCGCTCGGCGAAGTCACGCGTGGCACGCTGCTGGTCGGCGTTGCGGGAACGCACGGAAAGTCCACCACGACCGTACTGGCCACGGAAGCGCTTGCTGCCGCTGGAATGGACCCCACGGGCTATGTGGGCGCGCGGGTCACGTCATGGAGCGGCAATCTTCGCGCGGGCAGCGCACAGTGTTTCGTTGTCGAGGCGGACGAGTATGATCGCTCCTTCCTCGCGCTCTCGCCTACCGTTGCAGTGGTCACCAACCTCGAGGCGGACCACCTCGATATCTATGCGGACCTCGACGACCTCAGGGCCACGTTTGCGCAGTACGTTCGCGGCGCGCGTTACGTCGTGTTATGTGCAGACGACGTCGAAGCGAATGCCATTCCAACACCGGCGAGCGCCGAGGTCATTCGGTACGGCATTACATCACCGGATGCCCGCCTTCGTGCCACGAATCTTCGTCGTGAAGCGCTCGGCACGGTGTTCGACGTCGAGTATGACGGCAAACTCCTTGGAGCAATCACGCTCGCCGTGCCTGGCGAGCACAACGTGCGGAATGCGCTTGCTGCGCTTGCAGTGGGACTTGGCCTCGGTGTCACGCTCGATGCCATGGCACCGGGACTCGCCCGGTTCCGCGGCGTGGAGCGTCGCTTTCAGCAGCTCGGAGAAGTGAACGGCGTGATCGTGGTGGACGATTACGCGCATCATCCAACGGAAGTCCGCGCCACCATCCAGGCCGCACGCGCCGCCGCGCCTGATCGCCGCCTGGTCATCGCATTCCAGCCGCATCTCTTTTCGCGCACGCGCGACTTCGCGTCCGACTTTGCCGATGCGCTTTCCGACGCCGACGTCGTCTGCCTCCTCGACATCTATCCCGCGCGCGAGCAGCCCATTGCCGGAGTAACCAGCGCGCTCATTGCCGACGTGCTGTCAGTCCGTGGCAAGCCGCCGGCGTGGACCGGCGCGCGTACCTCACTCGCGAGAGATCTTGCAGGCATCATCCGTACGAATGATCTGGTGATCACGATGGGTGCCGGCGACATCACCCGCACCGGGCCGGAACTGCTCGCCGCACTGGCCGCGGCCACGACATGAAGAAAAGTGCAACCGATGCTGCCCCCGAGGCACGGCCGCCTCGCCGCAAGCGATGGATCATTGCGACGGGTGTCGTGGTCGTCATCGCGCTGCTCGCAGCTCCTTTCTGGGGGCCTCGCGCCCTTGGCAAGCTCGCATTTTTTCACGTCCGCCGCATCGAGGTCCTCGGCGCCCGCTTTACGCCCGCGTCGGAAGTGCTCGACCGTCTGCATGTCGACACGACCCGAAGTGTGTGGGACCCCCTCGGCCCCCTGGTGGAACGCCTCCAGTCGTACCCGCAGGTGGAGCGGGTGGCAGTTTCCAGAAAGCTCCCGGGCACGCTCGTCGTGGAAATCACGGAACGTCGGCCGGTGGCATTCGTCACCGCACCCGAAGGACTCGTCGCCGTGGACGAGCGGGGCCGTCACCTGCCGCTCGATCCAAGCAGGACCACCGTCGACGTCCCCATCGTGAATGCCACGCCGAGGGACACCGCCGTGTATCATTTGTTGGGTGCCATGCAGCGCGAGGCGCCTCGGCTTTTCGCGCAAGTCAGTACGATTTCGCGTGTAGGTGCCGACGAACTGATCCTGCGTATTGCCGATATTCCCGTGCGGGCGATGACGTCTGTGTCGCTCGCGCGTCTCTCCGACATCGAACCCATCGAGCGTGACCTTGCCAGGCGCCAGCTCAGGCCGGCCGAGCTCGATCTCCGTTACCGCGACCAAGTAATCGCCAGAGTGCCATGAATTCGGACCGCCTCGTTGCCGGCTTGGACATCGGCTCGGCCAAGACGACCGCCATCATCGGTGAGGTCGTGAGCACCGCCCGCGGCCTGACCACCATCAAGGTGCTCGGCGTGGGCCAGGCGCGCACCACCGGCATGCGCCGCGGGGTCGTGGCCGACATCGAAGAAACCACGCACTCCATCCGGAAGGCGCTGCAGGACGCCGAACGCATGGCCGGCGCAACCATCACCGAGGTGTATCTCGGGATCGCGGGCGAGCACGTACGCGCGATGACGTCGAAGGGCATCGTGGCCGTGAGCAACGACGAGATCAACAAGTCGGACGTGGACCGCGCCAACGAAGTCGCGCGCGCCCAGGCCATTCCGCAGGACCGCGAGCTTCTGCACGCCATCCCGCAGGAATACACCGTCGACAAGGACACCGGCATTCGTGATCCCATCGGCATGAGCGGCACGCGCCTGGAAACCGAGATGTATCTCGTCACCATCGGCTCTTCGCCCGCCATCAACCTGCGCAAGAGCGTGGAGCGCGCGGGCTACAAGGTCCGTGAGCTCGTGCTGGAACCGCTTGCCAGCGCTCTGGCCGCGCTCACCGAAGATGAAAAGGAGCTTGGCGTCGCACTGGTGGAGATGGGTGCGGGCACCACGGATCTCGCCGTCTTTCACGAGGGCAAGATCCGGCACCTCGGCACGATTGCCTTTGGCGGCAACAACGTCACGAGCGACATCGTGCACGGTCTTGGCGTCACGCAGGCCGATGCGGAGCGATTGAAGGAGAAACATGGCTGCGCATACGAGTCGCTCGTGGATCCGAGCGAGATCATTCAGTTGCCGAGTACCGTGGCGCAGGGCGACCGCCAGATTCCGCGGGAGTTGCTTGCGCACATCATCCACCAGCGCATGGACGAGATCTTCGACCTCGTGCAGCGTGACGTCGCGTCGGCGGGATTTGCGGGCAAGCTCGCCGCGGGCGTGGTGCTCACCGGCGGCGCGGCCGCGATGCAGGGCAGTGCCGAGCTGGCGAGCGACGTCTTCGGCACGGGCGTACGCGTCGGCACCCCGTCGGAGCAGGTGGGAGGATTGAGCGATTC
>JAQBPY010000025.1 GCA_028287285.1 Gemmatimonadota bacterium
TGCGCGTCGAGCCATGCCTGAAACATCAGGATGTTCCACAGCAGGTGCTGCCAGTTTCGCGCACCCGACTGATGCTCCTTCCACTTCTCGAGCACCACGTCCGCGTCGAAGTAGCCGTCCTGCCGCAAGCGTCGTTCGCCCAGCAGATCACCGGCCCAGTCGTGCAGGTCCTCGCGGAGCCAATACTCGAGGGGAACCCCGAAGCCCATCTTGGGGCGTTCGATCAATGCTCGCGGCACGTGCCGGTCGAGCACCTCGCGCAGGAGCCACTTGGTCCTGCCGTTGCGGATCTTCGAATGCTGTGGCACCCGCCACGCGAACTCGATGACACGATGATCCAGAAATGGCGCGCGCGATTCGAGCGACACGGCCATCGTAGCGCGATCCACCTTGACCATGATGTCGTCCGGTAGATAGCTGATCAGGTCGAGATACATCATCCGCTGCGCAAACTCATCGAGCTGCGCCCACTGGCTGGAATCCGCGAGGATGTTGAGCGGCTCCACGGATCCGGGACTCACCGCCGACGGGTCTGGCCACTGCGACACCAGCCCCGTATAGAGCTGCTCGGCAGTCGACGCCGTGAGGAGGTTCGCGAGCTTGTGCATTCGCTCGCCAGGAATGGACATGCGCGTCGGCACGAAGGCTCCCGCAGACGCGAACACCGCGTTCCACCGCGCCGGCGACAGCGCGCGGATACCGCGCGCCATCGCGCCGCGCATGGGGCGAGGAACCATGCGGAATTTGCGGCGGAGTCGTTCGGCCCACACGTACCGGTGGTAGCCGCCGAACACTTCATCGCCGCCATCGCCGCTCAGGCTCACGGTGACGCGTGTGCGAGCCAGCTGCGCGACGAGGAACGTGGGAATCTGCGATGAGTCCGCGAAGGGCTCGTCGTACATCGTCGGCAGGCGAGGAATGACGTCAAGTGCCTGACGCGGCGTGACGTACAATTCGGTGTGATCGGTGCCGAGGTGCGCCGCCACGGCGCGTGCATGTTCGGCCTCGTTGTATTCCCTGACGCTGAAGCCGATGGTGAAAGTCTTCACCGGCGCGGCACTTTGCGCTTGCATGAGTGCGGCGATCAGGGACGAGTCGATGCCTCCGGAGAGAAAGGCGCCGAGCGGAACGTCGGAGATCATCTGCTCGCCGATGGTGTCGCTGAGGCGCTTGGCACACGCGTCCACGAGCTCCGCATCGGGCAGCGTGATCGGATCACGCATGCCGTGTTCGACCGTCTCTCGCGCTGACCAGTACTGCGTTTCCACTGGCTCGCTGTCCGCGCCGGCGGCAAACGAGAGGATGGTGCCCGGCCTCACCTTTCGGATGCCGGAATAGATCGAGTGCGGGGCAGGGACGTAGCTGAAGCGGAGATACAGCGCGAGCGCGCTGCGATCGATCTCCCCCCGCCACGCGGGATGCTGCTTGAGCGCCTTCAGCTCGGATCCGAAGAGCAGTACACCACCCATTCGGCCGTAATACAGGGGCTTCTCGCCGACGCGATCACGCACGAGGTGCAGCGTGCGCTCCTGCACGTCCCAGAGCGCGATGGCGAACATGCCCGCCGCGCGCTTGATCGTTGCCAGCAGGCCCCATTGCTCAACTGCTTCCAGTAGAACTTCGGTGTCCGACGTTCCGCGAAAACGCACGCCGGACGCTTCGAGGTCGCCGCGCAACTCGCGAAAGTTGTAGATCTCGCCGTTGAACGCGATCCGGAAGCGCGCGGACGCGGACGACATCGGCTGATGACCCGTCGCAGACGTGTCGATGATCGAGAGGCGACGGTGCCCGATGGCCATTCCGCTGCCGGCGTCGCACATGCCGCCTGAATCATCCGGTCCGCGGTGCGCGATGGCCGTCGTCATGGCTCGCAGCACGCCCTCCGCATCGTCCGGCAACCCGGCGGCGTCCCAATACCCAGCGATTCCACACATGGTGCGCTATTCCGCCTTGCGGGCGAGCACGTGACTGCCGAAGTACAGCAGTTCGGACGAATGCGTGTCGGCGCGGCTGTAGCGCGATAGCGCACGCAGGAGCAGATACATGCTCAGCGACGTGATCGGGCCGGTGCGGCGCCCGGCGTATCGCTTGGCCACGGAGGGCAGCCGATACAACTCCTGCGCGATGAACTCGAAGTAATTGCCGTTCGGCACGATCTGCAGCGCTGTGAATCCGGCGGCGGGGAGGTGTGCTTCGTACCAGTACCGGTTGAAGCCACTGCAGAAGTGGTATGGCGCGAAATGCGTCAGGGACGCAAAGGGCGAAGTGATGATGAGCGTCCCGCCCGGCGCGAGCAGGCGACCGAACTCCCGCACCGCGACGAGCGGATCGGGCAGATGCTCGAACACCTCGATGCACATGATGGCCCCGAACGACCCGTCCGGCTCGGGAATGGCGCCGATGTCGCTCACGATGTCGAGCTTTCCGAAGTCAAAATTGCCCGTCTGGAGCCCCGTCGCGTCACCTTGGCCGTCATACTCCGCGATGTCTTGCGACACGTATCGAAGGTGCTGGCAGAACTTGCGATAGCGTTGGGTGCCGGCGCCCGCATCCAGAATTCTGGTTCCCGGCGGCACCTGTTTCAGTGCCTCCTCGAGCCACTGCTCGCGCGTTGCGTCGTTGCGTTGTCCGACGTCCGGCGCAAATGGCTTCAGTAACGCCCGAATTCGATTCACGTGAGTCGAGTTGAGGGAATCGCGTAGATGGCCCACACGGGACGCCGCGAGGGCAAGAACGACGCCTCCGTTTTCTGCGTGGGCACCCATCGTGCGTAAGGGCCGGGCGATCCGCGGAGGCTATACTTCGCGCAACCCGTGCTGCCTCAACGGGTCCAAGGTCGTACCCGACACAGTCGAAAGATAAACCCCGGGCGCTCAGCGGCTGGAGGGTCGAACGCGTTTGGAGACCATGTGACAGACGTCATCGAGACGCCGGC
>JAQBPY010000051.1 GCA_028287285.1 Gemmatimonadota bacterium
CACCAGCGGGCGAAGGTCGACACCGCTGCCACGAAATCCGACAGCGTGATCCGGCTCGCAACGAAAGACCTGCACCTCTCGACGGCGGGTCGCGCGCGTACTCGCAATGTGCTCGAGGCGGCGAAGGACTCGACGCCGGCAACCGTCTTCGAAGTCGTGAGTGAGCAGCTCGCTCGCGATTCGGTCACCATCACCGTGCAGGCGGCAGCAATTGACACGCTCGTTGCCGAGCGCGGCGCGCGCATCCAGCTCGACACGCTGCAGGAACACCAAGCAGTCTTCAAACCACCTCCGGACGGAGGGACGTCTGTCGTGGACGTGGTGAAGGATGTCGGCGTGATCGTGCTGGTCATCGAAGCGGTCCGCGTCGTCCTGCAGTTACTGCATCGATGAACCGCCGCATCGCGCGCGCCATCGCGATCATGGTCCAGCGCACGGTGCGTCCGTGGGTCGGGCCCGTTGAACGTCGCGATCCCGACGTCGTGCGCGAGCGCAGTGTGCATCTCACCTGGCGCTGTCGAGGTGCCCACTGCGGAAGATGGACGATGGACGGCGCCTATCTCATTGGGCGCTGCAATTTCTGCAACACGCCGAGGAGCGAGGGAACGAAACCATGAATTTCGGCGGTAGTCGCCTGCTCTCGGCGCAGTTCTCCACGACGGACATTCTCGTCGCGTCGACCATCGGCACGACCGAAACAGCGTTCGCGACGCAGTTTCAGTTTCCCGCGAGTTATTGGACCGCGAACAAGCTGGTCGAGGTTCGCGCGGTCTTCGGGTGGATCGCCACCGCCACTGTGCCCACGACGCTGCCAAAGCTGCGGCTCCGGAAGGCCGGGCCAACGGACTACTACCTCTACACGGGAGTCGCGCAAGCGCAGGCGGCGTTCGCCACAGAGCAGGGCTTCATGTGCTCGTGGATGCTCCAGGGCACCGGCGCTCCGGGGGCGGCGGTCAACCTGGAGACGGGATACCTCGGCGAAGGATTCGGCGGCTTTATCCGCAATACGATCGCGCAAGGCGTCGCCGTCGACACGACAGCCGCGCTCACCCTCGCGCTCACGCTGACGTTCGGCGCGGCGACTGCGGGCAACCAGCTCGCTCTTCGGCAACTCGTCCTCCTGGAGCACGGCTGATGCATTTCGGCGACATTGCCCTCGGGGCGACGATCGACATTCCGTTTGAGACGACCTACGGCAACGTGCTGACAACGCTCACGGGCACGCCGGCCGTCTCCGCTTACGCCGATAACAGCTCGACGCCAATCACAGCGGGCATCACGCTCAGCGCCGATCTCACTGTCGCCGGGTCCCACTCCGTGCGGGTCGTGGCCACGTCTGGAAACACGTTCGCCGCGAGCAAGAACTACACGCTGCGCATCAGTGCGGGCACGGTGGGCGGCGTCTCCGCGATCGGGCGCGTGATTGGGGCATTCTCGATTCAAGCGCGCTCGCTCGAGTCGCGCATTCCCGCGGCGCTGACGACGAACGGGAACATGAAGGCCTCGCTCGTCGAGATCATCACCACCGCGTTGACCGAGACGACGGGCCAGATCGCGGCGGCATTCAAGAAGTTCTTCGACATTGCGTCGCCGACGAGCACGATGAACCGCATCACGCTTGTGGACACTGCGACGACGGCCAGCAATGCGCCCTCGGCCGCGGCGATCCGCGCGGAGATCGATGCGAACAGCACACAACTGTCTGCCATCCTCACCGCAGCGAGCAATCTGAACAACCTCTCGGCACTCGCGAACCTGTTCGGCCCGGTCATCCTCGAGATCCCCGACAGTGGATCTGTGGCCATTCCCTTCCGCTTTGTCACGCGCGATAGCGAAGGGCACTTGATCGATGTCGATAGCAACGCCGTGACGCTCTCGGCCATCAACGGCGCCGGCGTGGATCGGAGCGCAAGCTGGTCAGCAGCGACGCGCCTAAGCGTAGGCGTCTACGCTGCGACGTACACCATCTTGAGCAGTTCCACGAACGAGTCGCTCGCCCTCTCGGCGACCGCAGCCGTCGGTGGCTCGCCGCGCCGCGGCGATCTCGGCGTGTCCGTCGCCGACTACAACACCGCGACGATTCAGGGGCAGATCCTCACCTATGTGCAGAATGCCGCCACCGAGGCGGCCGCGACGACGAACAAGAGCGCGGTCCTCGCGGCCGTTGCTGCAGTGCCGGCACAGATCACGGCCGACCACGGCATCGGCACCTACCAGCGCAACACGGAACCGCTGACGTCAACCCAGATTCAGAATGCCTGCGACACCGCGCTCAACGACTACAGCGTTGCCAACATCTTCGACGTGGGAGCGGTACCGGCTGCGGTGCTCGCCGCGGCGGCTGCAGCTCCGATCGCGTCGAATGTGAAGCGGGTGAACGATGGCGATATCGCGGGTGATGGCAGCGACGGGAATCCGTGGAGGGCGGCGCCGTAATGGCCCAACCATGGCGGCTCGGCGCGTGGCGAGCGCTCGCGTGGCGGGCGGTCGCGTGGTGCACTGGCACACCAACCCCGCCGCCCCCGCCCACATCGTCGGTCATCGTGCTCTTCGGTGCGCTGGAAGAAGTTGCGCTCTCCGTCACGCTCTCCGGTGTGCCGCAGTTGATGACGCTCGCTGAATGCGCGATGCCGGTGACACTGGTCGACGTCGCGTTCCCCCTTGTTCTGGTAGAGGTGTAACCCCCTATGGCGGATCTCATTCCGGTCTACGCGGACAACGACTTCGTTCGGATCATTTCCGGGCTCACGTACTTCGATCCTTCCGACGGGAACGAGAAGCCGAAGCCATGGAACAACGCGACCACGATTCGTGCCTTCTGGGCGACGACGGACCAGCTGTCCGCCACCCCGGCTGATCCGGCGCTCACCACGCTATGCCCCTACATCCCGCGCTCGGCGGGCGACTACGCACTGAAGTTCAAGGGCAGCGTGCTGTCGTTCGCGCGCATGAATGGGATATTCGGCACGCCGATTCCGAACGGATTGCACGTGCGTGATACCTTCACGCGAGCGGACAACCCGTCGACGCCTGGCGTCGGGGAGTACATCGACGGCGGGTCGCGCGCCGTCGTAGCGGGCACCGCGGGCATTCTCAGCAACAAGGCCTATTTCAGCGCCTTGGTGAACACTTTCGGCGTCTGGATGGACGATGTTCTGGTTTCGGACGTCATCGCCAGTCTCACGATCTCTGCCTTCGCCACCTCCGAGACGTGGCTGCACATTCGCGCCACGGATCTGAATAACGAGCTCGCGCTCATTGCAGTCGGCGGTGTGCTTGTGCTCAACAGTGTAGTAGCAGGCAATGGCGAGATCATCGAGACCCGTCCGTACACCCCGGTCCCCGGTGATCGGTGGACGGTGCGGTGCGAGGGGACTACCATCACGGTCTCCGTGAACGATGTGATCCAGTTTGTGGCAACGGGCATCACCGGCAATCGAGCGGGGACGCGATTCGGACCGGGCGTGGCGGAATACGTCGGAAGTACCAGCCCGGCCCGCTTCGACGACTGGGAGATCGATACGCTGCCGCCGCCGATGCCCTTTCTGCATGTAGCCAGCGACGACCGTGACTTCCACGTGGTCTATGCGTGCGAGTACTTCGCCCGCCGCGATGGGGAGGTGGAGGCGTGAGCGATCACTCCCTGACGACGATCGTCACCGACTCGTTCACGGCGCCGCGCTGGGTGCATCACCTGGTAAAGCTCGCGACCGGAGCTCTCGTATTGATCCTGCTCGCTCTGCTGGAGCGGTATGAGCTCGGGGCGTCGACGCGGCTCGCGTGGCCGGTCGCAGGTGCGCTGTCCGTCGCGTGGTTTCTCTCGCTCCGAGTGGCATACTGGCTTGACCATCACGGTAAGTTCATCACGCCGGATCTATGGTGTGACTTGGCGCTGCACGCGGCACCGATCACGATCGCGGTGGCGCTCACCGCCGATCGAGTACTCGGGGGCGTCGCGTTCGCGCTCTGCCTGACGAGCTACATGTTCACGTATCCGGACGCGTCGCCGTGACCCGATGACGCTGGAGTGACGCGAGGGGCTATGCTACGGCATGGCCCCTTCGTACATCGAGGCTCGGCTCGATTGGCTCATTGAGAAGTCCGGCATCGTCCACGGTCCGCCGCACCGCCGGCTGAACGCGATCGAGACGATGCTCACCAACTTGGCGCGATCGCCGCGGCCGATCGATCCGGCGACGCAGCTCCGGATGTGCGAGGCCACGCGCACGCAGCTGCTCGCTTGGATAGGAACCGAGCCGCCCACCGGTGATCTGGTGGCGCGGCTCGTGGTGTATCGGTCGGACGCTGTGGTGATTGATGCGAGCGTGCCAGAGGGATGGATACGAATTCTTCAGCGCATCGGCTCCGCTTCATAAAGCTGCTGCTCGACCTCGAGGAACGTGAGCGAGTGTGCAGCCGGATACGTGAGCTCCGTCACCCGCCGCTTGCCCGTGGCGGAGACAAAGATCCGATGCGTCGCCTCCTGCGAACCAGCGGGCCGGCGCTGACGCCGCCCGTTTG
>JAQBPY010000102.1 GCA_028287285.1 Gemmatimonadota bacterium
CCCGCCACCGAGGATGACTCTCGTCGCGATGGTGCGACTCGTGTCATTGACGCGATAGACGTCGAGCTGACTGGGCGCAAAGCCGGAGTCCATCGCTGTGGCGCTCGCCAGATGGATGCGCCGACCACGGTCCACGTACTCGAAGTCCGCCGAGTGACGCAGTCCACCAGCGGTAGGCTCGATGGCGTAATGCTCCCAGCCCACGGGCCGCCCGACATAGTAGAGGCGCAGCGAATCGCGCTGTGCGCCCGCGAGCGTCGGAAGCGCCGCGATGCACGCAACGACCAGAGAAAGCAATACCCTATGTCTCATGGCGTGTGCATTATGGACGTCTTCCTTCATGATCGGTTCTTCCAATCAGCGTTCGACACTAACATGCCAGGGGCAGCGTAGGGCACCAGAAGGTCTCGAGCAGCTCGACTACGAATGAAAATATGAGGCATCGCGACATGCAGAGTCCGCAGGCAGCCCATGCTCCATCCGCTCCGCAGGCGCCCGCCGCTCCGGTCATAGCCGGCAACGCGCCGGCCAGCGAGGGGCCGGTGGCACTGACACCGGTTCCCGAAGGCGGCGGACGCCTCATCGTCGACCGGCAGGGCGATCGAACCATCTTTACCACCGCTGGCCTGCCGCCAGAGGTCATGCTGCTCACCCAACGCGCCCAGGAAACGGCATTCGGGCTCATGGGCCTCCTCGCCGTGATCATCATCGTGGGTCCGTTCGCGCGTATGTGGGCTCGGCGCATGGAGAAGCGTCCGGAGCTCGAGCGGGTTGACCGCAGCGCCCAGCTGCTTCAGCAACAGCTGGTGCAGCTTCAGCAGAGCATGGACGCCATGTCGGTTGAAGTCGAGCGCATCAGCGAAGCGCAGCGGTTCCAGAGCCGGCTGCTGGGTGAAAAGAGAAGCTCCTGATCCTGCTCACGGGTCGCGGTAGACCCGCACGTAGTCGACGACCATCGTCTGTGGAAACGTGGATGAGCCATCCGGATCACCGGGCCACGCACCGCCGACCGCCAAGTTGAGCAACAGGAAGAATGGGTGATCGAACACCCACGACGAGCCAGACGGCAACGTCTGCGGACTCACTCGGTGATAGAGCCGCCCGTCTACATACCAGCGGATCTCGGCCGCCTGCCACGATACCGTGAAGACATGGAAGTCATCGGCGTAGGCCCCCGAGTTGAGGACGTCGGTGCCGCTGATGCCACCGGAACCAGAATACCCGGGGCCGTGCAGCGTGCCATGCACGGTAGACGGCTCCTTCCCGATGTTCTCCATGACGTCGATCTCACCGCTGCGGGGCCAACCGACCTGATCGACGTTCGCGCCGAGCATCCAGAACGCTGGCCAGATTCCCTGTCCGCGCGGGATGCGGATGCGCGCCTCGAACCGCCCGTACGCCTGTGCAAAGAGACCCGTGGTCCTGAGCCGCGCGGACGTGTACCGACACTGCCCATACCAGCACTGAAAGGTGGTCGAGGGCGATTCCGCCAACGCGGTGAACACGAGATGTCCTGACCCGTCGAGCGCGACGTTCTCCGGCCGCGTTGTGTAGTACTCCCGCTCCTGGTTGCCAAAGCCGGTCCCGCCAACGTCGGCCGTCCACCGACTGCGGTCGAACGATGCGCCGGCAGCACCGTCGAACTCGTCACTCCAGACCGGCGGCGCCGTCGGTGGCGGCAAGGCAGGCGAGACAGGCAGGGTGTCGAGGGGCGTGATAAGGCTGGTGGTAGCCGCACCGCTGCACGCGGTGAGCGAGAGGGCGGCGATCAGGGCGAGTGATGTCGAGTTCATGTGCGCCCAAAGGTGTCGCGTCGACACGGAAAAACAATGGCCGAGTGCGCCCGGCGCAGCATCGGTTGTGCTCGACGTGACTGAATCTTTCGTGGCCAGCGACCGATACTTCCCGTGCTGGATCACCGACGCCTGGGACCACAGCCGGGATCGCAAGTTCGAACGTCGCAGGAGAACGGCAAAATGATCGAGGACACGCTCTCGCGAGCGCAGTCGAATGCATTCCTCCTTGCGATGGTCGCGCTTGGGGGGTGCCTGCTGTCGTTCGCCGGTGAGACCTATACGCAACGCGATCAGGCCGCATGGGTCGCGCACGGTCGCGAGGTGTCGCGGCAGGGGCGCGAGCTACGTGCCCTTGTCGCGGAACAACACGTGTCCGCACTTCAGTACCTGCTCGCCTCGGATTCCTCGGCGCTCACCGAAGAGCGAGCGCTTCGAGCGCCCGTGCTGTCGCGTGCCGCGCACCTTGATTCGCTCACAACGGACAACCCGGACCAACATGCGCGCGCGAGGAGAATCCACGCTCAGGTCGACGAGTGGGAGGATCGCTTCACCACTTTCGTCACACAGCGAAGCGCGACGGACACACCCGCTCGTCGCGTAGCGGATGCACGCATCGGAAAGGAGCTCTTCGCGCCGTTGAGCGTTGAGCTCACCGCGTTCCTCGGCGCAGAAGAGCGGCTCTACATGTCTCGCGTCGACGCGGAACGTCGCACGCAGCGCTTGATCGCCACGACCATTCCTGTCGAGATCCTGCTCCTCGCTGTCCTGC
>JAQBPY010000104.1 GCA_028287285.1 Gemmatimonadota bacterium
GGGGCGCGAACCATCGGCTCTACAAGATGCTATACGCCTCGAACAACGACGCCGGCGTGCGAATCGCCAGGTGGGCGGCAAAGCGGAGCGCCCCGCCCACGTTGTTCGACAAGTTCTGAGTCAGGCGAGCATGAACGCCGACAGCCGAGGAGGCAGCGCAACTGGATACTCGCTCCACTCTTCGCCATCAAGAACGCGACCGCCTGACTTGGGATTGTATCCACCCCACTGCTTCCAGAAAAATGCGACGTCCGCAGCGACACAGAGATCGCGCAGGCCACGCGCCCAGTCCTTCTCAACTGGCCGGAATCCAGCGCCACTCTCGCCGCCACCAATAACCCAGTGAATGTCCGTCAAGTCGAGATCGTTCAGCGGTCCGAGGAGCGGTTCCGCAGATATAAATCGCACCGCGGCCGGTTCGATCTGGCGCAGTGAGTCGGCGCGATGCGAGACAGCCATGTCCTCGATTGACGTACCGATCCAGATATTATCCGTCCAGGTCAGCTTCTCCGCATATCGGAGCGCGCGCTCCGGCCGCTTGGTGAGGAGTTGGAACTGATGCTGCGTCGCTTCGTTCATCACGGAGAACACCTGACGAATCTGATCGAAGCTGAAGTGTGTGTGGAAAACATCGGACATCGAGTTGACGAAGATCCGCTTGGGGGTGCGCCAGCTCAGCGGCTGACGTAGGCGTTCAGGCCAAAACCTCGGCGCGAAAGGCTCAGCACGATTCTCGGGCGTGTCCTTCACCGGCGGCTGGCCCAGATATACCGCTCGCGTTTTCGTCTGCGACAGCGTGTATGCGTAGCAGTGGTCACAACCAGACGAAAGCTTCGTGCAACCCGTCATCGGATTCCACGTCGCGTCCGTCCATTCGATGCCCGTTGTTGTCGAGCTCATCGCGTGTCCTGGACCGGAGGGTATGTGTGTAGGCTGAGTGCCTAATGTGCATGCAGGTGCGCAAAAGCGTAGTCTTCTGCTTTTCTACGCTCTTCTGGGACAATACGCCGACCGGATCGAATTAAGGTCACCAAGTCAGGACGAAAGACTTATGTGATGCAATACCGACTCGCAAGCCTCGATCGCCGCTCACTTGCCAGACGGGACCTTGGGTGGGTACGGCAGGTAGACGCCAGTGAACCGCCCGAGATATCCGGAGACTCAGTTAGTTGAGTGCCCCAGCCATCGCTGGGGCTGTTCCACGTCGATCAAACTGTGATTCATACTCCGCTGGTGGTAGATATCCCAGGGGTTCCATCAGCCGGCAGGTGTTGAACCACGCGACCCACTCGAGCGTCGCGAAGTCCACATCATCCGGGTTCCGCCACGGTCCGCCCTGGCGGATCACTTCGGTCTTGAAGGGGCCCGATCACCGACTCCGCCATCGCGTTGTCGTACCCGTCCCCATGGCTGCCGACCGACGCGTCAATGCCCGCCGCCGCCAAGCGCTCGGTGTACCGAATCGAGAGATATTGCGACCCGCGAGGGACCACCATCTTCTCAACGAGGAGAACTCGAACGAACTCCAGGTCCTTTTCGCGGAATGCGACCAGCTTGCTCGCAGCGAGGTCGTGAGCTTCGAGGCACCATCCGATGAATTCGCGCGTGTTCCTGTTCTGCACTTTGACGGCGCGTTCCTCCCACCCCGCAGGGAGGGTTGCTGCCTGGATCGGAACGCCGTGCACATAGAAGCCGTGCGTCTGATGAAACTGCGAGTTCTCTCCCAGTACTGCGTCGATGAGATCGACTTTATCGACAGCGTGCTTCGGCGCAATGTCGGCTTCCGCAGATTGACGAAGTGCCGTAGGGGCGTCCGGGAATTGTCCAAGGATCGCCTGCGAGCCGAAGACGATGACCTCTGTGTCGTCCGCAAGATCGCATGCCGCGCGAATCGCATGTTCCAACTCCTCGCGGGTCACGAATTCCTGCGATTCGCGGCGTCTGTGGAAACGATACCGAGAAAGGGCAGCGTCTGGCGCAACCGAGTGCCTCGCTCGCCAGGGTCCGAAAGGATCTTCTGCAGACGGGCAGGCGTGGCCGTGTCCAGAATCCGTCTCCATTCATTCAATTCCTTTCGCTCTCCTCCCGAGGCCTTGCTCCATCTGTCCTGAATGTGCGCCCGCGCCTTCGTGATGATCGAAGGATCACGCGCCAGGCGATCTGCGATCTGCTTCCCCAAGGCCAGCGAGCGCGCGTCGTGATCTTCGTGCACGCGGATGTTGCGCTTCTCCCAGTCGCCACGGTAGCGCTTCAGGAGCCCCAATGGGGGAATCCCGAATATCGGAATCGCGTGCTGGAACTCATCGTCCAGGTCGTCGGACTTTGCTTCGAGGTCGGCCAGCGTCCTGCTACGGACTTCGATCGTGACGTCGAGCGTTCGCTCGAGAGACTGAATCGCTTCACGCAACGCCTCGGCACCGTGATCGACGTCGCGCGGGTTGCCCAGGACAACCACGATGACGGCATCGCCCGGCTGGTCGATACCTCGAGCGACCCCGCCCTCGACCCATACAGCCGTCGGGGGTGGATCAATGCGGGGCGAAGCCCGTTTCAGCCCGGCGAGCAGGTCTGCATAGCGGGAGCGCTCCGCTCCGAATAGCACGCGGATGGGCTCCGTCAGGGGACTGCGGTCGGCGAGAGATACGTGCAGATGCGGAGCAGCCCCGACGAACGAGATGATTCCGAGACCCGCAAGCGTCCTGAGCGCCCGGTGCACGCTCGACCGTTGGAGCTGCGCCTGTCGCGCGAGCTCAGCGGCGCTGATCGGCCCAGCCGCCTCAGCCAACGCTCGCAGGATTCGAACGTTCGCCTCGGTGCCGAGGATGCCGTTGAGGGGCATTCTGATCCCGCTCTGACGCTGTGCGGTAGGTCGCACCGTCCCTCCTGTGTGGTTGTTGCTTATAGAACTCAACGGTATGATATAAGCAACATATGTATGCTATAAGCAACACTATCTTCAGGCAAGGGGCATGGACCGCATGCTTACCATCCTGCCTGCGGGACCAACTCGGAAGCCTGCCCTCGTCACGTCTTCGTAGCATACTTCCGAGCATCTCGTCGAGATCCTCACCCGCCCGGAAGGCAAAACCCTCGAGTTCAAGCGCGACCTCTCTTCCCGGGAGGGTGTGCTCAAGACCTTGGTCGCGTTCGCCAACACCGCGGGTGGTACGCTGCTCGTAGGGGTCGAAGATCGGACGCGAAACGTGCGAGGAGTACCTGAGGCTCTCGATGTTGAGGAACGCATCGCGAACGTCGTCAGCGACTCCATCGCGCCGCGGCTTTTGCCGGAGATCGAGATCCTGCCGTGGCGTCGCACGCAGGTCCTCGCCATTCAGATTCATCCCAGTGCCGCGCGCCCGCACTATCTCAAGCGCGAGGGCGCGGAGTTCGGCACCTACGTCCGCGTCGGCTCCACGAACCGCCGTGCTGACGCCGAGATGCTGCAAGAGCTCCGGCGCAGCGGGCGGGGCGAGACGTTCGATGAGCAGCCGATGGTCGGCCTCGACTCGGAAGCGCTCGACTTCCGAGCTGCTTCCGAGTCCTTCAAGCCAATCCGGACGCTCCGGAAACGCGACCTGGAGACACTGCGGCTCCTCACTGCGCACCAGGGCCACACCGTCCCGACGGTAGGGGGCATGCTGCTCTTCGGTCGGGAGCGCGAGCGCCACTTCCCGGATGCCTGGATCCAGGCGGGACGCTTCGCGGGCCAGGACAAGGCCAGGATCCTGGATGGGGCCGAGTTCCGGGGGCTGCCAGTCGCCGCCATAGACGCGGCCATAGGATTCATCGAAAAGCACTCCCTCCACGGCGCCGAGATCGGAAGGGTCCGTCGGGCGGAAAGCTGGAACCTCCCCCCCGTCGCAGTACGCGAAGCCGTGATCAACGCGGTCGCCCACGCGGACTATGCGCAGCGCGGCGCTCCGATTCGTATCTCGATCTTCGACGACCGCCTCGAGATCGAGAACCCGGGTCTACTCCCGTTCGGCCTCACGATCGCAGACCTCGAGCATGGCATCTCCAAGCTCCGCAACCGCGTCATCGGGCGCGTCTTCCACGCCCTCGGCCTTATCGAACAGTGGGGCAGCGGCATCCAGCGAATGACCGCGGCGTGCCGCGAGGCGGGGTTGGCCGACCCTCGCCTCGCGGAGATCGCGACGAGATTTCGTGTGACCATCTTCACCTCACAGGTCAACCGTCCCACGCTCGACGACACGGACCAGACCATCGTGGACCGGCTATCAGACGGTCAGGGCAAACTGACCAGTGAGATTGCCATTGTCATAGGCCTGACCTCTCGGGCCACGCGCACCCGCCTCGCCCGCCTGGTGGGCACCGGGCTCGTTCGTGAAGTTGGGAGCGGGCCGCAGGACCCGAAGCGGCGCTATTTCCTCACGACGTAACGACAGTACCGCGCGTTGAGCTCCCCAAGCATTCGCCCATGAGCCAGATCAAGTCAAAAAAACGTGTCGCGGACCACGGGGAGGTCTTCACCCCAGCATGGATCGTTGAGGCCATGCTCGACCTCGTGAAAGGGGAGACCGAGCGCATGGGTCGCGCTGATGATGTGCCTTTACGGCATCGAGCTGCTGACGGACAACATCGCCGATTGCCGCGCCAACCTGCTGGCGATCTTCGGGGAGTATCTGCACCTTGTTCCATCGGACGACCTAATTCGGCGCCGCGTTCTACGTGCTGTCGCAGAACCTCGTCCATGCAGACGCATTGACGATGCGCGCCCCGGGCAACGTGCCGATCACCTTCGCCGAGTGGGGCTATCTGGGCAAAGGCCCGGTTTCAGCGACGTGACTTTCGCTACGACAGCCTGACCCAATCATCGGCGTACAGCGGTGCTTCAGGGGCAGGGAGCTAGTCTCAGGAGGCCTCACCCAGTCGGCACGTGCACAACGAGTGGTCGCGTGATCTCCACCGTGAACCCATCGCGCGCCAGAAGCCCCACCAGCGCCCGCGCCGCGCTCTCGTCGGCGTGCTCGAGAATGCCCGATTGGCGTGCCACTTCCGTGAACTGCACGCGGATGCGCCGCTGGATGATGTCGCGGTCCTCGGCATCAAACGGATTCCAGAGTCCCGCGCGCTCATCGTATGTCCGCATGTTCACCACGTCGATACTCATGACCTGCGCCGGCGGCAGCGCGATGGTGATGCGCTTCGCCGATGAGTCGATGCGCACGGTGGTGCCGCTTCGAAGGTCGATGCCCGCACTCACGCGCGCGGTGACCACCAGGAGCGTGCGCTTGGTGGAATGGAACTGCGTCTGCTCGTAGGTCACGACATCGCGGAGCGTCATTTCCGTGGACACGAGCTTCGCCACTTCGCGCATGCGTTCCACCACGAACTCCTGCGTGATGCGCGGCTCCGCGCGCCGGCCAAACGGCAACCCGCCCAGCGCGCCGCGCAAGAGCGTGATGGCCCCCGCGGCACCGAGGCCGAGCGCGAGGACGATGATTCCCCACGTCAGGGTTCTGCGCTGTAGCGGCGAGAGGAGCGTCGGGGACATTCCGAAAGCTAGTACGTCGCCGAGCCAGGCCTGCGCGTCGGCACGGACTGCCACGCGGCTTGGCTTGCGCAGTTGCTTGACGAGCCCGCCGCGGCGAACTGATTCGATGCCTCTGGAGCGCGGGCTGCTCACGGTCGTTGATGCAACCAACGTGCAGTCCGAGGCGCGGAAGCCGCTCGTCGAGCTCGCGCGGCGATATCACGTACTGCCCGTCGCCATCGTGCTCAATCTGCCCGAACGGGTGTGCGAGGCGCGCAACCGGGAGCGCAGTGATCGCAACTTCGGCGGGCACGTCATCCGGCAGCAACGCAGCCAGCTCCAGCGATCGCTTCGAAACCTGCAGCGCGAAGGCTTCCGGCACGTGCATGTGCTGCAGTCCGAGGAGGCCGTCGCATCCGTCAGCATCGACCGGCAGCCGCTCTGGAACAACCGGAAGACCGACCATGGCCCGTTCGACATCATCGGCGACGTGCACGGGTGCGCGACGGAGCTCGACAAGCTCCTGAACACGCTCGGCTACGGCCGAGCCGATGGGGGCGTCTGGCGCCATCCGGAGGCGCGCAAGGCGATTTTCGTGGGCGACCTGGTCGACCGTGGTCCGCGCATTCCCGATGTCCTCCTGACCGTCATGGCCATGGTCGACGCCGGCACCGCGATCGCCGTGCCCGGGAACCACGATCTCAAGCTCGTGAAAAGCTGCGTGGCCGTGACGTGCAGGTCACGCACGGCCTCGCGGACTCCCTGTCGCAGCTCGAGGGCGAGGAGCCGGAGTTCCGCGACCGTGCGGCGAGCTTCCTCGATGGTCTCGTGAGTCATTACGTGCTCGACGACGGTCGGCTCGTCGTCGCGCACGCGGGCATGAAGGAGGAGATGCAGGGTCGAGGGTCGGGGAAGGTCCGCGACTTTGCGCTCTATGGAGAGACGACGGGCGAGACCGACGAGTTCGGGCTTCCGATCCGCTATAACTGGGCGGCGGAATATCGGGGTCAGGCGTCAGTGGTCTACGGCCATACGCCGGTACCCCAGCCCGAGTGGCTCAATCGCACCATCAACGTCGACACGGGCTGCGTGTTCGGTGGGCGCCTGACCGCGCTGCGCTGGCCCGAGAAGGAGCTCGTGTCAGTCGCCGCGCACGCGACATACGCCGAGCCAGCCCGTCCATTTCTCTCCGCCGCAGCAACCACACCGGATCTCTCGGCGCAACATCGGGAAGACGATGTCCTCGACCTGGCGGATGTCGCCGGGAAGCGCATCGTCACCACACGGTTGCACCACAGCGTTACGATACGCGAGGGGAACGGCACGGCGGCGCTCGAGGTCATGAGCCGGTTCGCCGCGAACCCCAAGTGGCTCGTCTACCTGCCGCCGACGATGTCACCCTCTGAAACGACATCGCGCGAAGGGTACCTGGAGTACCCAACGGAGGCGTTCGCGTACTACCGGAACCAGGGCATCCCGCAGGTCATCTGCGAAGAGAAGCACATGGGCTCGCGCGCCGTGGTGGTGATCTGCAAGAACGAAGATGTCGCGCGGACGCGCTTCGGCGTCGTCGGCGAGGGCGCCGGGATCATCACCACTCGCACCGGGCGCCGCTTCTTCGATGACGGCGATACGGAGCGCGCGCTACTCGCCATACTCGGCGGTGCGATCGAGCGATCGGGGGGTTGGGAACGTCTCGAAAGCGACTGGATGGTGCTCGACTGCGAGCTGATGCCCTGGTCCGCGAAGGCGCAGGAGCTGATTAAGAACCAGTACGCCGCGGTCAGTGCAGCGGCGAACGGAGCCCTTCCGGAGACAGTCGCAGTACTGCGCGCCGCGCAGCACCGGGGTCTCGACCCGGGCGGGCTCCTCGAGCGAATGGAAACCCGCACCTCGCTCGTCGAGCGATACTCCGAGGCGTATCGGCGCTATTCCTGGCCTGTGGCATCGGTCAGGGACCTGCGGCTCGCGCCGTTCCACGTGCTCGCGACGGAGGGCGCAGTACACGTCGACAAAGACCATGTCTGGCACATGGATCAGGCGCGACTGATCTGCGGCGCCGATGACTCGGGCGTCCTGTTCACCACGACGCATCGCGTCGTCGATCTGAACGACGCGACGAGCGAGGCGGAGGCCACCGCGTGGTGGGAGGCGATGACGGGCAAGGGGGGCGAGGGCATGGTGGTGAAGCCGCTCGCATTCGCGGCGCGAGGCCGGCGGGCATTGGTTCAGCCCGCGGTGAAGTGCCGTGGCCGAGAGTACCTGCGAATCATCTACGGACCCGAGTACACGCTTCCGGAGAACCTGGCACGTTTGCGCTCTCGCAGACTCTCAGCCAAGCGGTCGCTCGCGCTGCGCGAGTTCGCGCTTGGCATCGAAGGGCTCGAGCGGTTTGTTCGAAAGGAGCCCCTGCGTCGCGTGCACGAGTGCGTGTTTGGAGTGCTGGCGCTGGAGAGTGAACCGGTGGATCCGCGGTTGTTGCCGCCCACGACGGTCTCTTCGCCGCGTCAGTGACACCAAACCGTCCAGCCCTACGGCACGCTCGAACAGTGTGTCGCCAGCTTTGACCTTCACCCTAGCGCGCACGCTGAGACAAGGTACTGGCGGCCGCCGACTTGCCGCCGCGCTTGAGTTGGGGTTGCCGGGTACCGCAGAAGCCTTCGACGCGGCAGTAGCTGACGTCACCTCAATTGCAGACTTTCGCTACGTCAATAAGTATGTACTGTCGGCGTCGAACGCTGTCGCGTCCTAGGATGCATCGAGCTAGTTCTCGACGCCTGTATTGTGATCTCGTTTGCGAACGCCGGGTATTTCTCGATAGTTGAGCAACTCGCCCAGCATCGCCTGCGCGCAACGTGCTGCAGCTGAGGTGACGCGTGAACCCGCCAAGCCAAGCCTGGCAAAGATAGAAGTCGCGGACGCAAAGGGGCGCCCGATCCGAAGCCGGTCAGTGTCGGTTCGGGTCCGGAGTGGGCGCCAGTTCAGATGCTCTATCTCAAGAGAAGCCTGAAGAGTGAACAGACTTGCCTCTCACCATCAGGACAGGACGACATGGCAAGTTGAGCACATACTCCACGTATGGTCAGTTACTCGACATTGTTTTTCAACCCTATCGCGGCCCTCAACGCTACGTCAGCCTCCCGCGACGGAATTCTCTCTTGCTCAAGAAGCCACGGTCCAGCAATAACAGCGGCGAGCACTTCCTTTTCCTCACTGGTCAGGCTATCGGAGTGCGCAGCGCGGTCCCGATTGCCTGGCACAGCGAAATGCCTCCAACGTTTCCACGTATTCAAGTCCATGAGCGCGCTGCGCACTTGTGGGAAGACAGATCGAAGGGTCGACAGGATGCTGAAGCCAGCCTCGTCGCAGTCTCCCCAATACACGATCTCACTGCCGCAGAGCCACGGCAGCTGTCCGAGTATGCTGGCCGCTTTTCCCGAACCCCAGACTCCCAGTGTGCCAGCGAGGGGAGGCAGACAGAGGAAAACATCACGATTTTCGACAACCAGGATGCGCGGAATGTGCCAGACAATCTCCCGAAGCTCCGATACCGGAACTGACGCCTCCGCGACGGGCCAGCCCGCAGCGATTTGCAACTGCCGGTCAAGGAACTTGAATCGCAGCTGGGGAGGCTCCACCAGCAGTCCGAAGCGCTCGGCAAATGGCGTTGCATTCTCGCGCTCTGGCGCAGGGATGACCGCATCTAGCAGTTCGCGGAGAATACCAGTGTTACTCTCGATGAACTTGCTGTGAACCGCAATCGGAACTTGGCGCGGATAGCAGTTGGGGCGTGGATTCGCAGCAAAATAGGCACATACCTCCACTAACCCAGCCCACGACTCGGTGTATCTCGCGATTCGATGTGCATTCAGCCGTAACCACGGTTCCAGCGCTGGACAGACTGCTCGGGCTCCCGCAAGTGCGTTCCGAGTATGGGCCAGCTCTTCATCAGCGCCGATGCCCGCCGCCAGCGACTCGATGGAATCGAAGTAGACCGCTAGAGGCCAATTTTGCCTTCCCCATTTCCTCGTCTTAACGACCTCCCACTCGATACGCCACGGATAGGGCGATAGAGCTAGGACTTCAATCTTCTGGCTTACTGCGCCAAAGTCTTCAGTAGTAGCCGGCCGCCCAAAAGGCACTCGCAATGGAAAGATATTCTCCCCAGCGGCCTCGGCGCGAATGGCCTTCGGCCATTTCATTCGTGCGGCGTCAGCGATTTCACGAGGCGTGAGCACACTCAATCCTGCGCAAGGGGCGCGATGTCGACGTCTCGTCGTGAGAGTGGTGTCAGTGTCGAATAGTTGCCGGCGGCGTTCGATGCGAGGTGAATGCTCTGAACAAATGGCACAGCCAGCTTCGCTTTTGCATCAAACGGACCGACGATAAGCAACTGGAATCCAAGACTCTGAAATAGCTCCATCGCCTGCGTTGAGTTTGACTCATCCGTTCGAGAAAACGCTTCGTCGATGATCACGAGGCGAAAGTTGGGGGAGTCTTTCGAGGCGGGCGAGAGACCGTACTGGGCTGCGAGTGCCGATGCTAGGATAGTAAAAGCGAGCTTCGCCTTTTGCCCACCTGACTTTCCAGTTGTCGCCGCGTAAAAGTTGACCTCGGCGTCATCTCCCCTTCGCAACTCCCGCACCCCGGTGCTCACCCAGTTTCTGACATCACAAACACGTCCGGTGCGATCCGGATCACGCTGAAAGCCTTCGACCAGCTCGCGAATTCGCTCAAATATCTGCAGCCGTTCGGCCGTACTAGCGGCGATGCCGTGCTCGAAACATGCGCGGAGGGCCCGTCGGAATTCACCAATGTCGGTACCGTGAAGATTCATCAGCCGAAGCTGTACATAACTTGCTCCTGTGTATTCAATCTCGCGCAACGCGTCATTGATTTCAGCGAGCCGCCCTTCAATGGCTTCCTGATGTTCTTCGAGTCGGCGGTGAAGCATGGACAGGTTCCCAACAAGATTCTCGTTCAGATAGGCTTCAAAACGTTCCCGATGCTGCGGAAGCTCTTCCGCCTGAACGCGTTCCTTTACAGCCATGAAGTCCACCGTATACGCGCGCTCCGCGCGTAACGTCTGCCCAAACGCCGCGAATTCGCCCAGAAACGCGGTCATGCAGGAGGTCAATTTCTCGCCGGCCTCTCGAAGCACACGTTGCTCAGTGTTGACAAGCGCGTGCAGCCGTTGCTGCGACACTCGCAAAGCCTCATCGAGGTTGGACTCGTTGACCGTGAATGCTGCGATATCGGGCGCCAACGCACTGAACCGCTCAGCCGCTTCGGCATCATCGTACGCGTCAAACATTTGCAGCTCCGACTCACGCCTTGCCAGGAGAATGGAACGCGCCTCCAGGTCTCGTCCCATGTTGATCCGCTCGGCATGCGCGTTCCGGAGTACACCATCGGCGCTCTCAACGGTATTTCTCAATTCTCGCTCGCGTTCTTGCAATGTTCGCAGTTCGCTCGACTGTTCCTCCAGAGTCTGCCGTTCTGTTCTCAGCTGAAGGATCTGCTCACTCCACAACTGAGGAGCTACCTCGTCGAAGTCGACAATGGACGAGAGGTCACGGGTTGCTTTCGCACGGAGGTCAGCCTCTTCCGCTTCCAGTCGTGCTTCTCGCCTCAAGCGACCTAACTCGGCAGCACGTGCCGTCGCCTCAACGAGCTCCCGCCGAAGGGCGGCCAGTTTTTCCTCCGTGGACCAGCCGAGTATTCGGGCACTGATGCGGGAAATGTGTTCGCGGTCATCCTTTACGTGACGCGTACCTCCGCGAATTAATCCTTCTCTCGTGATCCCGTAGTCCACACCCTCCAATTCTGCGATGCTGGCGCAACATCTATGGTCATAGCGTCGCACGAGCTCATTTACAACCCACAGACTGAGCGGGTGGGATGTCTGAAATCGCAATCGGCCCGGGACACAGTCCCTCTTCAAGCCAGGGCTCATCTGGGCACGTTCGGGAACGCGATGAAAGACCACGCGCAGACCAGAACGCCCGCGGTTGACGAAGTCCGCTGCCGCTCTATACGCAGATTCCCGAATCAAAATAGAAAGTCCAAAATCATGCAGCAGGCGCTCGATCGCACCGGTCCACTCGGAGTATTCGTCGAGCACCTCCATTAGTTCGCCCGCGAAGGGTAGCTCCGCCGAAGACAGCCCGACTGCTTCAGCAATCCGCTGGCGAATCTCCAGTTGTTGTCTCGGAATATTGACTCGATTTTCTTCAACGCTTCTGATCTCCTTCTCCAGCTCGACGCGAGCGAGCAATGCAGCGTCTTGTGCGGTCTTGTGAGTTGCGGCGCGTTCGGTGGCGTTCAGCGACCGCCCACTTTCGGCATCCGTCATCTGCGTCCAGCGACTCCGGGCAGCCGTGAACGCGCCCACATCGGTAAGGCTTGCGATGTCGCCCAGTAGAGAAAGCGCCTTGTCAGCAGCCTCGCGCCGAATTTGGGCTCGGCGTCGTCCTTCCTCAGCACGATTCACCCGTTCATCGATCTGCCGCAGTTGAACTCCCACCTCCGAGGAATTGATTACCGCGGTCACGCGCTCGCGCTCGTCACGGAGATCCGCCAAAGCTCTCTCTCGATATTGATTTTCACTCCCCAGCGCCTCTAACTGCTCCGCAAGTTGGCGAACGGCGTCGCGGAGCGCTCGTATCTGCCGAGTTGTGTAGTAGGGCGTGGTCACTTCCTGCGCTTTCTTGCAAAGCTCAATCTGGTGTTCGCTCCTACCGATTGTACCGGCATACTCGGCGATCGGCGCAAGCAACTCTAGTTGGCGCTCCGCCCGTGCAATCGCCGTCCAGCAGTCCAGCAACGTCTTGTAGTGCGGCTGGACAGTGTCACGGATGAACAAGAACGTATCTGCGGAGGGGAGCATGAACTGCCGAATGAAGGCATCTATGTCACCAGCTTCTTTCATGCCAATGGCCCGGTTGAACACTTCCAATGCCTTGTCGCCTGGGATGTGCAGCAACCCACGCATGCGCTCGGCATAGGCTGAGAATGCGTCCGTAACGTCCCAGCCCGCCATCTTGGCCGCACGCCGGATGTCGCTGCTCCGTGCGTGACCATCCAACAACGATTTCAGGTCTCGACGCTTCGGAATGGCGAAGAACACTTCTCGCACCTGCTCGTCGTGCTCCCAGAGGAGCTGTGCAACGGTGACAGGACGCCGGCTTGCCGGATTCACGAAGACTGCAAGCAACGCACTTAGTGTCCCTGAGTCTCGGAGGTACTGCGTCGTCGCCGACGCGGAATCCATCGTGCTCGAGCTTGCCCAAGCGCCCCGGATATATGAGCGGCGGGTCCTATCTCTGGCGGAGACACGACGACCATCCGCTGAGGCGTCGTTGTAGTTCAGCAGACGCGGCGGAACCAGTAGTGTGCGTAACGCATCAATCGCCGTCGACTTTCCCGACCCATTGTCACCGATGAGGAGCGCCCACTCTCCACCGACTTCAATGGACTGCACAACATTGTTGAACGTTCCCCAGTTCAGCATTTCGAGCCGATCCAAGCGGAACCCGGTAGTCCGAGGCGTCGTGTTCAGAGATCCTCCCCTTGATTCAAAGACAACTTGGTCCGCACCCCCTCTAGTTCCGCGGACCCAAATCGCGCCTTGATAATTCGCATGACCTCGTAGGAATCGGTCTCGGCTCCGCCGAATTGGCGCAAGAATCCCAGCGTCTCCACCCGACGGATCGCGGTCTCTATCCTCCCTAGATCGCGAACTTGGTTGTGCGACTCCTTCAGGAATTGCCCAGTAAGCTCCCGTAGCTCCTGTCGAGTCAGGACCAGCCGTGTTGAGTTCCCTGGTGCGAGCTGAAATCGCGCATACTCCTCGCGGAGGCACACCATTAGGATCGTCGCGATATAGCTCAACGGCTGTCGACGACCGATTCGAGGCACAGGCTCGTCTCCCTCAATTTCGATTTGACGCAAGAAGGCGTAGCCTTCGTCCTCGTCGACGACAAGCTCTTGGCCAATTTGGCGAAAATAGTGCGCAACGGACTCGCGCTCATCCCGCAGCACATCCCACAGCCTGCCTTCTTCGCTGTATAGTGGCTGGAGCAGGAGCCGGGCAAGGACGAATGATCTTTCGGGGAATGAACGTTCTGGGGTCATGATTGCGAATTTCCTCTGGCGAAGAGCGCTTCGGGGATGCGCCAGGAACCTAGTTCGGTCTCAATCCCAATCTCGACTTCCGTCCATTGATCCCCTGGTACGTAGTGTTGTGGATCTTGCATCGCAATGACGAGATAGCCAACCACTTCGATGATGCCTTCTCGCGGTGGATGGGTTCGAAGGACCTCAGATAGCATGATCGAGTCGGACCTTAGTAGGCACTCACGAAGGTTTTCGCGCAGACGCGCAAGATTCAAATCGGCAAGTGCACGAAATCGCTCGATCGCAGCAAGATCAAGGGTGTTTTCACCAAACGCCGCTGTGGACTCAAATTGCCCAATGACTGGAGGATGCCAGAATCGGTTGTTGAATGCGTCAAAGACTCCAGGTGGCCCACTGAGGTCCACGAACATGGCGTCGGAGCTTGCCTCGTCGTACCGTGCAAGCACCAGTTTCTGTATCTCCCGAATGAGGTCGCGAAGTCGCCTGTCCTCACCGCTCTCGGCGCTTTCGAGCGCCCGCCGCAGCGTCGCCGCCATCCGTTCGTTCGAGCGTACCACGCGCTCTCCTTCATCAAGGAGGCGACTCGACAGCCGGTCGAGTAGACGGTTCGCCCGGAGCTCCGAGTCGATGAGGTCAATACTGTAGGCTTGCCTGGTCAGAGTGCGCCAATGCTCTTGTTGCCGCGGCGAGAGCAGCATGTTCCAGAACGCGTAGAAGCTCTGTCCTTGAGGTGACTCCTTCAGCGCAGCATGGGTGTCGAGAAGTTGTGCAACGATGCGGCCCTTTGTGGTGCCGGGGCGGCTCTGTTCCTCGGCTAGCGAGCGCGCGACCTCTTTGAAATTGTTCTCCAACTGCCGGAAGTCAGACGATAGAGCGCGTGCAAGGTCCAGTGCGATCGCGAAGCGCTCACTCAGTTGGACCGCGCTGTACATTGGCACTGAGTTCGTCAACGCAATCGAATCAATTTGCGCCTGCAAGGCGACTCGCTGTGACTCAAGCGCGCGGACACGCTCCTCCACGCTCGAGGTCGAAAAAAGAACAATCTCCTCGAGCTGGCGAACAATCAGTTCGAGCCGCGATTCAGCGCCGACAAAGGGCCTTGCCTGAAGTTCTTCGAGCCACACCAACGCCCGCTCCGTCGCGGCAGTGAGTTCGAAGACTGGCTCGTCCGCTTCGTCGCTAAACAACTTCTTCAGCAATACTTGATCCGAGCCACACCAATCTTGGAGATACTCCGCGGCACTTCTCGGATAGGCTTCCGGGCGCGCTTGTCGGCTCTCATCCAGGAAGTTCTCGAGTCGCGCACGAAGGCTCGACTCCGGAACGGCGATGGTATGATGCTCCTTAAATGCTCGGTGTAGGAACGCAAGTGTGAGTGATGCGTTCGTGCCGCGAAGCAGACGGACTGCCGCGTGGTCGAGTAGGCGTTGGGCTTCGCTCACATCCCATTGCGCTAACAGGTCGGAAGGCATCTACATAGTCCCGAGGCAACGGCGATGGTTAGTGCATACAGCATCGTCCATTTTTGTATACCCTACTGGTTGTCACGACGTCCGCGTGCCCGCGCAAGGCGGCCAATAAGTACAGTCGAGAAAGGACATCAGCTCGCGCATGCTACTCCTGTCTGTAGCATCGCGCCAGCAGACTCCCTTTCAAAGTTAGGGAGCCCGCTGTCTGGGATGTGTTTATACTGTAGAGTGAACAGCTGCCTTCATCCGTTAGAATATGCAAGGGCTGTTATACCCAAAGCGAGGAGTACGCCAGATGGGGTATTAGAGATGTGCGATGTGCTCCTTCGATGACTGTGACGCACATGCATGAGCACTAAAACGGCTTGCTGTCGATTGGTTCTTGTTGGGTCGTGGTCCAACCAATGTGGCGCCGCCGCAGTACTTTATCGGCCAATAGCCACCGAGAAACAGATCAGAAACGCGCTGCACTGAGGAATTGCGTCTCGCCCCGCCAGCATCGTTTTAGCCAGCGCCAACCGCAATTTCCGAAAGTGCGGCATACCGTCCTCGCCCTCCACGCCGATCCCATGTGCTCGACCTCATCACCTTGCACCCTCGACAGCCCTCGGTTGCTCCTCGCTGCAGTGTGACCAGGGCCGGTAGGCCCGCGCTCAGGTCCACCGACGCATGGTTCGGCAGCGCAACCGCAGCTTCGCCGCTTTGCAGCTGCATCAGCATGGCCATCACGAGTGCGGCGGACGCTGTCGAGAGAAAGGGCAGCGACGCCGCGGGCGCCTTTGTTCCCAGTTCGCCCCCACCCGGCAGGAGTTCGCCGTTCGCGCACGGTCCGCGAAACTCCGCCTCAGGGCGAGGCATCCGGCACATGGTGCAGTCCTCAATCCGCGGGATGTGCCTTCCTGCGCCAAAGCCCCAGCCGCTCGTCGTAGTTCCGTGCAGCACTACCGGTGGCAACTGAAATGGTACATTCGCCCACGCACCGTCCTCGTTGGTGAGACTGATCCATACGTCGAACGGCATTTCGCCGAATGCGCCGGCTTGATCGCGCCAGACCCCATCGATGGACAGCACGTCGAGATCCGAGCGCCTGGCCATCCAACGCTTCGCTACCTCAGTCTTCGACGCTGCGTCGAACGCATCCAGTACGGTGAATAGAGGCGACCGATTCAGGTTCGTTCCATCCACAGCGTCGCGATCGAACAGGGTCACGTGTCCGGTCAACCGCATCATGTCCATGATGTAGACGAGCGCAGACCCAATCGCGCCGACGCCCGCAAGCAGGAGGCGTCCCTGATCCAGCGACTCCGGCACTGGCCGCGCCACCAGCGACTCCCACGCACTTGCGCCGAGAACCAATTCCGAGGACCAGGTATCCCACGCGAACGTCTTCATCCACGTCGACGGTTTGTGCCCGACTGCACGCTTGAACAGGTCACCCGCTCCCAGAGCACCCGCGAGCGCCGCCGCCGCCACCGTGGCTTCACCACCGATAGCAAGGTGCCGATCGTCGACGCCGATTCTCGCTCCGAAAGCGGTCCACGCGACCGCGTGCACCTGGAAATCATCCCCGGTCGCGCCAAACTTGCGGGCGCTCCACGGACCCACGAACAGCCGCAACGGTATCACGCTCGTCGCGGCCGGGGATGAGTCGAAGAAGGGATCGGCCATCCGCATCTCCCACTCGATCCGCTCGACGAGGGTGTCGAAGCTATCGCGTCGCAGTGTTTCGTGCAGGCGCGCTCCGAAGGGCGCCACCACGCGCACGCGCCTCGCCCACCGCACCGTAAGATTGGCCGCCACTAGCGCGATCCGCTGTACCGTCGCCTCGTCAGCGCTATCCGGATCGACGTGGATCTCCACTGGCCGCGTTACGTACGCGAGCAATGGCCCGACCAGCCGCGCAGTTCGATCGTCACGTTCGGCATAGAGTGCGCCTGCCGTCGGCCATCGCGATGCGATTTGCCTCTTCAACTCCACCATCTCACCGGTCTTCATTGCGGCCCCCCTTAAACACCAGTCTTAGTCTCTCGAGCCACCCCGATCTCCGCCGCCCCTGAGGCCTCGTTCGATCGCGCATATCACGTACTCCGGGCAACACCCTGAGATGCTCCTCCACGTCTGTATCCCGAATCCTCCGATATGTCCCCTCGATGTGACGGTGCACCCCGCAGCTCGCGAGTTCCATCCCATGACGGCCGTAGTACGGCACCACGACGGACAATGCTCCGGGGAACTGTGCGAACGTGTCGCGATCATCGACTGATGAGTGTCCGACCCACCGAGACGGATGTGAGTGCGCCTGACCCAACAGCACCAGGGGCGTCCCCGCCACTGCTCCTATCGCCTCAGCGTTGACTGCCGCGGAGGTCTGCACGGCACCCGTGCTCGTGTCCGCGTCCGGTACGATCAGCGTCGTCACTACTGCGAGTTCGCCGAGCTCCAGACCAAACCAGTAGACCACCCCTTCGCTCTCGGCGGCGGCGGCGAAGCTCGTCAGCAGCCGCGCCGTCTCCTCCATGATTCCTTCAGCCACATGCACGATCGTCATCCCATCCTCCCGCTCGACGCAGCGATCTTGCTGTGCAAGTCACTCACGATCATCGCTAGCGATTCAATCTTCGGCCCCGCCTCCGTCGGCAGCTGCCAGTCGATGAGACGCCAGTCCCCGTGTGGACCACCGAGTGCCTTGTACGCCTTCCGGTTGTAGCGTGCGCACACGCACGGCATCGTGTGAAAACAGCTGGGATACAGGTCACGAGTGCCGCGGCGTTTCCGCGGCGCGTCGACGAATTCAATCGTCGGCGGATGGAACGGGTACTCCTGACAGTCGACCTCCGCGACGAACTCGATCCCGTCGCGGCTAGAAAAGGTCACGTAGAACAGCAGGTGCGATTCACTGAGCCTCGACGCGTCGAACCCAAGGTCGGCCGCCATCGCGTAGTTCGCGACGTCGGCAAGTTCCTCGCGCACCTGCTCGATCGTCACCACCGTGGGGACGGTCACGCGTTCCCGCCCTGGACCGAGAGGACGAGCAACGTGCCCGTCTTGATCTGGTGGCTCGCCAGCGTGTGGTTAGGATCGAGCTCGACCTTGCCAAGAAACAGCGTGTACTTGCTGTCGCTCTCGGCGAACTTAAACACGTTGCGGACGTCGTCGATCACATTCTGGATCTTCGCCGAGATAGGGTACTCGGGCCTGTGCGTAGCGTCCTTCGGCTCGTCCATACTCCAGAGCCCGCGCGGGGTCTGGACCTTGATCTGCACCTTCGGCTCGCCGCCACCACCCGTATTGCCGGCACCACCACCACTATTTGTCTCGTTGCTCATGGGCTGATCCTCCTGGGATCTCTTTCAGTTGGGCGCGCACCGCGCGTGCCCTCTACCCATGTGTACGGACAGTTTTTTGAAGATGTGCGGCCCCCCTCATGGCGGCAGGGCCTCCATCCAATACGGACAGGTCACCCGCATTCCGCACCGTCGCTCGCACTGATGCTCGTCGATCTCGTGCGAGTAGTCACCGGTCACCAGTGCTGCGTGAGCCGCCTTCATATCATTCACCTCGTTGTCCATTCCACCCTTCCTCGAATGCCACTCGATCCGGTGGACCTCGCCGTCAATTCCAGAGAACACGCGGGCGGCCGCCTCGGGGTTGCTCTGCCAGACCAACACGAACGGAATGCGCGCGGATTTCACGCTGCTCCAGCTCAAGGTCCCTTTCTTCGCATTGAGCAGTGCCTGCTTCGACTCAGGCCTGAACCCGATCGCCACCTCCCCCGCGCCTGGCTCATTGAATCTGGCTATCAGGTCCAACCGCACCGGCTTTCCGCTGCCGCTCGGGGCAATCTCGAACTCCGGGTCGAGGTACGTCGTTCCCTCCTTCGGGTTGAACGCCGCGGCAAAACCACGCACGATCTGACGCCCCACTCCTCGGTACATTTCGAAGTGTGGGTGGTCTCCGTTCGTCGCCTCGCCAAACAGCTCCTCGAATACTGCCTCCGCCTGTTCGGGTGAGATCACCGCCACGATCGCTCGTTTTGCGCATTCTCTCAGGGCCCTCCGCACCGCGTCGAACCACGCCGGATACAACGCTCGCACTGCTTCCGGAAACCGGAGTCCCAACACGTCCTCCATGTAGAGCCGGATCGTACATAGCCCGTCACCGAGAACGCTCGGCTTGAAGTACGGCCTGCGCTCGGGCGCGCCATCAGCATGCGGATCACCCCATACACTCCCCATCTCGGCGTAGTCGGCCGCGCCGCCCGTCGCCTGCCACGTCTTACGGGGAACAGCGAATTTCGCCCCCCATTGCTGGAGCAACGGCACCGCTCTCTTCGGCTGCGACCTCTCGCTGTCAGTCGCCTTCTCTGGGTACGACACCACCACCGCGCGCTTCGCGCGCGTCACGCCAACGAACAAGAGCGCGTTGGCTTGGTCCACCTCCTCGCTCGGATCGGGTCGACAGTTATCCGGAATCCAGGACCAGCTCTCCTTCATCTTCGGCATTGTCTGTCCGGCCACAATCACGCAGGGGAACTCGAGGCCCTTGGACGCGTGACACGTCATCACGCGCACGGCATCGCGACGCGGTGTGGGTGCGATCGGGATCGGCACAGTCTCCGTCAGCCGTAGCCGCAATCGCTCCGCGAACGCGTAACGGCGATGATGTCGCTTGCCGCTTCCTTCGCCGCCGGGATGCGTCACGCGATACGCAGTTGCCAGCGACAACGTACTCACGATCTCCATGAGGGTCATCGACCGTTCCGCGCTATCGTCTGCATCCAGCACCCGACGCAGGTACGTGCTGCCCTCGAAAAGGAACGTCATCAAGCAGTCGAATCCGTCCGCACGAAAGTGCTCACCTTCCGCGTGGCTCCTTGCCGTGGCGACTTCAGCGAGCAATGTGACGCTGGCGCCTGCGGCGGGCGCCGTCTCCGGCGCAGAGTCAGGCTCCGCTTCTCTTGCTCGCTCGACGAGGAGGAGATGCTGGATCGTCGCGTTGATCTCCTCGCGGCTGTAGCGCCCGCGGCCGAGCGCTAACGCAAGCCGCGGCAGCGACGCCGCGGGCTTCCGGGCAGCCAGCGTCAGGACGACGGCCAGATCTCCCGCCGCCCCGTCCGCGGTCAACAGCCCAGCCGATTCCGCCTTGATCCCTCGATCCGTCAGTGCGAGCACTACACTCCGGACATCCACGTGCCGCCGCGCCAGTACGGCAATGTCACCCGACTCTACGCCCGCGCGCTGCCATTCGACGATCTGATCGACGATCCCCTCCGCCTCCGCGTGATCGCTGGTTGCTTCGGCGATCGACACCGGCACGTCACCGAGGAGCTCCACATCAGACACAGCCTTCCAGCGGTCCGTGGCACCTTGCTCCGGGAAGAGAGAAGCCAGCTGATTCGCCGCACCGACAATGGGGTCCGAAGCGCGATGGTTCTCGCGCAGCGGATATGTCGTACTCCCGGGGAAGTCGGTCTCGAACTCCCGGACGTTGTCCGGCGCGGCGCCAAGGAACTGATAGATCGCCTGCCGCGCGTCGCCGACGACCCACGGCTCTCTCCTGCCTCCTGCAATCGCCTTTAAAAGGTCAGACGTGGCACGCGTGACGTCCTGGAACTCATCGACCAGAATCCACGGGAACTTCTCGATGTACGCCTTCTGTACATTGCCGCCTTCCTCAAGCAACCGCAGGGGCAACAGAATCAGGTCCGCCATGTCGACGGCGCCGCGCTTCAGCTTTTCCTTCTCGTATTCGCGATACAGCGCTAGCAGCTCCTGACCCGCATTCGGATCGTCGCGTCCTCCCTCTGCCGGTTTCCAGGAGCGGATCGCCTTCGCGAGCTCGTCGGCGCTGATGCGTCGGTGTTTCAGATGGTTCACGTACTTCACCACCTGATTCGCGACGGCTTCAGGGTCGCGGATCGGATTCAGCGCCGGACACGGCAGTCGGCCCAGCAGCTCGAGCATCAGCTCCGCCTGCCCGTCCTCGTCAATCAGCGAGAAATCATCGGGCAAGCCCACTTGCTCGCGATGCCAGCGGAGCATCTCCATCCCGAATCCATGGAACGTCGCGATCGTCATCCGGCTGGCCGGCTCCGCACCAAAGCGAGCCTCGATGCGTTCGTAGAGCTCCTGCACCGCCTCGTTGCTGAAGGTGAGCACCAGCACTTGGCCTGGTGCCGCTCCGTGTTCGTCGAGCGCGAACTCCAGCCGCCGGATCAGAGTCGCAGTTTTCCCCGTGCCTGGTCCAGCGTCCACTAACGCGGACCCACCCATGTGGCGCGCCGCCTTAACCTGTTCGTCGGTGAACTTCACCTCGCGACGTTCAACTGTGGCGGGGCGATCCGCGCCTGTCGCCGTGTCATACAAGGCATTCGCCAGCTGAATCCTCGCGGTGCTCACATCGACGCCGACGCTTTTTGCCAAAGTGTCGATCGTTGTTCCGGGCTCCGCCGCTCTCCATTGCGCCAGCACATGAGGTCCGGGGCAAAGGAACTCCAGCGCAAACGCCTTGGCTTCAGCCTCTTCGCGCACCCGAGGACTGTAGCGCGCAATCGCGGCCGGCCCGGCGTCCCCGTATGCGGACGCGATGATGTCGTCCACCACAACGTCACGATCGAAGAGCCGCTTGTGCAGCACGACGTGTCCGAGCTCGTGCGCGAAGACAACCAGTCGCTCGTCGTCAGTGAGCGTATTCCTGAAGCGCAACATGCGGTCCCCGTCCACTTCAGCATCACTCTTATGCATTTGGACGGGATTCATTGCGACGAAGGCAATCGCATGCGCCGACTCCATGTGCTGCGCCAAGCGCTCCAGCAGGTCGCGAGAGTCGTCGCCGACGCGCGCGCGTTCCTCACGCGCCCGCTGACGCGCCAGATGCATGGATCTCATGTCATGTCTCGCTCATTTTGGTCGACCCCTTCGTCCCTACCAAGGTTGTGCCAGTACTCCTTTTGATCTGCCGAGAGCTGCGATTGGTTCACTAGCTCCTGGTACGTCACGCATGCATCAGAATACGCGGCTCCGCGCGAGGCCGCGCGTTGCAGTTGCACCGACGCCTCCAGTGAAGCCAATGCGCGGTCAAACCCGATCCCGCGGACGCGATGCGCGCGCGTTGCGAGTTCGCGCCTCACTCGATTTGGAAGCACACGCGTGTTGCTGGACACTTCGGCGAGAAAATCCAGAGTAATGTCCAGCTCAGCCGCAAGCTTCTGCGGGTCGGCACCGGTCACTTGGCGCAGCAACCCGACGAAGGTTGGAGTCACCTGCTCTGCGACCTTGCCCGTTGGAGTCGGTGTTGCCTGCGTGGATGTCCCCGTCGCAGCGGCTCGCGCAGCGCGCGCAAACCCTTCTCGCTCGAGCCAGTCACGCGTGCGCGCTGCCCCCTCCGCAAGCTCAGGCCGGTGTCGTTCCAATTGATCTGGCGCATCCACCACCGTGGCGAAGAAGAGGTACAGCCTCTCCGCGAGCTCCGGATGCTCCTTCGCAAGCCGGTCGACCAGCGACTCATCGCGATCGTCCATCCAGGCGCGCTCGATCTCCTCCATGAGATCAGCGAGGCGTTCGTCATTTGCGGACATGGGAACCTCCCGCGCGGACATAGAAATCCATGTGATGTATTGCCGTCTCTCGATCGGCAGATTCTCCCTTGATGTGTGACTACCGTGCTTTCAACCAGCTAATGTCAATGTCGCGCTCGCTCTGTCGCTGCAGCGCTGCATATATCTTGGTTCGCGCGATCTCGCGCCATCTGTGGATCTGAAACCGATCCACGCTGTAGCGGTTCTCTAGCTCTTTCATCGAGGTCGGCTTGGGGCTGAACAAGTCGCGAGCGACTTCGCGGATGTTGTCGTCCGCGATCTTTGCGAGTTCCCGGGCAACGAACTGCTCCATCCATTCGACATCGTTGCCCTCGACGCGCCCATGCCAGTCCGTTGCGGCTGCCTCCTCCGAGGCAACCCGCTCAAGCGCATCAATGAGTTCCCCGTCCTCGTTCAGCGTTGGCTCCGCCTTTTCGACGTCCTGCCGCTCGCCGCGCCGGCCAACCAAAGCGCGGTACGCGTCCTCCAGTCGCTGATGGAGAAACGCAATCCACGCCGTATCGGCTCCTTTGCCCCGCGGCCCACTTAGGGTGTCGACGATCTCTTCGATAGCCCCAGCGACCAGATCTTCCACGCCGAACCAGTCGCGGCCAGAGAGCCTGTGTCTTGCCGCCTGCCATAGCGGCGCTAGGTAACCGTCCCGATCGTAGTTCCCGAGAAGCCTAGAGAGCGTCGCGGTCGCTTCTGGCGACCCGGGCGGCAGCTGCCGGTATGCACGCACCAACACCTGCGCGGGCAGCTCACTCGCAGGCGCCTGTTTGATGCGCTCCAAGTATTCCCTCGACCCGAGCGGCGGCAGCGCCTCGAAAAGTTCGTCGATGCGCTTGTGGTCGAGCCTTGGTATTGGGGGTTTGTTGTTGGGTTTCATGGTTCTCCTACCATCACGTACGGCCATTTCAAGTCGCTTGTGCGAATTCAGACGCTTTTTTTCTTCGTCCTGCGCCCGCCGGCGGTAATCGCCAGCATTCCACCAGAACCAGAGTTCAGGCCTGCCAATCCTACTTACAGGCTTCTAACCACTTGCTGTGACATGACTTCCGTACGGTATGCGATGCACTTCCCCGCCGAAGAAGGCGGAGAGTGGTTGCCTACGCAGCGGTTAAAGCTGCACCCTATGATGGAACTATATGCGCTCTGGGGCGCTCGCCGAACAGCTGGCTGGCGATGCAGAACCTGCACGATCTCTGGCAGGCAAATCAGCGCTTGGACGTTCGCAAGGTGGAGAAGGTGCGGTTCTCCGCGGCGTGAAGCTGGTCTTTCCTAGCCACATCTGGCCATCTTTCTGGCCATATCTGGCCATAATGGCCTGAATGGCGCGCCAAACACAGTAAGACTGGCCTGAAATGGCATTATCTGGCCACTTTCTTGGCCACGGCAATGTGAATCTGGCCAATCCAGCCTCAAGCGAAAAACTCAGCGAGCTGATTGATGACTACCAGACTAGACGCGGTGGATGAACACATTACAAGGATTCTCGCGAATTCCCCCCAGCCCTTGGCCACGCGGGAAGTCACGAGGGCAATCCGGGCAACGGGAACGCGGGTCGCCGACCGAATGGTGCGCCGTCGTCTTGGATCGCTTGTCAGCAGCAAAGAGATCCGGATGGAAGGAGCAGGGCGGGCGACCTGGATACGGCTCACTCGCGAATCAGAGAACTCCCGCCGCGAACGCCGAATATCCGCGGCTCTCGAACGAGGTGAGGCAGGCACTCGGAAGGGTTCGCCGACCCCTCATCCCCCGGTGTCAGGATAGATGTCGTACGACCGCAGTCGTGTGAGCGGTCACCCGAACATCGCCCCTGGGGGTCGCAAGGTGGGTAGTTGCATGCCGCAGTACAGTCCCGCATTCAAGGCTCGAATGC
>JAQBPY010000115.1 GCA_028287285.1 Gemmatimonadota bacterium
CCGTTGACCACGGGCATGCCGCTGATGCTCGATACCAAGGGCGAGAAGTTCACCGGACCGGATGCGGCACGCGCCAACGCGATGCTGACGAGAGAGTATCGCGCGCCGTTCACGGTGCCGAAGCTGGCGTAAGGGTCGGCGGGTTCGGAAAGCGTGGAACAAGTAACAGCCTGATCAAACGGAAACGGCCTGATAACCCAACTGAGTTATCGGGCCGTTTCCGTTCAATCAGGCCTTTCGTGAAGGCACCCGTTTCACGCTGATGTTGTGCGCAGGAATTCGGCGAGCCGCGCAAATCCTTCCCGGACGGAATCGAGATCAGAGGAATAGGACGCCCGCGCCCAGCCCGGGACACCGAACGCATCACCCGGCACGATGGCGACGTCATGTGTCGCGAGCAGCCGCCGACAGAAGTCATCCGACTCGCCCGGCACACGAAAGAAACAGTAGAACGCGCCTTCCGGCTCGATGAGCTCGAGTCCATCCAGCGTGCGCAGGGCATCGAGCGCGCAGTCCCTCCGCGCGCGGAAGGCAGAACGAATGGACGCGAGATGTAACGCCGACTCGTTCTTGTCGGAGAGAATGCCGATAGCGGCCGCTTGTCCTGCGTTGCCTGGACCCGCCGTCGCGTGCGATTGCAGCGCGATCATCCGTGCGGACACGTCGACCGGCGCAATCGACCACCCGATGCGCCAACCGGGCATCGCGTATGCCTTCGACATGCCGTTCGTCACCGCCAGGCGGTCGAATCCATCGCTCACCGAGAGCAGCGACGTCGCCTCGCCTTCATAGCTGAAGGCTCGATAGATCTCATCGGAGATGATCCACCATCCGCGCTCGTCGGCCAGGCGCAGGATGTCGACGAGCTCTTCTCGTGAATACACAGCGCCCGTTGGATTGCATGGGCTGTTCAGTATCAACCCCTTCGTGTGTGGCGAGGCCGCGACGCGGAGAAGGTCCACGTCGATCTTGAACGATCGCGTCGCGTCGCCGAGCACGGACACGGGTCGCGCGCGCGAGAGACGGATGATGTCGTAGTAGCTCGTCCATGCCGGAGTGGGAACGAGCACTTCGTCGCCGGCGCCGAAGAGCACGAAGCACGCATTGAAAAGTGCCTGCTTCGAGCCGTTCGAGATGACGACATTGTCGATACCAATGTCCGACTCGCGTGCACCGAGCGAACGCGCGTTCGCGGCCACGAGCTCCCGCAGCGCGCGTGCACCAGCAACGGGACCATAGCGGAGGTCGCCGTTTTGCACGCTGTCGATCGCCGCGCGCGCACCGACTGGCGGTGCAGGGAATACAGGCTCGCCGAGACCCATGTCCAGGATGGTGCGACCCTCGGCGCGTCGCCGCTGCACCATGTCGAGCAGCGCCAACGTGGCTGAGGTTCCGACGCCATCCATGTTGCTGGAGAGCGTGGTGGTGGCCGAGTGGTCGCTATCGCGCGGTTTCGCGTGGTCCAATTTGCCTATTCTTCGCCCAGTGCGCTGAGGTCAGCGAGATCCTTGGGTCGGCCGCTCGCGCGCTTGTTCATTTGAAATGATGCGCGACCGAGCACTGGCACTTCTACTCCTGCCACGTTGGCCTCGACACGATCCTGCCATGCGGACTCGAAGTCCACTCCGCTGATGGACGTAAGAATATCGATCCGATATGGAGGAAGCCCCAATTGCGCAACGACATCCGGCCGAATGAAATCGTCCATCGCAATCCCGAGGTCTTCGAGTGGAGCGCCAAATGACGCGAGCGCTGCCACAACTCGGCTCGCATTCTCGGGGGTCGGCTTCACCCAGACATCGAGGTCGCCGGTCGCGCGAGGAATTCCGTGCACCGCGAGGGCGTGCGCGCCCACGACGAGAAAAATCACGTGCTGGGTTACGAATTCGCGTAGAAGATCGCGGAAATCGTCGATCACCGGGCCGTCGAGCTCCCCTGCTCGCGCAGGGTGGAGAGCGTCACAGGCATCTCGGCACGCGAATAGGTGGGCAGGGGCAATCCCGTGGCGACCCACGTCATATGCGACAGCTCCTCCAGCATGTTGAGTCGCTGCGAGGCGGTCATTCCAAGGTGCGCGCTCGACGCCTCACGACTGCCAAGCGGGACAACGCGGTAGGTCATTTCGCGGCTGCGCATGGATGAAATATGCCGAGTGGGCGCTGTTCGGGCCAGCGATTCGTCGCGTATGACACGGAGCACAGCCGCAACGTCGCGACTGCTGGCGTCATCCTCCTGTCAGGAAGAGACATGTATGCCGTAGATTGCCGGAGATCGACCCTCGCCATCGGAGACGCCATGCTGACCAAGGTTCGCGGCCGCTCGAGACTTTTCGTAGCATCGCTCGCTGCATTCTCGGCGGCATGTAGCGACGCGGGCAGCGTCACCTCCGGGGACGGCACCCGCCAGACGCTCACGCTCGCTACCGCCTCCGCGCCCGAAGCCCCGTCGCTCATGAGCGCGACCGCCGCGTCGGCAACGCAGATCAACCTCAAGTGGCAGGACAACAGCAGCACCGAAACCGGATTCCAGATCGAGAGCC
>JAQBPY010000137.1 GCA_028287285.1 Gemmatimonadota bacterium
TCCGTGTAGGCTCGCCGTCCGAGGCGATCGGTGGTTTGAGCGATTCGGTCGACGCACCTCAATTCGCGACGGTGGTTGGCCTCGCGCAGTACGGAGCGAGCCGCATGGCCCTGGGCGGCGCGTCCGCGAGTGCGAAGCGCATCAAGCTCCCGAGCGGCGGGAATGCGGACAAGCTGGTCGAGCGGATCAAGTTCTGGCTGCAGGATTTCTTTTGAGGAGTCGGGCTGCCCGAACTCCTCATCACAAACCCACCTCGCCGCTCCAATTGTGGACAACCCACCCCCGTGCTGTTTCGCCGCGTGGATCGTCTGAAATAGGACTGGCCCGAAGCCTCTGGACCGTTATATTGCCGCATCTGTTCGGATGCCCGCGTTTCACGTTTTCACCCCTTGAAATGCGCCCACCGACAAGTCCAATCAGACACCTCGTCGTACAGGAGTGTCGTACGCAATGATCTTCGAATTCGAAGAGAGCGCGGCGCAAAACGCTCGCATGAAAGTGGTGGGCGTCGGCGGTGGTGGCGGCAACGCCGTGAACCGCATGATCGACGAGCATCTCGAAGGGGTCGAGTTCATCTCGGTCAACACGGATGCGCAGGCGCTGCTGAATTCGAAGTCCGATCTCAAGATCCAGATCGGCAAGAAGCTCACGCGTGGGCTGGGAGCCGGCGCGCGGCCCGAAGTCGGCAAGCAGGCCATCGAGGAAAACCGCGATGACATGGCCAAGGCCGTGTCGGGCGCAGACCTGGTGTTCGTTACCTGCGGCATGGGCGGCGGCACCGGCACGGGTGCGGCTCCGGAAATCTGCGCGCTCGCGAAGGCGGCGGGTGCGCTGACCGTCGGCATCGTCACGCGCCCCTTCCTCTTCGAGGGGCGGAAGCGCATGCGGCAGGCCGAGGCCGGCATTGCGGAAATGCGAAAGCACGTCGATACGATGATCGTGGTGCCGAACGAGCGCCTGCTCGCCGTGGTCGGCAAGGGCATTCCGTTCCAGGATGCCCTCAAGAAAGCCGATGAAGTCCTGCTGCACGCCACGCAGGGCATCTCATCGCTCATCAGCGTCACCGGTCTCGTGAACGTCGACTTTGCCGACGTCCGCGCCGTGATGGAAAGCGGCGGCTCGGCGCTCATTGGCACGGGAGTGGGCCGCGGTGAGAACCGCGCGATGGAGGCGGCGCAACAGGCCATCTCCAGCCCGCTGCTCGACAACATCAGCATCTCCGGCGCGCAGGGTGTGCTCGTCAACATCACCGGCGGTGCGGACCTCACGCTGGGCGAAGTGCATCAGATCAACGAGATCATTCACGACGCCGTCGGCGACGAGGCGGAGATCATCTTTGGCGCGGTGCACGAGCCGGCCATGCAGGGTGAGATTCGGGTCACCGTCATTGCTACCGGCTTCGACAAGGCCGTCCAGCCGGGTGTGGTCACGCCCGCGCAGGAAGCCAGCACCGTCAGCATTCCAAAGGGCGCGCCCGTCATCCCATTCCCCAGTCGTCCGTCACGTGTCGCGAATGCGGCACCGCCGGCCGCGCGCTCAGCCAACGACATTCCTCGAGTCACTCGGCCACCGGCGGCTCCGCCGGCACAGCCGAGTGGCGGGTCGCAGGATCTCAGCGACATGGAGATCCCGACCTTCATTCGGAGACAGATGGATTGAAGCCACGTGGTATTCGCGCCATCCCCTACGCGGTGGTGGCGCTGCTGTTGGTTGTTGCCCTCCGCTACACCCCCGAGCTGCCTGAGCACCGCCCGGCTGAAGTCCTTCAGCAGGGCAACGTGTCGTCGGCGCAGGCGGTGCCGCGTCCATGGTCGCGTACCGAGCGTCTCAATCGAGGCGAGACACTCATCGGCCTGCTCAAGCGCGCCGGTGTAAGCGACCAGGCGGCCGCAGAAGTCGTTCGCGCCGCCACGGCATCCGCCGTCAACACGCGCTTCCTTCGCGAAGGCATGCCCGTGGACATGACCGCCGACAGCATGGGCCAATCGCCGCGCGAGCTGGTCTTCCACCTCGGCATCGATCGCCTGCTGCGCATGAAGAAGTCGGCGAACGGCTGGGAGGGCAACGAAGAACGCCTGCCGTGGACCACGGACACCGTCGTCGTGGGTGGAACGATTCACTCGAATCTCTACCAGGCCATGGATTCGAGCGCGGCGCAATACTTCCCGGCGCACGCGAAGGATGAGCTGGCATGGGCGCTCGCAGACATCTTCGACTACAAAGTCGACATGAGCCGCGATCTCCAGGACGGCGATCATTTCCGTGCGCTCGTGGAACGTGCTGTCGGACCGGAAGGCATCACGAAGGTCGGTAAGGTTTTAGCGGCAACCTTTTCGCTCTCCGGAAGCGACATGTCTGCAATTCGTTACGAGAGCGAAACCGACAGCCCCAAGTATTACGACGCCACGGGCAAGTCGCTCCGCGCGGCGTTCCTGCGCGCGCCGCTCGAGTTCCGCCGCATCTCCAGCACGTTCGGCTCGCGCTTTCACCCGGTGCTGGGTATCTGGCGCGCGCACAAGGGCACCGATTACGCCGCGAGCTCCGGCACTCCCGTCCGCGCCATCGGCGATGCGGTCGTCGTGCGCGCCGGGTGGTCCAACGGCTATGGCAACCTCCTCGAGCTTCGCCATCGGAACGGATACGTCACGCGGTACGGCCACCTTCGCGGATTCGCCAAGGGCATCCACTCGGGCGCTCGCGTGGACATCGGACAGACCATCGGCTTCGTCGGCCAGACCGGACTCGCCACTGGCGCGCATCTCCACTTCGAGGTGCTCGTTGGCGGGGTGCAGCGCGAGACGCGCGCCGCGCTCAAGTCCACTGGCGGAGAGCCCATCGCGCACGGCGAGCTCGCGGTGTTCGAGCAGCGCCGCGAGCAGCTGCTCGCCACGCTGTCGGGAACGGCGGGCGTGGTGCGGCTCGCCGCGCGCTGAAGCAGCGCGCGCCAGGCTGACGCCAATTTGCGTCAAGCGTTCTTGACCTGCCGCGCGTAGTTTCACCAATGATGATCTGGCTTCTCGCCGCCCTCGCTGGCGCACTCGCCGCGGGCGTGCAGTATGGCCGGAGAGCACTCACCGCGCGCACGCTGCCCGTTGCGCTGCTGCGTGCGATCGCCGCAATGCTCATCGTCGCGCTGCTGTTCCGCGCCCCTGCAGGGTCGGCGGCCACTCTCGCTCCCGATGTTGCGCTCGACGCCTCGGAGAGCTGGACGCGCGCAACGGACAGCAGTGCGTGGCACGCCGCACGCGATTCCGCGGCGAGATCCGGCGGCGCGCTGCGTCGCTTCGGGGACTCGCTGCGTGTCGGCACGGCCAAGGACGCGCCCACGGACCACGCGTCGCGCCTGCGCGGTGTCGTGGACGCTGCCACCGGCTCGGGCCGCCCCGTCATTCTCGTGACGGACGGTGAGCTCGATGAGCCCGAATTACTTGCGGGGTTGCCAAGGGGCTCACGTACGATCGTCGTCGCAAAGAAGGAGCTGTCAGACGCTGCCGTGGCCGCGCTCGATGCGCCGCACGCGCTGCTCGCGGGCGACACCGTCCAGGCAAGTGTCACGGTCGTTGCGGGCGCAGCTGGAAGCGGAGCAGGGCGTCTCGACCTTCGTCTCGACAACGCGGTTCTCGATTCGGCGGTCGTGGCAGCGCTGGCGCCGTACGCGGAGCGCGTGATCGTGTTGCACGGTGTTGCCGCAGGCGCGGAGCGTGGCGCCGTGCTGCGCGCCGTGCTTCATGTCGCAGGCGACCAGGAGCCGCGAAACGACACGCTGTCATTAGGTGTCGACGTAACGCGTGCGCCCGCCGCCGTTTTCGTGTCCACCGCACCGGACTACGATGCGCGTGAAGCGGTCGCCGCGCTGCGTGGGGTGACGTCGCTGCCGACACGCGCATTCTATCGCGTGGCGCCGGGCATGTGGCGCACCGACGGCACGCTTGCCCGTGTCGAGGAAAGCGTCGTGCGCGAGGCAGTGCGCGATGCGCCCATCGCGGTGCTTCACGGCGATACCGCAGTGTTCGGACAACCGCGCGCGGCGTCGCGTGGCGCATTGCTGCTTTTCGCACCACCTTTGGCGGAAGATGGGGAATGGTTCGCTTCGGCGGCGCCCGTATCCCCCCTTGCTCCCATGCTCGCCGGCGTTGCGTTCGACAGCTTGCCCCCGCTCTCCGTGTCTGCGGCACTCCCGCGCGCGGAATGGCAGGGACTCGTCACGCGCCGAGGCGGCTCGGCCGACGACCGCCGGGCCGCCGTGGTGGGATGGGAAACGCCGCGCCGTATTGCCATCATCGGCGCTTCGGGCTTCTGGCGCTGGCGTTTCCGCCGCGGTGTTCGCGCCGATGCCTATTCCGCGCTTTTCGGCGCCTTGTACGATTGGCTCGCCGCGGGCCGCACCGACCGTCGTGCGGTCGTCCCCGATGTGGAGCCGCTACGGGCCGGTATGCCGGTGCGGTGGCGTCGGGGTGCTCCGGCGGACAGTGTGGCAACCGCAACAATTGAACGGCGTGAGGGTACGGCGCAGCGGCGTACCCTGTCAGTTCGTTTTTCCGAAGGCTCAGCCGTGGCGGAAACGCCGGCGCTGCCGCCCGGCATCTACGAGGTGACCACGAGTGGTGGAAATGCTGTGCTCGCCGTGAACCAATCGCGGGAATTCATTCCGCGACGGCCCACCGTGACATCCAGCGCCGTGGGGGGTGAGGCCGCCGTCGGCGATGTGCCTGCCGTCACCGACTGGGCGTGGGTGTATGCGCTCGTGGTGCTGCTGCTGTGCGCCGAATGGCTGCTCCGGCGCCGGGTGGGGCTGCGGTAGGGGCCAGACCCCTTTACACCTCTGTTCAGCTGGGCTAAGTTAAACGGCTCAACCAGTTTGCCTCGCTCAGCATATTCCAAGAACATGGCCTTCGATAACGCCCCGACGCTCGAGAAGTACAAGACGCACGAGACCGACACCGGCTCCTCACGCGTCCAGGTCGCGCTCCTTTCGGAGCGCATCAACTACCTCACCGAGCACTTTCGGGCCCACAAGAAAGATCATCACGGCCGCCGCGGGCTGCTGAAGATGGTCGGTACACGTCGCCGCCTCCTCAATTACATGAAGCGGACCGACATCGATGGCTATCGCAAGATCGTTCAGGAACTCGGTCTCCGGTACTAAGCAGGTCATGGTGTAGACACGCGCGGTCGCAATCATTGCGGGCCGCGCGTTTTGTATTTCACACAGCTTTCACGCAGCGCGCGTCGGCAATAGGGCCGGCCGCACCAGAGAGAGACGACAGGAAACCTCATGCAACGCATTGAAAAGACGTTCGCGGGACGCAAGCTGGTCCTCGAGACCGGCCGCATGGCCAAGCAGGCCGCCGGCTCATGCCTGATCACCTACGGTGACACGATGGTCCTCGCGACCGTCACGGTGAGCGACAACAAGAGTCCGCTCCCCTTCTTCCCGCTCACGGTCGAGTACAAGGAAAAGACCTACGCCGCCGGCAAGATCCCGGGTGGCTTCATCAAGCGCGAGGGACGCCCGAGCGATCACGAGATCCTGGCTTGCCGGATCATCGACCGCTCCATCCG
>JAQBPY010000161.1 GCA_028287285.1 Gemmatimonadota bacterium
CTGATTGCCCCAGGCTGATGGTTCGCTTGGACAGTGTGTACGGCGAGTTCTTGTTGCTTCATTTTGAGCGAGTACGGCAAGCGTCGATCTCCCTGCAAGATTGGATAGACCTTGATCGATCGCACGAACATCCCGAGCTCGAATCGCACACAGGGTAAGGCGTTTGTTGAGTGCAGCGTTGTCCGCCTCTTCTAGGACACGGAAACATCAGAAGTCGCACTCCCGTGCGTGGTGCCGTAGGCTCTCCTGTCAAACACACAGTCGAAAGTGTGAGCCTGGTCGGGAGCCGACGCTGACCCGGTTTGTGAACAGGTCGTAGCCAGCGAGCAGACGGCGGTAGCGCTGCGTTGAGCCAAGTGACGCGCCGGTGAATTCTCAAGCTGCGGAGCCAGACGCCAGTACACTGGAGTTCCCCCGAAATAGTGGACACGGGGGTTTATGCTGCGTAATCGTGCAAGCGCTCGAACTCCAGCGGACTAAGATACCCGAGCGACGAATGCCGGCGGCGACGATTGTACCACATCTCGATGTGGCGGAACAGGGCGCAGCGCGCCTCCTCGCGTGTGGCCCAATCGGCGTCCATCACCAGTTCGGTTTTCAGCGTCGCGAAGAAGCTCTCCGCCACGGCATTGTCCCAGCAGTTCCCGCGGCGGCTCATGCTCGCTGTGATGGCGTGTTCGCTCAGTGCAGTGCGATACCCGTCACAGGCGTACTGCACGTCACGATCTGAATGATGGACCAAGCCCGGCGCCGGCTGCCGCTGGCCGAGTGCCATCGCCAGTGCGTCGCGGGCCAACTCCCATTCGAGCGTGTGCCGCATCGCCCACCCGACAACGCGGCGCGACCGGAGATCGAGCACGATGGCCAGGTAGAGCCAGCCTTCGCGCGTCGCGATGTAGGTAATGTCCGACACCCAGACCTGATTGGGTGGGGGGATCGTCGTCACCGCAAACTGCCGGTCCAACACATTCTCGACGATGGGGGCGGTATGTGTCGAATCCGTCGTGATGCGAAACCGCCGCACCCGCTTCGGGCGCAGGCCGTCCGCGCGCATGAGGTGCGCGACCCGATTCTCGCTGCACGGATGCCCCAACGCCGCGAGCTCCACCTGCATGCGCGGACTGCCGTAGGTCCGATCACTCTCCGCATGCACGTCGCGCATGATCAGCACAAACTGCTCGTTGGCGATCGCCCGCGCACTCTGCGGGCGCCCCCGCCACACGTAGTACCCGGCCCTTCGACACCTCGAGAACCCGACACATCGTCACCACCTTGAACTCGGCACGATGCTCCTCAATGAGGAGGAACTTCATCGGGTTTCCCTGGCGAAGAAGGCCGTGGCTTTTTTTAGGATTTCGCGCTCCTCGCGCAGCACAGCGTTCTCGTGGCGCAGCCGGCGTAGCTCCCCGTCGTCACTGGTCACGGTGCGTGCGGTCCGCGGGTCCGTCGCGGCACCGCCCTGCGTCCTCAGCTCATCACGCCAGCGCCGGAGCACATCTGCCCCAATCCCCAGTTCACGAGCGACGACCGCCGCCGGGCGTTTCCCTCCGAGCAGTTGCCGCACCGCTTCGACCTTGAATTCCCGACTGAAATGCCGACGCATTCTCTTCATGCAACACCTTCGTCCCTGAACGTAGCAGGGTTAGCGAGGTGTCCATTAAATCAGGGGATCTCCACACCGCGAGAGAGTCACGGTAGCCTAGCCGGTTCGTAAGCTTGACGATGGTATGGCCCTAAAGCTCAGCTGGCGGCGGGACACCGACGACGCGCATCTCGCGGCGCTCGCGATCGAGCATGATGCCGCGTTGCTGTCCACCGACTCGGACTCGCGCGATTCCGGTGCCTACGGTGGACGAACCCAATCGCGTAAACGGCCGGCACCAGAATCACCTCGGAAGTGATGCTGCGTGAACCATAACGGCAAGCGTGATTGATACGCGTGAGCTCACGCCCATGACGTGGCCTCAAACGGGAGCGACGCGAGCGCGGCAGCCGTCGCGCTCGTCGTTGCGCGCGGCGAGAGCGGACGCCGTCACGCGCGCCCTTGCCTCTTCGGATTGCGGGCCACCATGGGTCGTGGAGATCTCCATTAGCCGGCGCTCCTCGCCGGCGACGGTGTTAGCTCGACGATCATTGTTGGCACCCCCAACACTGAACGTCGAGTGCCGGCGGGGCGTTACCCAGAGGTCTTTCTGCCCGACACTACTTCACGCAGGCATGGGCGGGCGCAGGCCGGCGGCCAGCGAACGCGCGTTATGCCCCGCAGCGATAGGGAGGCGCCGGGTGGGCATAGCCAGCAACAGGTGTCTCCACTACGATGCGTGTATGGCGAATGCCGACTACCGAGGCGCACGCGGCGCCATGGCTGGATTGGATTACCACGTGCTGTGGACGCTACGACACGCGCTGTCGCTCCTCGATGCGGGATCGGAGCTGACGGCGATTACGGTCGAAGGTCTACGCGCCGAGGACGAAGTTGGTGTGTCCGCTGCGACTTGGGACGGCGTGGACTGCACCTTTTATCACGGCGGGAACAGCACCGCGACCGCGACGCAGATCGATGTAGATCAACTAAAGTACTCGGCGGCGGAGCCTGATGCGGCATGGACGGTGGCGCGACTGGCGCGTTCGTCAGCGAAGAGGACGAACAATTCGGTGATCCGGCGGCTGGCGCAGGCGTTCGACGGATTGCGAACCACACACGCGTCGTTGGTCCGAGAAAAGCGGGTGCGGTTCCGTCTTGTAAGCAACCAGCCGGTGAAAGGGGAGATCAGAGACGCCCTGCGCGGTGGCAACGGCGTCCGGGCCGCCGGAGCCTCGAGCAAGCGAGAAACACTGAGGAAGGCGAGCGGACTGAGCGCGGAGCACTTCGCGACGTTTGCGGAGCTTCTCGACCTGTCGCAATGCGGCAGCGATTCGCGATTCGCGCTTGAGGAAAGCGCGCTGCGCACTGTGGCCGGTTGGACCGAAGAGGGATCGCGCGCGCTCGTGGATGTGATGATGCGGTCGGTAGAGCGCATGATGCTGCCGGAATCCGGCGGTTACATCACGCGCGAGTCTGTTCTGTCATGGTTGGACTACTCGGATCCGGCGGCGCTGCTCCCGTGCCCGTCACGACTGGAGCAGGTGATGGATCCGATCTCGCGGGCGGCCGCGCGCGAGGTGGCGGCGCTGCTGGCGCGAGGACAGCGGCGGATCTGCCTACATGGGGGCGGAGGCAGCGGCAAGACGACCGCACTGCAGGAGATCGAAACGGCGTTGCCCGCCGGTTCGACGATGATCGTGTTTGACTGCTACGGCGCGGGAACCTATCTGGACGCGGATCAGTTGCGCCACCGCGCGCGCGACGCGTTCACGCAGTTGTCGAACGAGCTCGCGTCTCGCCTGCGGGTGCCGCTCTTGCTCACTCGGACGGAGGCGGACTATCCACGCGCCTTTGCGAAGCGGCTGAGGATGGCGGCGGACATCGTTCGCAAGCAGGGTGCGGAGGAGCAAACTAGCGACAGTGGCGACGGGGATGCGCTGCTGGTCATCGTTGTGGACGCCGCGGATAATTCGGTAACGGCGGCGAAACAGCGGTCGCCGCGCGAGACGAGCTTCGTGCACGATTTCATGCTGCTTGGGAAGCTGCCACACAACGTGCGGCTGGTGGTGACCTGCAGAACAGGGCGGCTTGATCTCGTAGAGCCGCCATCGGGATTCGAGCTCGTACCGTTACTCGGCTTCGCGCGCCCCGAGACCGAAGCGCACATTTCAAGATTCTTCGAGGTGCCATCGCCGGAATGGATCGAGGACTTCCAGCATTTTACGCGCGGAAATCCACGGGTGCAGCGGTATGCGCTGGATTTCGGGCGCGGGGACGCGGAACGCGCGCTCGATTTCCTCCGCCCGAGCGGGAAGAGCCTAGAACAGCTCTTTGGCGAGCAGCTGAAGCTGGCAGTCGCGAAAGGCGGGTCCGAGCGAGAAGTGACACAACTGTGCGCCGGATTGGTCGCGATGCCCCGGCCCATTCCAGTAGAAGATCTCGCGGCGGTGGTTGGAGTGACGGCAGGGGCGGTCCTGGATTTGTGCAGTGACCTCGCACCGGGGATCCGGGAAGTGAATGGACTGATTGCGTTCGCCGACGAAGACTTCGAGCAGTTCATTCGCGCTGTGGGAGGCAGCGATCTGGAAACGATGACCGGTCGGCTGGCCGACCACCTGTACACGCGTCGGCATGTGGACGCATATGCGGCGACTCACGTTTCAGCAGCTATGTACGGCGCCGAGCGAAATGAGACCATCCTCGAGTTGGTGAACGACGACCAAAGCTTGCTCGTGATCAAGGACCCCGTAGTGCGCCGCGAAGTGCAGGTTCAGCGGCTGCGAGTAGCGATGCGAGTGAGCAGGGAGGCCGGTGACGATGTTTCCGCGATCATGACGCTGCTGGCTGGCGCCGATGCGCTGAAGACGGACGAAGCCATCCGGAAAGCGTTCACGGATCATCCCGAGTTGGCGGCAGAGTTCGCGCGTGAGAGCGTGGCCCGCACAGTGTTGCGCGATCCGGAGCAGATCGAACGGCACGGACGCGTACTGTTCCAACTGCTGGCGGCCGACGCGCGGGCGAAGGACCGGATCGCCGTGCGTGAAGGGCGTCGGCAGCTCAATGCGTGGCTCGAGCGCCGTCGACACGCTATACAGAGCGCGGAGAAGGCCGGCGTTGTGTCTTACGGCGCATGGCCTATTGAGCCAAGCGATATCGCCGCGGAGGTGGAAGCGGTCTTGCGGGTAGGAGGCGCGAAGGAGGCAATAGCTAACCTTGCGCGTTGGAGCCCGCGCCACATCGCCCTTCGTGTGGGGCTGGAGCTGATCCCGCGGCTGCTACCAGCGGCCCGCACACTAGTGTGGGAGGTCGCCAACGCGGGCGGGTTGCCGAAGGCATGGACTATCTTCGCGCTCGTGCCGCTGGCGCTGAGCGGTGAGACGGTAGAATCGACGGCGTTGGTGGGCGCGCTGAATGCGCTTGTGCGTCGCGGATTGCTCCGGCAACGAGCGCTGTCCGGGTACACGCATTCGGGCGACAGCTACCCGGCGTTGGTGGAGCTTGCGGTCACGGCATGCGAACTGGCGGCCGCGCGCGGGGCAAGCGGCGCAGAGCTCGAGCCCGTGCTGGCCATACTAGCTGGCGAAAACGATCGGAGGGAGGAGCGCCTATCGGTGAGCAATTTTGTGCACCTCGACGTCATGCTCCGCGGATATGCTCTGCGTGAGGCGCTCGTGGGTGGCGAAGCGACGCTGGATGCGTTCCTCGTTCCAACGCACCAGCGCGAATCTGGTGAAGAATCGGAGAACGAACTGCGGCGACGGCAGCGCCAAGTCGAGGACCACAGAAAGGAGTTGCGAGAAGTGATCGGGCCGTTCTTCGCGATCTACACTGCGCGAGCAGAGCTGCTGGCGTTGCGACGGCGAGCTGCTGGCGCCGAACAACTACTTAGCGAGGCAACGCAGCGATTGGACAGGGACAGCTACCGGATCCAGCGCAATCATTACGCGTGGAGCTTGAAAGAGCGCGTCTGCGTGAGTGGCGCCAAACTGATTGGCGTGCCGGGGATCGACATGATGACAGTATGGCGATGGTGCCGGGCGGTGGGCGCGCTACGGGACGATTCAAACGGGAGGAACGATCAGAAAACGCTGGCGGTGCTGGCGATGCAGGCACCACTGCATAAGGAGATTGTCGCGCTGGTGGGCCTGCAGGCGAAGGACGCGCGCGAAACACGGATTGCCGGATCGGAGAAGGTTGACCGGCTGGCGAGGCGATGCTACCTACTGCGCCCGATCAGCGCAACCGACGCGGCGGCATTGTTCACCCAAGCAATCGAGGCCGCTCAAGAGATCGATGCCGACGCATTGTCCAAGCTGGCGCTGGTCGAGGCGTTGGCGACCGTTGGGAGCGACGCGCTGGACCTCGATGCGCGACGCTCCGTGGCACGGGAAGTCGCTGTCGTGGCGGACGATGCGGCCGTGCGGCTGGATCGGGGCAACGACTTTCCGTGGGATGCGGTGATTGGCGCGCTGACGCGACTGGACGTTCCAACTACCCTGGCGGCGGCGGGCCGTTGGCATGACGCCGATAGTGTAGCGCTGTCGATAACGTTGCCGCATCTGCTGACTCGCGCGTTGCGGGACGGCGCTCTCAGCGCGCGCTACGCGGCAGCGCTGCTGTTCCTATGCGACCACAATCGACTGTCTGTGCACAAGGCACTCGAGCTTCAGCATCGCGCGCTCGCCTCAACGTCATTGGGATCGCAGGTGGATGGCATGATTGCGGAATTGGCGCGTCAGGAGCGGCTGATGAGCGACAGCGGAATGTCGCCAAGCGTCGAGCGGATGATACGGTCCGTGCCAGAGGCCGCGCGCGATGGCAACATGGCGCGGCTCATCGAGCGCACGGAATTCAACGAGAGTGTCCGTGAGCGAGCCTTGGCGCGGACCTGCCGACCCGCGATGGGTGATGCCTCGACAGAATACGTCCCTAGGAAGGAGCTGGATGCGACGACGCGAGCGGCGATCGCGGTCAGAGATCGTATTGTGCACATCGAAGCGCTGGTGGCGACCGCGGAACAAAGCGATCGCTTCGAAGCGCGCGCAGCATGCGAAGCGCTCGTGGACGCGGTAGGCGCATGGCGCGATTCGCCGGCGGTGGCGGCGTGGGCGAACGAATACGGCCCGGCCTTCGTTACGAAAAGGCTTCCAGCGCTGACAGGATATCTGGGCCATGGCGGCGAACCGCCGCCGTTTGTCCGGCTACTGGAGCTAAGTAACGCGGGCCGGGCGACGCGGGCGGTCGCGATACTGGGCGGGATCGAGCGTCACATCGACGAGCTACATCCCTCGACAATCCTTGGCGTGCTGCAAACAACCGCCTCGAACTGGAATGTCACGACAATCGCGGATGTGCTAAAGCGGTATGTGACACGCTTGTTGTCGGCGGTGCCCGCGGAAGAAAACGCGACGTGGACGTTAGGCGACGTTCCCCAAACGACAAGCGGCGCGCTTTCACGGCTGTTGTTCGCACAGCTGGGAGATTGCGAGATCGCCCAGCGGTGGCGTGCCGCGCATTGTGTGCGGAGCCTTGCGCGGCTTGGCGTGAGTGGGGTGCTGGACAGCCTGGCAGAAACGTACGAACGAGAGGACGAACGCACCTTCAAGGATCCACAGACGCCATTTTATGTGATGGCGGCGCGACTGTGGTTGGCGATTGCGGCGGCCCGGGCGGCGGAGGAAGCCCCGGCTGCGCTACGGGGTGCAGGGGTTGATAGGGATGGCGTTTGCTTGGGATCGCGCCTTCTTGAGATTGCGAAGAACAAATCGTTGCCGCATGTGCTGTTGCGGGAGTTCGCGAAGACCGGGGCATTGGCGCTTGTCCGGAGCGGCGATCTAAAGGTGACCGCCGCGGAACGGCGCACGCTGCAGGGCGCGAACCGGACGGTCATTCCAAGAACAACAGCAAAGTACGGCGGAGTTCGCTACGATAAGTACAAGCACGACAAGATGTCGCGACTGCATTTCGAGTCCGACGACGACACAGTGTACTTTATCAACGCGATCCTCGAGTCGTTCGCGGATGTTTCACCAAGTGAACTGCTCGACCGTGCGGAGCGCTGGGTGTTCGACGTCTGGGGCGCACGCGGCGAGATCACTCACTTCATAAACCAGCCGCCAAGGGTGCAGGCGGCGAGTGAAAGCTTTCGAGAAGGGCGCCGGTTCGAGCGGTATGACCGGTATCTCGAGACGCATGGACTCTGGTGCGCCGCTGGTGAGCTATTGAAGGACCGGCCCTTGTCGAAGCGGAAAGCGGATCGACGGTCGTTCGAGGACCTGCTGACGCGCGAGGGGCTAGCTGTACCGCCGCACTGGCTGTCGGATCTGCGCGGTCACAAGCCACTCGAGGAGCACTTGTGGCTAGCGCCTTCGGACGCGGATGCGTGGGTCGGCGCGACCTCGGATGAGGAGTTTCTACGAGAGTTCATCCTGACGGGCAACGATCTGGTGGTATCAGGATACGTCGAAGTGCGATCGCGATCATTTCGTAGCACGGTGTCAGTGCGCACGGCCCTGGTGGATCCGCGCGCAAGCCTCGCACTGATTCGCGCGCTGCAGACGGTGGAGAGTAGCTGGGACTATAGGATTCCGTACGCGGACGACGAGTTGGAGATCATCGTGCCACCGTACGTGATGGTGGGCTGGTTGGAGAATGTGGAGCGGCCGGACGGAATTGATCGTAACGATCCGTTCAGGCACGACGTGGAAGGCCAGCAGGTGCGCACCTCGATCCAAGCGCGCCGAATCCTGCACGCGCCGTTGCGCTACGAGTGTTGGGGAGATGACCCAGGCGACGGTCGTCGCGACCGGTGGAGCTACGATGAAACGGTATGGTCAGCTGGGCACCGGCTACAGATCGGGCGCGATGCGCTGCAAGCATTGTTGGCGCGTATAGGAGCGGACTTGGTCGTGGAGATTAACATCGACAAACGGAACCGGGGCAATGAATCTCGCTACGATGACGACGAAGAGGTCAAGGTCAAGGAAGTGGAATTCGACCGCGTCCTCCTCCTCCGCGAAGATGGCAGCATCGAAGGCGCCAAAGGACGTGTTGGAACTTGGTGATCATCTCGTTCATGAGCTGAAATTCGCGAAGGGCGTGGACACGCTTGGTCGATGGATGTCCCACCACGTGGCAGAACTCATTGTCGACGCGCGAAAGCCGGGGAAAGGCAAGCGGGGAGCCGAGCGTACTGCACGAGCGGCGATCTTAAGGTTGTGGGAGTATCGCCGGGCCCTTCCGGGCAACGCGTATCCGTTGGCGAAGTACGACAAGGTGATCGAGTTTTTGGAGGTGCTGCGGCCGGCCGACAGTCCGTTTGCATACTTCGGCCGACATGCGAGAGCGGCGGACGAGCGCGCAGCGGCTGAATTGTTCGACTCCTTCTCGCGCCTCCTCGCGACGATGCTCTTGTCTAAGGTGGCGAACAGCCGAGTGTCGAAGCGGAAACGGTTGGCACAGGAGGCGCTTTCGAAGCAAGAACGTGATCTGCTGGGTTCGATAGATCGACTGTTCCGTCTTGCGATACCACCCGCGCAAAAAGCGACGCGCGTGCGAGTAGTGTTCTTAGCGGAAGAGGAGGCGAGGCCCAACTCCGCCGAGCCCGATCTCGACAAGCGGGACCTGCCGCCGAAAGATATTGCGATCCAATGGCTAGACCAGATCGTCGAACAGGCGTCTGCGTTGAAAGTGACTCTCGTGGCTCCCGATCCAGAACAATAGGCCGAGCGGACGCACGAAGTAGCATCGTCGTTAGTGTGCAAGTGCAGACCGCGCCGAATAGCGCAAGCGCATGGCCGAAACGAATGGGGTGGACCACAAGCTGGGCTGTGGTTCGCGCGAAACTGTCTCGGCCCCCTGCGGGCGTGTCAAATAGAAGGCGGCGGCGGAGCCGCCGATGCTCCTTAACGAGAAGCGTCCCGCCCGTGCAACGCACGGACGGGACGTTTCATACACGATGCCTCAGCCAACGCTCACGGCTGCAGCACCCGTCCCTTGAATAGATCGTACAACTGCGAGTGCTTCGTATCGAGCGGAACGAGACGGCCATCGATGAACAGGTAGCGCGTATTCGTCTTCGCCTCGAGCATGTCGCCGTCGGTCACCACGAGGTTTGCGATCTTCCCTACCTCCAGCGACCCCAACTTGTCACCCACGCCGAAGATCTGCGCCGGTCCAAGCGTGACCGCCTTCAGCGCATCTTCCTTCGACAGACCGAACGCCGACGCCATCCCGGCGATCGACGGCAGGTTGCGCACCTCGGAGCAACAATCGCCAGACGTGATCGCGAACCTCACCCCCGCCGCCGCGAGCTTCGCCGGCGCCGAGTAGTTGATGTCGTACGCGTCGTCTTCGCGTGATGGGAGGTCGATCACGTGATCGAACAACACCGGCACGTCGTGCTGCTTGAGATAGGCAGC
>JAQBPY010000178.1 GCA_028287285.1 Gemmatimonadota bacterium
AAGCTCGCCGCGACGCGCGTCTCGCACAGTCGGGAGCCACCGCCATGGCGCTGTCGGGATATTCCCCCGCAGGTTCGTTCGGAGTGGGCTCGACGCCCACCGGCTGAGACGGTGTTCGGGCCACCACGACGAATGATCGGAGAGCTACGAGCATGAGCCACGAGCGGGGCGCCGACGATCACTCGCAGCATGACCAGCACAGCGCCGCGCACTCAGCGCCCGGGTCTGCGGACCACGGTGACCGCGCAAGCCATGACAAGCACGCCGGCCATTCGGTCGCGATGTTCCGCGACAAGTTCTGGGTGACGCTGCTGCTCACCGTCCCGACGCTCATCTGGGGCGAGATGATCCCGCGCATCCTCGGCTTCACGCCCCCTGCCGTTCCGGGTGCACGCTGGATTCCCGTCGTCTTCGGAATCGCCGTGTACTTCTACGGCGGCTGGGTGTTCGTGAAGGGAGCGTGGGGCGAGATTGCCGACCGCAAGCCGGGAATGATGACGCTCATCTCCCTGGCGATCACCGTCGCCTTCGCGTTCAGCGTCGCGGTGACGCTCGGCTTCCACGCGATGCCGCTCTGGTGGGAGTTGTCGTCGCTCGTGACGATCATGCTGTTCGGCCACTGGATGGAGATGCGCTCCGTCTCGCAGGCCCAGGGCGCGCTGAAGGAGCTCGCGAAGCTACTCCCCGATACCGCCACGCGACTGGAGAACGGAAAACCGGTGGACGTTCCACTCGCGTCACTCGCAGCTGGTGACCTCCTGCTCGTGCGCCCTGGCGCCAGTATTCCGGCCGACGGTGTCGTGCGCGAAGGCAAGAGCGCCGTCAACGAGTCGATGATTACGGGAGAGTCGATGCTGGTGGAGAAGCACGAGGCCGACCCCGTCATCGCAGGCACCGTGAACGGCGGCGGCTCTCTGCGCGTCGAGGTGACGAAGACCGGCGAGAGCACGGCGCTCGCCGGCATCATGCGGCTCGTCTCGCAGGCGCAGCAGTCCCGCTCCCGCGCCCAGGTCCTCGCGGATCGAGCCGCATTCTACCTTACCATCGTCGCCGTGTCGTCTGCCGTGATAACGGCCAACATCTGGATGGCGCTGGGCGCATCTGCGTCATTCACCGTCGAGCGCGTTGTGACCGTGCTCGTCATCGCGTGCCCGCACGCCCTCGGACTCGCTGTGCCCCTCGTCGTCGCCATCTCCACGACGATCGGTGCGCGCAATGGTTTGCTCGTTCGAGACCGGCGCGGGCTCGAGGAAGCTCGCAACCTCACCACCGTGGTGTTCGACAAGACGGGCACGCTTACGCGGGGACAGCATCGAGTGGTGTCGATGAAGACCGAAGGCATTGGCGATGACGACGCATTGCGGCTCGCGGCGTCGGTGGACCAGGACGCGGAGCATTCAGTGGCGCGCGCGATCGTGGCGAGCGCTGCGGAGCGCACTCTCGCGATTCCGAAGGCGACCGACTTCCAGGCAATTCCCGGCTACGGCGTGAACGCCACGGTCGAGGGCAGAAAGCTCGCCGCGGGCGGACCGAACCTGCTCGAGAAGCTCGGCGTCGTGGCCGCACCGGCCATCCGTGCGTTCGTCGACGAGGCAGGTAAGCGCGGCGAGGGCATCGTGTATCTGGTCGAGGGAACCCGCGCGCTCGCCGCCTTCGCCGTGGCCGACGCCATACGCCAGGAGGCAATTGAAGCCGTGCAACGCCTGCACGCCGACGGCATCGAGGTCGTGATGATGACAGGAGACGCGAAGCCTGTCGCCGACGCCGTCGCTCGGCAGATCGGCATCGACACTGTGTTCGCGCAGGTGTTGCCCGAGGAGAAGGCTAAGAAGATCAAGGCGCTCCAAGCCCAGGGAAAGTGCGTGGCCATGGTGGGCGATGGCGTGAACGACGCCCCCGCCCTGCTCACGGCGAATGTCGGTGTCGCGATCGGTGCGGGTACGGACGTCGCCGTGGAGGCCGGCGACATCGTCCTCGTGCGAAGCGACCCGCGCGACGTGCCGCGCATCATCGCCTTGAGCAAGGCGACGTACCGCAAGATGAATCAGAATCTCTGGTGGGCGGCGGGCTACAACGTCGTCGCCATTCCGCTGGCCGCCGGCATGCTCGAGAAGTGGGGACTGGTATTGAGCCCCGCGGTTGGCGCCGTCCTGATGTCGCTGAGCACGATCATCGTCGCCATCAATGCGCAACTGCTGCGCCGCGCGCGGCTCTAACGCCAAGCGCTTCCCTTCGCACGTCGCGTGCAGTGCCGTCCGCCCACCATCCCACAGCAGCGAGGCGACGACGAAGACACCGCCATACGCGGCGTACGCCCACGTCCTGCTCGAAGACTGTCTTCTGCTCGGCGAGTGGCCAACTGCGGATCATCGTGCGCAGCGTGTTCGGCGACGAGCCCGATCACCACGACAAGTCCCATGAGTGCTGTATGATCGCCGACCGAGATGTTGTGCAGGAGCTCCCCGTTCGGCGACGTACATCACTCGGTGTCTGTCGAGTGATCGCACGACTGGCGAATCATCCGCACGGTCGCCCACCGGAGGGCGCACGCGAGGAGAGTTTCAGTACACCTCGCCGTAGTTCTCGTCGCGCCGCGCCCGCAAGCTGTCGTCAAGGCTGTCAGCGCTGGCACTCCTTGCGTCAGGCGACCCTGATTCGGTCTCGCGCTGCCCGCTGGCCTTCACGTCCGCGTCGCTGTCGCGCCCTTGTGAGTTGCGCTCATTGTCGCGTGCGGTGTCGTCTCCCTCGTTCATCCATCCTTCGCCTGTATTGCGCTCACTTTCATTCATGCTTCTCTCCAGTCTGGGAGTAGTGCCTACCGCACGCAGCGCGCAAACGTCGTACCCTCGCGACGAATGGCGTCATACACGCATCGTCCTCGACGCTGGCGGCGAAGTCGCAATGCGACGATGTGGCGACATGCCGGCACTCACCCCATGCCCGAAACCGTACACTACATATCGCGGTCGTTTTCGCAGTAAGGCGCGCGACAATCCGATCACGAACGGACCATCCGTCTTCCGGGTTTTTGGACTGGCATTTGTCATGCACTCCGCACGCCCGGCCGCATTCGAATCACGCTAGACCAAGGACAACCACCAACCTCTTTCACGGAGCTTCGATACCATGCCAGGATACGGAGCCGTACCCGATATGCTGACGGGCGTCGCCGCCGACATTGCGCGGGAAGCCTCCCTTCTCGAGCAGGAGGGAGATCGGGCCGAGGCGGTCCGGCTGTACGAGCGCGCCATCGTAGAGTCTCTCCAACATCGACCGCAACTTCCCGGATTCGTCTGCGGCCGGCTCGCACAGATGTACCGGCACATGGGACTGTACCAGCTCGAGGTCGAGTTGCTCGAACGGTACCGCGACTCCCAGACTGATGACGCCGCGCGCACCCGCTTCGACGCGCGGCTCTCCAAGGCAAGGACTCTGGCAGTCAGGTATCGCTCCTTCGAGTGCGGTGCGCTTTCCTCGGTGCGTGCGATCAAGCCCGCGCGTCAGAAAGCGAAGGCGGAGCGGAACCTAGGCACCGACGCCGCATGAGCGACGTCTTGCTTTCCAGGAATCGCTCACTGACAGGCCGTGTCAGGCACCTTCATCCATTCGGTTGAACTCGCTGTTCCGCTCGGCCTCATCATGCTGTTCACGGTTCTCCCGGATGCGCTGCTTACCCGTGCGGTCACTGGCGATGATATTGTCGTCCGGGTCAGGACGAGACTGGTTCGAGATCTCCGCGATGCGCTCACGGGTGCGTTCGCCATGCTGTCCTTCGGCATGCGCCTGTGCACCCTTCACGTTCCCGGCGGCGTGATCGTCCCTTTTCGTCATTGATGACTCGCTGCGTGAGGATGACACCGGAGACTTGCAACAGCTATACCCGAGCGACGTGACTCGACTCGCGACCATGACATTGCCGGACGCTGCGGCGATAGGGTCCGCCACGACGATTGTGAGGATGCGAAAGTCGATCGACATGGCGCTCGCATTCTCGCGAGCAATGCGAGCGCCACCGGGCGGCGCGGAACTTTCCTTCCGCTGGTGGAGGTGCAGCGGCCACTCGCGACAGTTGTCATCGGTGTCCTTCTTTCGTCGACACTTCTCGCGTTGCCGGTGCTTCCCACCCTCTACACGTGGCTGGAAGAATGGGCCACCGGACGAAGGCCAAGCCAATCAGCTACGTGCGCGGCCAGTACATGATGACGCAGACGCCGATCACACATAGCAGCGCACCGACAGCGTCAGGCGTATCGGGCCGAGTGCCGTCCGCCCACCATCCCCACAGCAGCGATGCGACGACAAAGACACCGCCATAGGCGGCGTACGTCCGCCCGAATGTCGAGGGCTGCAGCGTTGGAATGACGCCGTAGATGACCAGCAGCGCGGCGCCGGCAACGCCGACGAAAACACTGCGGCTGTCGCGCAGCCATCGCCACATCAAATACCCGCCGCCGATCTCGGCAACCGCGGCCAACACGAAGAGTGCGACGGATCTCGGCATCGCAGTCATGCGCTCCCCGGCGACCTGGGCCTACGTGGCGGAATCGTCCCCATCTTTCGACGCGCTACTGCCCGCGCGGCGGCACGTCGCACGCTTGAGGCAACCGCGCATTCCACACCGTTGCGGCCAAGAGGAGAACAGCTCCCGCGCTGATGAAGATCTTCGCGATCAGGCCATGCAGAAACACCACACCCCCGACGAGCGCAATGGACCCCATCACGCAGATCGCGAGCGGGATCGACGACCCGTGCACGCGCCGGCTGCGCCAGAAGCCCCACAATGCCACCAGCAGCGCGATGGCGATCACGGGCAGCAGGATCGCATCGCTGCGCAAGAAGCTCAGCCCTGTCGCCGCCAGCACGGACACGATGATCGGAGCGCCCGCGCAACACAGTGCGGCACACGTCGCCGCCACTACGCCGAAGCCGCCGGCGAGACGACCCACATCCCGTTGCATTGCCTTCATGGTGTCACGTCGGCGACGAACGACGAATCAGCCGTCCCACCACAGCATCCGTCGCCGCTATCCTGCATGGGAGGACACACCACGTTCCCGTATGAACAGAACACGCAGCAGTCGCCAGCCTTCGGCCGCAGCACAGCGTGGCACCGCGAACACTCGTGGAAGAACAAGCATGCGTCTGTCGGCATGACGAGTTCCTCCGCATGCCCGCACTCCGGGCACGCAATCACTGACTCGAGCTGCATTCGATCGCTCCATCCCGGTGAACGACATGCGAGCCCGCTCGATTTCGACGTCAATCGAACGTAGCTTCCTTGCGGCTGGGCCGTGGTATCACAAAAACTACCGTGTCATTCATGATTCCGCTCGCCTGCATTCCCGGTGCTCTTCCAGCGGCGATACGTGCCGAGCACTTCGCACGAATCGCTCAGTTGTTCGGCGGCCTCGTGAAGGAGCGTCGCTCGATGACGGACGGTTACGATTACCGGTTCGACAGCGCGGCGTTCGACGCGGTCGTGCGCTTCGTGGCCAACGAGCGTGCCTGTTGTCCCTTTCTCTCATTTGCGCTGAGGATTGCGGCCGACGCTGGCCCGATATGGCTGGCCGTCACCGGGCCCGCGGGCACGCAATCGTTGCTCGACGCCGAGCTCCGGTGACCCGCGCCGCGCAGCTACAGCGGGTCGCCGGTTGGGTAATGGTGCTGATCGCGTTCGTGCATTTCGCGGTCACGTTCATTGACTACAGCACACCCTCGTTGCGCGCACTGTGGTTCGTTGGCTCTGGCTTCGCCCTCTTGCTGATGGGCGGCCTGAACGTCGTCACGGCACAGCTGAACGACGACGCGCTTCGCGACGTCCGTGGCTTGCGCCTGCTCACGCTCGTTGCCGACGCGTGCGGTGTCATGCTCGGGCTTGGATACGTGTGGCTGACCGGAGGAACGCAGCCGCAGGGCCCGATTCTCGTCGCGCTCTTCCTCGCGGCAGCCGGAGCTCAGCTTCGGCGGTAAACTGCGCTGGAGGAGCGCCCCGCTCCCGGCGAGCGCCGCGAAGGACCTGCTCTTCCGCCAGAG
>JAQBPY010000194.1 GCA_028287285.1 Gemmatimonadota bacterium
TCGCCGAACGGGGCCGGGTTGGACGCCTGCTTGGCGCCGTTGCGCAGAACCCCCGCTTTCTCGGCATCGGCATCGACGAGAACACCGCGATCATCATGACGGGCAACGGGCGGCGTTTCCACGTGCTCGGCGAGGGAGCGGTCTATGCATTCAACGCGCGAGAGATGAGCTACTCCAACCTCGCGGAAGAATCGCATGACCGGGCGTTGTCGATGTTTGGCACGCGGGTGGATGTATTGAGCCAGGGTGATACCTACGACATGAGTACCCGGACGCCAACGAACCATCCGGCCGACGTGATCGAGGAAGAGATCGACGAGGCGTCCTGAATTCGGGCCGCCATGTGCGATATCGAACATTGCTGCGCTCTGGTTTTACCAGCGGCTTCATTGGCAACCCTTTTGCGCTCCTGAGCATTCCAACTCTTTACCTGGCGAGCCATGCGAACTGCAACACATACATCACAACAGCCGGTCTCCCGCGGCGGGGGCGACGATGCATCGCGCCGAGTGCGGATGGCAGCACGCGCAATCGACTGTGGCCATGACTGCTCCCACGATGGGGAGCTCGAGCCACGCAAGCCGGATCCGGTGCGGTCCGACACCGAGAACGACGCCACGATGCATTGAGGCGGCCGTACGCCGGCTCACGTCCACGGTCACTGAATGCTCACCCTCATCGAGCACGGGGACGTGTATGCCCCCGAGCATCTCGGCACGCAGTCGCTGCTTCTCGTAGACGGCAGGATCGGAAAGATTGGCCGGATCAGCCGAGCGGCGGTGGAGGCGGTGGGTATCGACGTCAATGTCATCGATGCCACGGGTTGCATCGTCTGCCCCGGCTTCATCGACCCGCACGAGCACCTGCTTGGCGGAAGCGGTGAAGAGGGGTTCGCGACACAATCGCCGGAGATCCATCTGAGCGAGATCGTTCGTGCGGGCATCACCACGGTGGTCGGTACGCTCGGCGTGGACACGACGATGAAGACGATGGCGGGATTGCTCGCCAAAGCAAAAGCCTTGAAGGAAGAAGGGCTGAGTGCGTTCATCTGGTCGGGCGGGTACAACGTGCCGCCGGTGTCCATCATGAAATCGGTGCGCGAAGACATGATGTTCATCGACGAAGTGGTGGGCGCCGGCGAAGTCGCCATTTCGGATGAGCGTGCAACTGACCCTGTACTCTCTGAGCTCGCGCGTGCCGTAACAGAAACGCACGTAGGGGGCATGCTCTCACGCAAGGCGGGCATTACCCACTTCCATGTAGGGCCCGGCAAGCGGATGATGACGTGCCTGGAGGAGCTCATTGCCTGCGACCAGTACGACATCCAGCCATGCTGGCTCTATCCAACGCACATCGAGCGCAGCGCGCCGCTCATGCGCAAGGCCATCGGACTCACGAAGCAGGGCTGCTACGTGGACATGGACATCCAGGAAGAAGACCTGGCCAAGTGGCTCACGTTCTATGCAGACCATGGCGGCGACCTCACGCGACTCACCGTCTCGTCGGACGCATCGCAGAAAGGCCCCGACACGCTCTTCAACCAGATCCGCAACTGTGCGCGTGGCCATCGTCTGCCGCTGCCAAAGCTGCTCGCGCTCGTGACGCGCAATACGTCCGAGGTACTGAAGCTCATGTCCAAGGGACGTCTGGAGACGGGCGCCGACGGAGACATTCTCGTGCTCGAGAAGGAGTCCTTCGATATCGTGCACGTACTGGCGCGCGGGAAGCCGATGGTTCGTGACGGCGACCTGTGCGTGGAAGAACAGTTCCTCGAGAAGAGCAACCGCCGTATCACCTTGCGAGGGGCCAGGCGTGACGATGACGGCAAGTGACCTGCAAGTCGTGGAGGTACGCGCACTGCGCGGCCCCAGCCTGTGGGCGCGCGATCCGGTACTCGTCGCCGAGCTGCGCGCCGGGGTGCTGTCGCGCCGCGACCTCGACGATGCGTCTGCACGAGTAGTCCAGCTGTTGTCGCTCGAAGGCCTGGAGAACGGCAGCTGGGGGCATGTGCTGCTCGCCGTAGTGCTCGAGCTGCAGAAGCGCGCCGGCGCACCGGAACAAGTGGGGCGTGTCATCATCGATGATCCGGCGAACGACCGCTGGGCGCTGGCGATCGGTTTTGACGAAGAGGATCTCGCGGCGGAAGCAGTGCACGAAGGAGTGCGGATAGTTCGGGATTGCATTCGCAACGACGATATCGACCTGAACGAGACGGTGGCGCACCTCGTACGCACATACGAGCGCGCTCGGCCCGGCCCCACGTCGCTCGTGATGATCGAGGCCGCACGTGCGCGCGGCATTCCCGTTCGCCGCAACCGTGACGACGGCATCATCCAGCTCGGCCTCGGCGCGGCGATGCACCGCCTGCGCTCGACCATGACGGATTTCACGAGTGTCATCGCGGCGGAGATCACGTCCAACAAGCAACGCACCAAGGACGCACTCGCGCGGGTGGGCCTGGACGTTCCCGGAGGAAGCACCGCACGCACCATCGAGGATGCGCTCGACATCGCCCGCGACGTGGGCTTTCCCGTGCTGCTCAAGCCACTCGACGCGAACAACGGACGTGGCATTTCCGGGCGCATCGACGATGAGGAAGGAGTGCGTGCTGCGTGGCCTGCCGCCGTGGCCGAACATCCAGTGGTGATCGTGGAGCGCTTCGCCGAGGGAAAAGATCACCGCGTAGTGGTGGTGAACGGGCGCGTGGTGGCCGCCGTGGAGCGCATTCCCGCGCACGTGCGCGGCGATGGAGTCCGGTCCATTCGCGAGCTTGCCGAGGCCATCAACCTGGATCCGAACAGGAGCAAGACGAATCCGTCGGCATCGCTCTCTCCGCTGCCGCTGGATGCGCGGACGCTGGAGTATCTCGCGCGCAGCGGGCGTACCCTGGACAGCATTCCGGCGGCAGATGAAGTGGTCACCCTTCGCGCTACCGCCAACATCTCCACGGGGGGCACCGCCATCGATCGCACCGACGACATCCACCCCGAAAACCGCGCGCTGTGCGAGCTTGCCGCGGGCGCGGTGGCGCTGGATGTTGCCGGGCTGGATGTGCTCACACCGGATATCTCGATACCATTTCGCGAGAACAACGCGGTGATCATCGAGGTCAACGCGTCGCCGGGCATTCGCATGCACACGCACCCGGACAGTGGCACGCCTCGGGATGTGCCGGGTGCGATCCTCGACATGCTCTACCCTGAGGGTACACCGACATCAATTCCGGTGATCGCGATAACCGGCACGAACGGCAAGACGACCACCACGCGGCTCATTGCCCATCTCTTTACCGCCCATGCCAAGCGTGTGGGATTCACGACTACCGATGGCGTGTATTTCCGTGAGCAGCTGCTCATGGAAGGCGACCTTACCGGACCCTTTGCGGCGAACATCATCCTGTCGCACCCGCAGGTGGACGTGGCCGTTCTCGAGACGGCGCGGGGCGGCATCCTTCGCGCCGGACTGGGCTTCACCGAGTGCGATGTCGCCGTCGTCACCAATGTGTCTGCGGACCACCTGGGACTGCGCGACATCAATACCATTGAACAACTCGCGGCGGTAAAGGCCGTGGTGCCTTCAGCCGTGAAGCCCACAGGCCATGCCATTTTGAACGCCGACGATCATCGCGTGGCAGCAATGCGCGAGCAGACGCAGGGACGCGTGGTGCTCTTCAGCACGGCGCCGCTCGGTGACAACCCGCTTATTGGAACGTTGCTGGCCGAGGGTGGCGTGGTCGCGTGTCTGGAGGGCGAGGGCGCCGCAGAGGAGTTCGTCATTCATGATGGCGAGACACGCATCGCCCTGGGCACTGTGGCCGAGGTGCCCCTGACCTTTGGTGGAATGGCCCGCTTCCAGTTGGGCAACGTGCTGGCGGCAGCAGCTGCGGCCTACGTCCAGGGTGTTCCGCCCGCAGTCATTCGTGAAGGACTCTCCACCTTTACGCCATCGGCGTCACGCACACCGGGCCGCATGAACGTGATGGAGACGACGCGTGGCCGGGTGATCATCGATTACGCGCACAATGCGGCCGCCACGGCGGGGCTGTTCGAGTACGTGCGCAAAACGCCCGCGAAGCGCCGGTTCGCGATTCTGGGTGCGCCTGGCGACCGCCGCGATGAAGATCTTCGCGAGATCGGGCGCCTGTCCGCCGGTCTGGACGTGCTGATCTTCAAGGAGCACGAGCACTACAGGCGGGGACGTGCCGTTGGAGAGATTGCCCGTCTGATGGCTGAGGGCGCCAAGGCGGGCGGTGCGCGCGCCGGCTCCATCTTTCGCTTTGACGACGAGCGCGATGCGGTGGCACTCGCACTGGGCATGATGCGGAGCGGCGACGTCGTGGTGGTCATGGCCGATGACGCCGCTGCGGTGACCCGGCAGCTGGAACCGTACGTGATCGAGGAAAAGACCGGTGCTGCCAGCAGTACGTAAGAACGTCAGATCCGTGGAGGCGTATTCTGCGCGTCCCTCGTCGCGAAATATCTCTCCAGCAGCACGCCGAGCGCGAGGGTGTAGGCGTGGTGATCCATGCACTGGGTGGTGGGAGCCCGGCCGGTAATTTCCGTCCATGCCCGGCGAAAGGACTTTACGAGCTCTTCGGAGCCAAGGGCGGGACCCGCAGCGTCGATGACAAGCTGGGCTCGTTTTTCGAAGTAGTCTGGCGACGCGGCCCTTTCTCTCATGAAGACCGCCACATGCGCCGCGAAGGATCGCAATTCATCGTGAAACGAACGGACTCTTAGGTCCGTACCGGGCGGAGAACCAAGCTGTGTCTGCATGGCTGGCTACTGTCAAGACCGTGAAGATTTCTTGCGCGTACATGCACTATTGCACACTTGGCTTCTGGCTGCAAGTGCTTATGTCATAAATACATACGGATTGGAGAAGTGTTCGAATACGCACGCTTCTCACCCCGTGTTGCGGAGCCCCTGTGCGATTCCGCTCACAGTGGTGGACAGCGCCTCGGTAAGGGCCGCGTGATCTGCACCGCTCTCCATTGCAGTGCGCTTCCGGCGAAGAAGTGCGGTCTGGATGAGCGAGAGCGCGTCGACATACGGATTCCGCAGCGCGATGGCCGCCTGGAGCACAGGCACGTCAGTGATCAGCTCGCGTCCCTCGCGGATGCCGAGGATGCTGCTCACCGTCCGGCCGAATTCCGCTTCCAGCTCCGCCAGCAATCGTCCATCGGCGCCGAGGGAGTCGACATAGAGGCGCGCGATGTCGAGGTCGGTCTTTGCACACACCATCTCGACCTTCGCGAGAAAGTCGTCGAAGAAGGGCCAGCGATGAGCCATCTCGCGGAGCTCGTCGAGGCCCTGTGGTGTCGCGCACTTTTCAGCGAGCGCAGTGCCGACGCCGAGCCAGCCCGTGAGCATCAGCCGGATCTGGGTCCAGCCAAATGCCCACGGGATGGCACGAATGCCGTCGATGCTTGCGCCCGCACCGGGGCGATACGCGGGACGCGAACCGAAGCGCGCATCGGCGAGCTCGGCAATTGGCGTCGCACGAATGAAGAGCGCGAACAGCTCGGGATTCTCGTGCGCCAGCGAGCGGTACACGCGATGCGAGCGCTCGGACAACTGCTGCACGACGTCGCGATATCGCTCGACGTCGCCCGAGGGAACATCACGTCGCCAATCCTCGAACTCCTGAAGCAACACCCCGGACAGCGTTACTTCCAGCGAACGCTCGGCGATCTGGAGAATGCCGAACTGCTGCGAGATGATCTCCCCCTGCTCCGTGATCTTGATGCGGCCGTGCACGGTGTCTGGCGGAAGTGCAGAGAGGGCGCGATGCACCGGCGATCCACCGCCTCGTCCGACGCCGCCGCCTCGGCCGTGGAACATGGTGAGTTGTACGCCGCGTTCATTGAACAAGGCCGCGAGCTTCTCTTGCGCGCAATAGAGTTCCCACGACGCCGAGAGGAGGCCTGCATCCTTTGCCGAGTCGGAGTAACCGAGCATCACTTCCTGTCGATTGCCGCGCGCTTTCAACTGACGTTGGTACACCGGGTCATCGAGGAGGACGCGCATCACGTCCGGGGCCGCCTCGAGATCGCCGAGTGTCTCGAACAGTGGCACGACGTCGATGGTCGAGCGTGGCGTCTCCGCTGCGAGGTCCACGAGATCATGTTCGCGTGCGAGCAGCAGAACCCGAAGCAGGTCGCCCGGTGTCTTGGCCATCGAGATGATGTAGGTACACGCCGCGCGTTCGCCGGCTTCCTGCTGGATCCTTGCAATCGCCGCGAATGTATCCACGACTCGGCGCGTCTCGTCGCTCACGCGTGCGTGAGCGCCGAGCAGCGGCCGGCCTCCGGTGAGCTCGCGACGGATGGCGTCATCTGTTGGATCGATGCCGGCCACGCGCGCAATCTCGGCAACGGCGGCACGATGCATGTCGGAGTGATCGCGGACGTCCATCATGAACCCGTGGAAGCCGTGCGCATTCACAACGGCGATCAGCGGTTCGACGAGCGTGCGCAGCGCGTCGACTGCTCCGGCTTTCAGCAGGGCATTCCTGACAAGCGTAAGGTCACTTTCGAATTCGCCGACGTTCGCGTATGACGCCGGCTCGGCGCGCTCGGCGCCCGCGTCGCGCGATGCCACGAGCCGGCGCGTGGCGGCAATGCGTGCGGCCATGAACGTGAGCTTGAAGCGGATGGGCTCGTCCTTGTTGCGCGCATGATTCGCCGCCCATACATCGGGTAGTCTTGTGTGCTCTTCCTCCAGTGATTTTATGAGCTCGGCTGGTGGTTGAGCAATTTGGGAAGAGAGTGACAGGCGTTCGATGAGGCCATCGAGCGCGCGGCCGTAGCGCCCGAGCATCACGTGCATCGCGCGTCGTGATGCGGCGAGCGTCGTCGCGGGTGTGACGAACGGATTGCCGTCGCGATCGCCGCTCACCCAGTTGCCGAGCCTCACCGGTGACATGTTTGGGACGTTGGTAACGCCGAACTCCTCTTCATACGCACGAATGAGCGCATCGCGCGCGCCGACGCTGGCGTCGATCAAGCGCGTCTCGAGATACCAGAGCACGGTGCTCACTTCGTCGAGCACGCTGGGCCGGTCGCTCCGAATCTCCGCCGTGAGCCACAGCAGCTCCACCTCGGCGTCGATTTGCTCATCGAGCGCTCTGCGCTGCGACGGCGGCGTGGATTCGAGCGCAAGCAATAGGTCGGCGACGCGCGCCTGCAACGCCAGGAGCGTGCGACGAGTGGACTCCGTGGGATGTGCCGTGAGGACGGGCCGCACTTCTATATGTGTCATCGCGTCGAGCACGGCGGTCGCGCCGTGACCGCCCTCGCGCAGCTTCTGCATCGTCCAGCGCGCCGAGGCTGGCTGGGGATGGTCGTCGCCCGCGGTGGCGTACGCGCGGGTGCGGCGGACGCGATGAACTTGCTCGGCGGTGTTGATGAGGAGGAAGAAGAGCGTGAACGCGCGAGCAGCGGTCGCGGCAAGCTCGACGGGCAGTGCGTCAACCTTGGCGAGAAGGGCGTTCAGGTCCGCGGCATTGGCGTCGCCGTGCCGGCGGGCTCGGGTATCGCGACGAAGTGTCTCGACGACGCCAAAGGCTTCGTCGCCCTCGAGGCGCCGGATGACGCGGCCGAGTGCGGCGGCGAGGCGGCGGACGTCGTGGTGGAGGGGGAGGTCCTCGTTCCGGGTCGCGTGCATTGGAGACGGGAATCTAGCGGAAAGGCGCCGGAGCGACATGCCGATGACGATGAGGGCGGCTATTGGGACGCGCGCGATGAAACGCTACTGGTTGAGGAACACCGTGAGTTCGAGCACCTGGAGATGGAGGAGTGATGACCATTCCTCAGAATGATGGCACGTGACATATTCCGGTACGTTCCTTCACCGGAGATCCGCTATGATCGACCACATGGGAATCTTCAGGACGACAATTGGCGTCGCGTCGTGGTCCAATCCGAGCGAACGCACAGACATCGACGACGTGATGGTTGATACGGGCGCCGAGTACAGCTGGATATCCGAAGAGGTATTGGCGCGTCTCGGTGTCGTACCCGTGCGCGTTGATCGCTTCGCGACGGCCGATGGCCGCATCATCGAACGGAACGTTGGATTCGCGATGCTCTACGTTGGCGGGCGGTCGTCACCATCAATAGTGGTCTTTGCGGGACCGGGCGAGATGACGCTGTTGGGCGCCCATGGGCTGGAAGGGCTCAACCTGCGCGTTGATCTCGTGACGAAGGAATTAGTGCCGGCTGGCCCCGTTCCCGCAGCGGCCGGTGGATGTATGCGACGGGGTGTGCCGCGGCCAATTCTCCGGAACGTCCAAGACTCGACTGAGGGCTGGGACGGGTCGCTCGCTTGCGCTCGCTGGACAGGGGACGGGAGCCTCCATGCGCTGACGGCGCTGGTGTGACCAGGCCGTTCTGTCCCCGTTAACGGTGCGAGCGCGCGAGGACCGGAAGCGGATCGATCGGCTTGCCCTTCCACCATTGCTTCACGTCCGCACTTCGCGCGATGGCGAAATGCAAATGCGGCGCATTCTCGGCCGCATTGCCCGTGGAACCAACGGCACCAATCACCTGCCCTCGCTCGATAGAGGCGCCGTCTCTTAGGCCTGGCGCGTAGCTGTCGAGATGGCCGTAGAGAAGGATGAACCGCTCCGGCGAATCGGTAGCGTAAATCATCAACCCACCGGGAACGCTCGTGAACAGTTTGAGGACTCGGCCCTTGGCGGCGGCCTTGACGGGCGTGCCCCGTGCGGCCATGAGGTCGAGCGCCTCATGGGGTCGAGTGCCGCCGCCGCGGCGTTCGTTGAAGGTGCTGTGGATAGTGGCCAGATTCACGCCGTCGAGCGGCGTGGCGATTTCTGTCGCGAGAAGTTTCTCGTCGTCGGTCGTGACGGTTTCCGTTCCAGCAGGCGCTGGAGCTGGAAATGCGTCGACGACCTTCGGTGTCGAGTCGACGGCCTTCGGTGTCGATTGGATGGCGGATGTCACTGGGACGTCTTCCTCCTCGATGACGGTGATTTCCATTGCGCCGTAACCGCGCGCCATGCTCACCGCGGCGAGCACGATGGCGAGGACGAGCAGGCACTGCAGGTAGCTGATGTACTCGATCCCAACGGCGACGCGGGTGCTCGGCTTTGACTTGCGGGTGCGCCAGCGAATAAGGGTGATCATTGGCCAGATCTCCAAGGCGAATATGCCGAGGAAGAGGCCCATCTTGGCGAAGAAGATGAGGTTGTGCGTATAGTAGTCGGTGCTTTTTTCAGTGTGGCCGATGAGGCGCCAGAGGCCGGTCGTGAGCCAGAGCACCGCGGCGATGCCCCACCATGTGTCGCCGGTGAATGCGCGGCTCAGGGCGCCGGCGTCTGATGGATAGACGCGGGTGGCGCGGAGGGCACGCGCGCGGGCCCAGAGTCCGGCGAGGCCGACGGCGAGTGCGAGGAGGTGCAGCCACGCGAGGATGAGACGGGTCATGCGTCAATATGGCGGCCGGATGTCCCAGGCGATATGAAAGGGGTGTCATCCCGCGCGCGCCTCTCCCTCGACAGTCGATGGGGGGGGGTTGACGCGCCGGCCCGGCGCTGCTATCCATCGATAGACGATGGAACGGAGCACACCATGACGACAGGCAGGCAGCAGGACCTCCTTCCCGGCACGCTCGACCTGCTCGTGCTCAAGACGGTCGCGCGCGGTAAGATGCACGGCTATGGCATCGCCCAGCACCTCAAGGCACGGTCGGCCGACGTGCTCCAGGTGGGGGAGAGCTCGCTTTACCCCGCGCTGCAGCGCCTGCTGCTCAACGGCTTTCTCGAGGGCGAGTGGGGAACCTCGGAGAACAACCGTCGAGCGCGATATTACTCGCTGACGCCCGCCGGCCGGAAACAACTCGCATCCGAGCGCAAGGAGTTCGAGCGCATGGTGGATGCCATTCGCCTCGTCCTGGTGGGCCCATGATGCCGCTCGCGTCATTCTTCCGGCGGCTCCAGCACCTTGCGCGACGCAAGCATCATGACGCCGATCTGCGCGAGGAGATGGCGTTTCACGAGGCCGCCCTGCGAGATGACCTCATCGCAACGGGCGTTCCGGCCGGCGATGCCCCGTCGCGGGCGAGGCGTGCAATGGGCAACGTGACCGTCATGCGCGAGGCATCGCGCGGCGTGTGGGTGGCCCCGTCACTCACAAGCATCGCGCAGGACCTTGCGTATGCGGTACGAGGCCTTCGTCGCCAGCCGCGCTTCTCCACCGTGGCGATAGCCACACTCGGCATCGCGATCGGCGCGAATGCGAGCGTCTTCACCGCATTCAACAGCACATTCCTCAATGGCTGGCCGGTGGCTGATCCGGCGAGGCTGTACCATGTGTCGACCATTCGCGATGGTCGCGAGCGTCTTTCGGATTTCTCACTCGAAGAATACCACGCCGTCGCGGAGAGGCTCTCGTCGAGCGCAAGCGTCATCGCGATGGCATGCGTCGAGGGGTTCGACCCCGGCTGTGATGTCCAATTGAATGATGTGCAGGCGCGGCCCGCCTACGTCACCGGCAACACGTTCGACGTGCTGGGCGTCCCGATGACGCTCGGCCAGGCGTTCACTCCGTCGCAGGACAGGGAGGGTGCCCCGGAAGCCGTCGTCATCCTCGGCTACCATCTGTGGATGGAGCGTTTTGCCGGAGACCGCTCCGTCATCGGACGTCTCGTGCACATCGACGGCGTGCCGTTCACCGTCACGGGCGTAGCACCGGAGCGGTTGGCTGGCGTGTCGGTCATTCGATCGGACCTGTGGTTGCCGTTGTCGTCGCTCGCCCTGCTGCGGCGCCGAGATCTGCTGGGGCGGACCGGCGGATTGGAGGTCGTGGCGCGGGTACCTGCGTCAACGACGCCGGCTCAGGTGCGCGCGGAGATCGAAGGCGCAGTGCAGACGGCGCGGGCGACGCGCCTCGCCTCATTGCCGGCGGTGCAACGACGCGTCACGACAGTGCGTCTCGCACGCGCGAGCCTCGATCCCAATCCCGGCAGGCGACGCATGGGGTATGCGATGTTCGGGCTGATGTTCGTCGGATCCGGACTCGTGATCCTGCTGGCGTGCGCCAACCTCGCCAACCTTCATCTCGCGCGCGCGGCCGCGCGCTCGCGAGAGATTGCCGTGCGAGCCTCCCTTGGCGCGAGTGGCGGTCGCATTCTCCGCCAACTTCTCACGGAAAGTCTCGTCCTCGCCATGGCTGCCACCGCGCTCGGCGTCGTCATCGCGACGTTTGCCTCGACGTACCTGCTCGAGTGGATTGCCGACGCGCCGTTGTCGTCGCGCGCGCTGCCCGACGCAAGGGTGCTGGCGTACGCCGCGATCATCACGTTCGTCACCTGCGCCGCATTCGGAATGACCCCCGCCCTGCATGCCGCTCGCGGCGCGCTGGCCGATGCCCTCAAGGGCCGCTATGGACTTGGCGGTGTGAACCTGTCGCTCAGGCACAAGTTCCTCGCGACGCAGGTAGCAGTGAGCGTCGTGGTACTCTGCGGGGCCGGCTTCCTCCTGCGTGGTGCCGTTCGTGCGACGTCGATGGAATACGGGTTCACCGCAAATGGCGTCAGTGGAATTCGCGTCGAGCTTCCGGCGACGCTGGACTCCGCGCAGCAGGGTTCGTTCGCCCGTGCACTGCGGGCCGAGGTGGCCACGCGTCTCGATGCCCGGACCGTTGGCCTGACCACGGAGCTCCCATTCAGTGGAGAGCAGAACGGGCAGCTCGTGTTGTTGCCGGGGCAGGACTCGTCGGCCGGGCGCTACATCCGGACGCTCTCCGTGACGCCTGGCTACTTCGACGTGCTCGGCGTTTCCATGCGTGAGGGTCGCGCGTTGACGATGGCCGACGACGGAGGCAATGCCGTCGTCGTGAACGAACGGCTGGCGCGGATGCTGTGGCCCACGCAACCTGCGGTGGGGCAGGTGTTCACGCTGGGATCGCCGAGGGAGGTCGTGGGCGTGGTGAAGGACGCGGACACCGAGGCGAAGAGCGCGGAGGAAGGCGCGCCGCGCCCGAAGGTGTATGAGCCGTTCGGCGCAGCGTCCTTTGACGTGCTCCCCAGCTTCGTTGCCGCAACCGGCGCCGGTGGCACGGAGCGAGAGATCGAGGCAATTGCACATCGTCTCACGCCACTCGCGCGTGTAACGGCCGAACCGTTGACGCGGCGTCTTGCGCGCCGAGCTGACGAGTCCCGTCGCACCGCGCTGCTGGTGGGCGTCATGGGCGTGACGGCGTTGCTCCTCGTCTCCATTGGCATCTTCGGCGTATTCGCGTTCGTGGTGCAGCAGCGGACCCGAGAGATTGCCATTCGCGTGGCACTTGGTGCGCGGGGTGCGGAGGTGGTGCGCGTGATCGTGGCGTCCGGCGCTCGGCCCATGGTGATGGGTACGGCCGTGGGCCTGGTGGCGGCCATGGCCGAGTCGCGGTTGCTGTCGCGTTTTCTGTATGGGCTGAGCCCTCTTGATCCGGTGACGTACGTCGCGATCGTAGTGGTGCTGGGCATTGCGGCGGTAGGTGCGATGTACCTGCCGGCATTGCGGGCGACGCGTATCGTGCCGGCCATCGCGCTGCGGGGTGACGAAGGGTGACCTTTGTCATCCCGCACCTTTGTCATCCCGCACCTTTGTCATCCCGCACGAGCGTCAGCGAGTGTCGGGAGATAGTTCGAGTGTCGCTGTGACCTGCGATGCCACAAGGATCGCACAGTATCTCCCGACACGAGCTTCGCTCGTGCGGGATGACAACCTCCGAGCTTCGCTCGTGCGGGATGACAACCTCCGAGCTTCGCTCGTGCGGGATGACAACCTCCGAGCTTCGCTCGTGCGGGATGACAACCTCCGAG
>JAQBPY010000195.1 GCA_028287285.1 Gemmatimonadota bacterium
TGACAGGAAGCGGAAGACAGGAAGCGGAAGACAGGAAGCGGAAGACAGGAAGCGGAAGACAGGAAGCGGAAGACAGGAAGCGGAAGACAGGAAGCGGAAGACAGGAAGCGGAAGACAGGTTGCGACGCGTGTGGCCGGCAGACACCTGGTGTGATCAGTATTTTCCGGCACGCGCTCCGCTCGTGCGGGACGACAAAGGCGGCCAGCCGCCGCCGCCACCAAAATCGGAGTACCATGAAACACGTTCTTTCCGCACTCGCCGTTGCCGCCCTCGTCGCCGGTCCGGCTCGCACGCAGGCGCAGACGTCGCCGGTGGTCACGCTCTCACGCCTCGACTGCGGCACGGGCGCGGCGCCGACGGACGTGGGACTCCGCTTCTCCGACACGTACGCCTTCAACGGGCTCAAGGTGCAGCTGGCGTTCAGCTGCTACCTGATCCGGCATGGCGACGACTACCTCATATGGGACACGGGCAATCCGGCCAACGGCACACCCACGGCACCGAAGGTGAGCCTGGTCGACCTGCTGGCGCAGGTGCAGGTGAAGCCCGCGCAAGTGAAGTACGTGGCCATCAGTCATCATCACGGAGACCACACGGGGCAGGTGAACACGTTCCCGCAGGCGACGCTGCTCATCGGCAAGGGTGATTGGGACCTGCTCACAGATCCGAAGGGCGGCACGATCGCGAATCCGGCGCCGTTCGCGAACTGGATCACGGGCGGCGGCAAGGTGGAACCGCAGGCGGCGGACAAGGACGTGTTTGGCGACGGCACGGTGATCATGCTGAACATGCCGGGCCACACGCCGGGCCATCACAGTCTGCTGGTGCGGCTCAAGGACATGGGGCCGGTGCTCATCACGGGCGACCTCGCGCACTTTCACGAGAACTACGACAGCAACGGCGTGCCGACGTTCAATTCGGATCGCGCGGCAACGCTGGCGTCGCTGGACCGGTTCAAGAGGCTCGCGTCGAACCTGAAGGCGACGGTGATCATCCAGCACGACGCACGCGACATCGGCAAGCTGCCGGCGTTTCCGGTGGCGGCACAGTAGGCGAATCGTCACAGGTGGCGCTGGTGGTACGAGAGTACGAGGCGGCCATCGCGTTCCCTCGTTGACGAATGACGGCCGCCCAAGCTGTTGCCTTACATCCTCCCTACACGTCGCGTACGAGCGCCTAGCCAGACGCACGAGGGCGCGCGCGATCATTGAGCATTGACACGCCTCCCGGCGCGAGCTTTCATCGTGGCACCGACGACTGGCTCGTGCCCGGTGAATGAGTGTTTCGCCGCCCATGGGCGAGCGCGCGCCAGGGATCCAGCCGCAACCACTGACATCGAGTTCCCGATGATATCATTTCGCACTGGCACATGGGCACTCGCGCTGCTCACGGCCACGCTGAGCGATTCCTGCGCGATGCGGTCCTCCGCGCCACCGATGTCGCTGCGGATGGACTACACGGGCGTGGAGGCCATCACGCACGCGATGGTGCGGGAGTCGCTCACCGATGCCGACGTCGACAGTCTCCTGCGCATTCATGCGGTGCGCGCGACGATGGTGGATAACGTCCACCAGTACATTCCCGGCGTGTCCGCGGCGGATTTCCGAAGCGCGATCACGGACTATGTGCGGCGAACGGAGATGGCCCGCGGCAGCAAGGCGATCTATTTCCAGCTGGCGGAGACCGGGAAGGTACGCCAGCAGATCGACACCCTCGTGCATGCGATTCGTGCAAGTGAAGGGGAAGTCGGGCGCCGGCTCGTGGCGGAGCTTGGACCCTATCAGCCGGACACGGGGCCCCTCGTGGTGACGGCGTACTTCGTGGCGGGCGGTGTCTCCATGGGCTTCGTGCTCGACGACACCCCCAATGCCTTCTACGTGAACCTCACGCGCGCCGACGGCGACATCAACAGCGTCATCGCGAACATGGCGCACGAGACGTATCACGTGATGCAGAAGGCCGCGGCGCGCCAGGTGCCCGCGCTGGCCGTCATCGCCGATGCGCCGGCGAAACTGCCGCTGCCGGAGCGCCTGCTCGCCACGACGCTCACGGAAGGCACGGCCAACTATGTGGTGGACGCGAGCCGCTCGAGCGCAGCCGGACCGGGGATGGACAAGGCGCGTGCGCAGTACTACCGCAACCTCGCACCGGCGGAGCTCGTGAAGAGCTTCGCACTCTTCGACAGCGTGCTTGGCGAGCTGCGCGACGGCAGCACGTCGTGGGAAAACGCGTATGGACGAGGCTTCACGGGCGATGACCCACGGTTCTACTTCGTCGGCTATCAGATGGCCCGAGCCATTGACCGGTACTGCGGAGCCCAGTGCATCGGGGCGTTGTTCAAACGGCCACCCGCCGAATTCCTTCGCCAGTACATCGCACTCTATCGCGAGCACACGGATGTAGTGCCTCGCTTTTCGCCGCGCACCGAGGCCTTCGTGGCGTCACTTCCATGAAGGGAGGCATCGTCATGAACAGCATCCGCGCAGTCGCGCTGATCGCAGGAGTAGCCGCAGCACATGCCGCCCCTGCCCGCGCACAACAGGTCCACAACGCCGAGCTCAGGCAGCGGCTGCTCGGTCTCGTCGCCGAAGGAACGGCAAAACGGCGGATACTCCTTCCCGAGATGGCGGGCGGCGGTGCCGTCATGCGACGGGCGGACGACAGCGTGGTCGTGAAGCTCCGCGCGCTCGACTCGACGATGACGGTGGCGATCAGGGAGATCATCGCGACACATGGCTGGCCAGGCGCGTCACTCGTCGGAGCGGACGGCTCGCACGCGGCGTTCCTGCTCGTGCAGCAGTCGCGCGACTTTGCGTTCAAGAAAAAGGCGCTGGAGCTGCTCACCAGGGCGGCCGCCTCGGGCGACGCGGCGCAGGTCGATCTCGCGTATCTGGGTGACGCGGTGAGCGCCGGCCTCGGGCAACCGCAGCGATATGGGACGGCGCTGCACTTCGCGAACAATCGCATGGAGCCGTCGGCGATCGAGGACTCCGCGAACGTGGACGCCCGGCGTCGGAAAATCGGACTTGGCCCACTCGCCGATTCGGTGCAGTCCATCAAGATCATCGGTATGCCGGCCGACGCCAAGCGAATTCCCTGATGCTTGCCGTGGTGCTCGCGGCACTTGCCACGGTTGCGGGTCTTCAGGACACGATCACGTATCCACTCCTGCGCGGTGAGATGATCGGCGACTGCGCCGAGAACGGCGCGCAGGCCGCGGTGCCATGCCGGCTTCGCCGGCAGTGGTCGGCGGGTGCGCTGCAGTCGCGGATGACTGGAGATGAGGCTGTGTGGCGCGATGGAGACGAGGTCACGTTCGCGCGGAAGACGCCGGACGGCGCCGTGACGCTCCATGTTGCCGCCATGGTGCTGCCCATGGGGTGGGTTCCGGATTCGGAGCTGTGGGTGGTGACCATCCGTATTCCCGATGCGCCGCGGGCCGCGCTCACGTACCAGTTCTACTCGATGCAGGGTGCAGCGGGGAAGCCAACGGTCTGGCGTGCGGACACGCGTGCGGCCACGATGCGGTCCGCCGCGCTTCATGGGCACCTTCGCCGAGATACGCTGACGGATGCACGAACCGGCCAGCGGCGCGCGCTCCTGTCGTACGTGCCGCCGGGGCCGGCGTCGCAGGACGACCTGCACGTGGTGTACCTGGCGGACGGCGAGAGCGTGAGCGAGATCGCCCCCGGTATCGATACGCTCGTGGCAGCTGGCGCGATTCCACCGGTGGTCCTCGTGGGAATTGCGTCGTCGGCAACGCAGCGCAACCTGGAGTACGTGCGTGGCGTGTCTCCGGATTCGGCGCCATACCTGGCGCACGAGCGGTTCGTGATGGACGACGTGATGCGCTGGGCGCAGGCGACACTCCATGCCAGTGCACGCCGCGATCGCCGCATGATTCTTGGCATGTCGAGCGGCGGGGCATTTGCGGTGTCCCTGGCACTCAGACATCCGGATCGATTTGGTGCGGCCATTGCCCTGTCACCGGCCGGTGCCGCTCCGGCGGTCGCGACGTCGACTGGGGCATGGCCACTCTTTGTCCTTACCGCGGGGACGCTCGAGCCGCCGTTGCTCGCGCAGGCACGCGTTGCACGTCAACGGCTCGAAGGGGCCGGCGCGCCCGTGCACTTCGATCTCCTCGTGTCGGGCCACGATGAGCGCGTGTGGTTCGAGGACGTGCCGCGCCTTGTCGCGTACGCCATCAATGCCGGGTCGAGCATCCGGTAGACGGCAGGACAAAAGACGAACAGGTCCTTCATCTCGGCGCCGGCGCGGATCTGCGTTTACGAAAGATTTACGGACCTGCAGTGAACGTTTTGCCAATGATGATGTTCCAAGGAATGACCAGCTCGTCACGCTGATGCAAGGCGGCGGTCGGCATGGACCGGCGATGGTCGGTCCTGAAGCCATCGCCCGCCTCCAGAGCGTGCAACGGGACATCGACGCGACGCTTCGCGAAGTCTTTGCTGCGTACGGATGGCCCGGCCGCCGCCTGGTCGGCGACTCCGCCACGCACGTTGCGCGCGGCTGTTCGTCCAGATTCGGGATCTTCCCGCGCGTGCCCTGACCGGCTTCTGCCGGACAATGCGCACCGGTGCCGTTGGATCGGCAAGTGATGCAACGCGTGCTACATCACCGGCCAGATCCATTTCGCCAGCCGGCCAAAGAGCGACGAGCGCGGCAGCAATTGATCAAGCTCGCTCTCCTGCGTGATCCATGTGCTGCGCGCCATCAGGTAGTAGAGGTCGACGACGCCGGATGCGCCCTGAAAACCCGAGGTCACAAGTGTGGCCTCGCCATCGAGCGCCATGCCGCGCGGATCCTGGTTCTGCGTGCCCACCGTGAAGTAGAAGCTCACGCGCTTTCTGTCCTCGTCCGACAGGCCAAGGGCGAATGCACTCAATACAGAGTCCGTGCGCGCTCCTGCCGAAGGCGACGCAGTGCGTAGCGCATTGGCGAGGTCCGCAGTCTCCTGTGTCTGTGCATCGAGCGCACGTGCCATCGCGTCTTCCCAGCCGGGTTGGCGAAGCAATGCGGCAATGGCGCCGGGTCTCGCGATGAGCTGTGTTTTCTGGTGCACCATGGGCTCACGCGGTATTTCATCGATTGCGAGGCGGCCGCCGCTCTGCATGCTGCGATCTGCGCGCGCCTCGCTCCGCTCGAGCACGGAGAGCGTTTTTCCGTCGAATGGAAACAACTCATGCAGCCACGGCGCGCGCGCCACACCATCGCGCACCTCGGCGCGCCGAGCGCGGGCGTCGTCCAACTCCGCCTTCGCGGCGTACATGCCCACCCGCAACTCACCGCCCGATGCAGCAAGCGGCGCTGCCAGATCGCGCCGGATCTCGAGCAGTCGCGCGAGCACGTCGTGTGCGAGCGACATCAGCGTGGGATCCGGCGTGGGGGCATTGGCCAGTGCGGGCGCGACGACATAGACGTGTGCGCCGCGTGCCGCTGCACCGGCCACCATCGCCGCCCATTGCGGGCTCGCCCACTGGGGATCGGGCACGATGGCGATGGTGCCGGGCTGCACGAGGTCGTACAGCATTGCACGCACGATGGACGATTTCTTGGCGCCCCACCCGACTTCGTTGTGCACCTGCAAGGCGCGGCCAGCGAACGCTTCAGGTGCCGATGCCGGAGTAGAGGCGCTGACACGAAGAGGAAGTGGAATGTCGGCATCGGTGAAGCCATGTGCGCGCATGACACGCCGCAACGCATCACGCGCCTCGAGCGTGGCAGGCCCGCTCACCTTGTATCCGCGATCTTCCCACGTGGAGCTCGCGAACTGTTCACCAACGCCTGCACCCATGATGAGCATGCTTCCCTTCCATGGGTCGGCCTCCGTAAAGTCATACATCGCGATCTTGCGGTGATCGCGCATGACGTTGTCGGGCACGAACGGGAATGGCGGAACGATGCGACCGCTCCGAAATGAAAAATCGCTCGGGTCGGTGATGTTGACGTGCACCTTGATCGTCCGCGCAAGCCACTTCTCGCCGCCATGGCGCGCCGCGTCACGCTGCAACCGCGCCGAGCCCGCCACCACTCGACGCAATTCGCTCTGTCGCTCGCGGAGGTGTGCTTCACGTTCCGCGTTGTCGCCTGAAAGTGATACGCTCGCGTGCAGGGGATCCTCGAGCATGGTCATCCAGAGACGTCCGCCACGTGGCTCGTAGAAATACTGGTCGAGGAAGATCATGTAAACCGGCAGGCGTCCGGTCTCGTCGTAGCGACGCACGGCCGCGATGAGCGCGGGGAAGTACGCGTCGGCCACCATCTCGTAGCCGATGTTGTCGATGTGGTGCGTGTGATGGCGACGCGAGGTGACGTCGTGCGTCCACAGCACGTGATAATCGCGCGCGACGAGGATGGACCGTGCGATCTCGAGCGGGATGTCGCGTCCCTGCAGATAGGACAGCGCGTTATGGCCGGTGAACGGGCGTCCAACGGCGCGTGCGATGAGGCTGTCCACCTCGGACTGATCGTCGTATTGATCCGGCGTGAGGGCGAGCGACAACGGCAGCCATGTGACGCGTGCGTCCCTGTACTCGTGCAGAAGTGTGGCGTGGAGGTGCTCCACGCCCAACAGCCAGCGCGCATGCACGGCGCGCGCGCGTGTCTGTGCCGCATCGGAGAGACGAGTTGAATCAGCGAGCCAGCGCGTAAATGACATATGCGCAGCGGCCGCAAGACCGTCGATGCGATCAGCCGGGGACTTTGCCTGGCCGAGCAGGGTGTCGTAGGGCAGGAGCACGTCGTCGAGCAGGCCGGCCCGCGCACGTCGTGCCACGGCGGCGGCATCGTCATGAACGACCAGCGCAAACGCGGCGACGAGCCGAGTGGTGTAGCGCTGCTCGTTGTCGAGACACGACGCTGACTCGCGCACGATGCGCACGCTCTCGCCGGACCACGGGCTTGCGCATGCTGCGATGACCGCCATCGCGCCATCCACATCGCTCATTGCGGATTCGATATCGGGCGCCAATGCAATGGCCGGCTGGATGCTGCCTCGGGGTACGTCGACCTCGATGTGCTTCGGCCTCGTCTTCCCCGCGAGTGGCTGCCAGAGGGGAACGTGAAGGCCGACGTCGACCGTGTGGTTGCGTGTGGGCAGCCAGTCGATGCGCACCATGGTACCATGCCCAAGCAGGCCGCCGCGAAGGATTGCGCTCCGGTAGGTGAGGAGCACGTCGGCGCGCCCGCGCGTGAGGTTCCAGTCGATGCCGGCGCCGATGGCCAATGCCGGAGAGCGGACGACGCCACGGACTCCGCTGCCCATGCCCGCGTATCCTTCGACGTCGCCCGAGAGGATACCCGCGACCGGATTGAAAACGGACTGTTCAGTGCCGAGGATGGCGAGGCCGCCGCCGGCCGAGCTTACGAGCGCGTCGGCGTACATCTGCCATCGTGACGGCTGGCCGATAGAGAACACTGGTGCGGGAGTCTGCTGGGCATGCGTCGTGGGGCATGCCAGGCACGCCAACGCGCCGGAGAGAAGCAGCCAGGTTCGGGAGGTCACGGCGCGCTCGCTGTTCAAGCTGCGTACCAATCGCGATCTCCCGCTCACAGGAGAACACAGGGTGTCCTGAAAGTGCCTTATCCGTTCGCCGCATCACGCACGGGCATGCATCGCCGTCATCCGCTCACAGGCTTCGGCGCACCGCCTGCAGCTCTCCGCGCACGCGTGCATTACCTCGTCGTCGTCGAACTCGCTGCAGCTTACAGCGCAGCGCTCGCAGACGGCGGCGCACGCAGCGCACAGGCGCTCGTGTTCGTCCGAGCCGCGGAGCATGAAATCCGCGGCGGTCTGGCAGAGATGCGCGCAATCGAGCAGCAGTGTGATGTGGGCCTCCGCGGCATGTGGTCCACCTTGCTCGAGACAGTAAGGGACGGTAGACGCGCAGACCTCGTGGCACCTGACGCACTCATCGATACAACGGCGAACAGCGGGATCGATCAGGTTCATCGCGGAGCGTGGCATCGGGATACCTCCTGTTACCCACGACGCGCCGCATGATTCACGCCGCTGCTGCCGATGGAACAGAAGCTGAGGGTATCGGGCGCAAGACGGTAGAGTCGCTGTCGGAATAGAATTTCCCGACACTCGCTTTCGTTCGTGCGGGATGACGATCAAGGGAGCAAGCTGAAGTTGCGCACCTATCCCACGAGTCCCTCACGCACCGCGAGCCGCACGAGTCCGGCAATGTCCCTGATGCCAAGCCGCTGCATGATGGCACCGCGGTGCGCTTCGACGGTTTTCAGGCTGAGTCCGAGGCGCGCCGCCATTTCCTTGCTCGAGTGGCCCTCGGCGAGCAGGCGCAATACCTCACGCTGGCGCGTCGTAAGGACCGAGAGCTCGGAGCGCGCCGCCACGGCTCCGGAGATGGCCGGTGTGAGATAAGCGCCCCCCGCGGCGACGGCACGGACGGCACGCTCGAGCTCGGACTTGTCGGCATCCTTGAGGAGGTAGCCGGCCGCGCCGGCTGCCAGCGCCTGTTGGACATATGGCGCGTCTGCATGCATCGACACGACGAGCAGGCGCGTCGCGGGAAAGTGCGCGGCTGCCCGCTGCAACGTCTCGAGACCGTTGAGGCGAGGCATCGCGAGATCGATGAGCGCACAATCCGGCCGATGCGTCTCGATCAATTGGAGTGCCTCGAGACCGTCGGCCGCTTCTGCCACTACCTCGACGTCCGGAATGGCCTCGAGCAACAGTCGCAAGCCGGTGCGGACGAGCGTGTGATCATCGGCGAGGAGGACGCGAATCATGTCTGGTCGATGAAAAAACGTGCACGCACAATGGACCCGCCAGTTGGTGCAGATGCGATGGCGAGTGTGCCACCAGCCAGGGTGGCGAGCTCGCTCATATCGAGCAATCCCAGGCTATCGCCGGCTTCCGCCCGCGCGCGCGCAGCCGGCACGTCAAAGCCAACTCCGTCGTCCTCCACCTCGAGCACGAACGAATCGGCGTCACGATGGAGGGAAATCCGGACGGTCCCGGCATGCGCATGACGGCTGACATTCGTCAATGCCTGCTGAAGAACGCGAAAGCTTGCCGTTTCCACCGCCTGCGGAAGGCGCTGCGGTCCAAGTTCGTCATCGATCGACACCCGATAGTCCGAGCGTTCCGCGGCCCGGTTCGCATACCACGTTGCCGCCGCCGCAAGTCCGAGATCGTCCAGCACGGCGGGCCGCAGCTCGAGGGCGATGGTGCGCACGCGTGCGAGGGCTTCGTCGACGAGCGCGGTCGTTTGTTCGAGTACCTGCGCGTGATCACGGCCCGGAACCAGACGCTGAAGGTTCAGCCTGATGGCGCTGAGCGTCTGGCCGAGGTCATCGTGCAGCGAACGTGCGATGCGGCGGCGCTCGGATTCCTGCGCGGCCAGCAGACGCTCGGAGATGCCGACGCGGGCACGATAGCGGCGGTCGAGGGCCGCGGCGCCGAGTATCATGACGAGAACGACCAGTGCCGAGAGCAGTACCGCCGTGTGAAGCTGGTGCGGAGGCAACAGCAGCCGGCCTCCCTCCGGCGCCATGGGCGAAGCCGGTGCAAAGCGGACGGCCGCCATTCCGACGTAGTGCTGGCCGGCAATCGCCGCTCCCATGATGAAGGCGGCACCGAGCTGGCGCCATGCGGAGCGTGTGGGATCGTCCGCATGGAAGCGGCGAGACAGCGAGAGGCTTACGAGACCAAAGATGATGGCAATGGCCACGGAGGCCACGACCATCAGCGGGCTGTAGACGGTGCGCGCCGCCAGGTGCATGGCCGCCATGTCCGTGAAATGCAGGCCCGCGATACCGGCACCGATCGCAACGCCGCCGAGCACTGTCTCCGTCCACCGCAAATCTCGCCGGGAGATGAACAGCAGCGCGACGAATGTTCCGCTCGCCGCGACCGCGAAGGACACCACGACGAGGATGACGTCCCACGAAATGGGGACTGGCAACTCGAGCGCGAGCATGCCGGTAAAGTGCATGCTCCAGATGCCGGTGCTCTGGGCGAGGATGGCGATGAGCAGCCAGGGCACCCGCAGCTCGCCGTCGCGCCCGCGCAACCGCGCGACCATGCTCAGCGCGGTGAATGATCCGAGGACCGCGATGGCGAACGACAAAACCACGAGCAGCGGATCGTACCGTTCCGGCAGCATGCGCGTGCCTCAATGCGGGCTCTCGTGTACGCGGGTGGTACAAGCCGACGTGCGTGGCCGCAATTATTGTGCGACGCTAGCGGCGGGGGCGGGGGCGGGAGCAGGAGCGGGGGTCGGTGCTCCGGCGGGACGTGGCGCGGGGAGACTGATGAGAATCGCCGTCGCCACGAGCACGAGCGCCGCGGCGGTCAACTCGCCCCTGGACGAACGCCGGATCGCATGCGCCGCGTCCTCCGAGCCGAGCGAAGGACGCGCCCGCCGCCAGTTCCATGCGCCAAGCCCGAAGACCACGGCGACCAATGCCAGCTTTGCGATGAGCGCGTATCCATACGGCGTCGTCCACAGCGACGACAGCGGGTTGAGATGCGTCCACGCCGTGGTGAGTCCGGACGCGACGACGAGCATGCCGCACGTGAGCGCCAACGGCGAGAATCCATTCACCATGTCCGCGGCCACTCGACCCCGGTGTGCGCGCATTCGCTCGTCCTGGAGAAGCGCGCCAAGGCCCGCGACCACGAGGATGAACAGCGTGCCGATCCACAGTCCCGCAGCCACACGATGCGCCGGATTGACGAGCCGCGCCCACTGTCCGGCAAGCACGCCGGTAAGTGTCGCACCCACGGCGCCCACGAGCGCCAGCGGCCATCCCGCCGGAATGGACGCAGCCGCGAGACCGAGCCCGACGAGAGCGAGCACGAACAACACCGTTGCCGAACCGGTCTGCAGCGTGCCGGTGATCAATGCGCCGACGGTGCTGTGCGCGCGAGCAGCGGTCTGCGGCAGCCCGGCGAAAAACAAGCCGGCCTGCACGGCCATGGCGGGTAAGCCGATGAGCGCCGCACGTCGGAGAGCGCCTGCATAGAACGCCCGCTCGTCCGGACTATGCGACGTGGTCGCACGGCTGCGCACTGCGGCAAAGCGAAAACCCACGGCGCCAAGACCAAGAAACTGCGCGACGAATCCGACGTATTCGCGAACAGGCTCCGACCACGTAATGAGAGGTTCCGTCTGCATGGAAAGATCCCCGCACGAGAGAGCATCCTCGGCTGGCAAGGTGAGGGTGGATCACGCCTCGGTGTAATGCACGTCAGCGGCTCAGGGCGTGTTGCGTGTCCAGATGACGAGCACGCCGCAGGGCGACTCCAGCCCGCCATACCTGAGTGGGGTCTGCGACGCGCCCGCATAGTACTCGATTGCCTCGATGCTGGCGGGTGCGATGGAGTTGACGTCGAATAATGCGTCCGTTGCCCGCCCGCCATACACGAGCGAGTGGTCGAGATAGACCTGCGCATAGCATGCGACTTTCGCGCCCCGGCGCGTTTCTGCGCTCGTCGGCACGTGTTGTCCCGATGAGCGCCCGCTGGCCACCCATGCGTCGTGCACGCCACCAATGATCCTGATTCCCGTTAGGCCCGCCAGCACCGCCGACAGTTTCCTTCCTTCCTGTTTCGCCAGTTCACTGCGGACGAGAAAATGTCCCAGACCAATCTTCCGGTGCTCCTCGAACTCGGGCAGCACCACACGCTCGGCCTCCACGCGCACGGAGTCGAGTGACGCAATGCGGCTGAGAAAGATCTTCCGGTCAATGGTGCGGCCAGCGACAAAGTCGATGTGAGCATCGAGCGTGCCATATCCCACGCGCCGCGCGGCAACGGTCTGTGTGCCGCCGGGGATGGCGCTGAAGTGAAATGCGCCCGCGGAATCGGTGCGCTGGCTCAAGTGCAGCTCCGGAAACATGACGTCGACGTCGGCGATGGGGCGCTCCGTCGAGTCGGCGAACACGTGACCCGTAAAGGTCGCTTCATTCGAGTTCAGCTTGTCGATCAGCAGGTCTGCACGCGCGAACATCCCGTCGACAATCTGCACCGTGACCGGCTTGGCACTCGCGCTGTCGATCTCCGCCTGAATCTCGAGTGGCGTGCGTATCGGCACGCCACAGATGCGGAAGCGCCCCTGCGCATCGGTGGTCGCATGCTGCTGGTGGGTGCTGTTACTGCCTACGGTGCTTGTTGCGAGGGAATTCCACGTGGCAAATACCCTGAGGTTCTTCGCCAATGCCGAATCACCGCGGAATCGCACGTTGCCCACGACGATACCCGTTCGGGTATTCGGTGTCACGCCGCAGAGCGTCATGCCGAGCTGGCCGAGCGAGGGAACAGAAAGACGAATCGTCGTGACGCTGTCGATGACGCTGATGTTCGACTGGCTCACAACGGCGATGGCATCAAGGGCACTCGTGTGCACCTCGGCCGTATACTCGCCAATGAACACGTTCTCGATCGCAAAACGGCCATTCGCATCCGTGACACCAGCCGAGTGCGTGCCGAGCAGCCCAACGAATGCACCCGCAACAGGAACACCGGAGGCCGAGTCGACCACGATGCCGTTGAGCACCAGGGGTGGTCTTCTGTACAGCGTGTCGTTCCCCCCGCTTGCGATGAGTAGCTCACCACCTTCGACCTTGACCTCGAGGACGAAGGTTTCATACCTGACGATGCTTCCCATGACGCGGCGTTGCGCGAGCACCGGCATGTGAATGTTCCAGCGCGAAATCGCCCAGGCGCCGTTCCTCAACCGGACGAACGCCATCTCGCCACCGGCACGGGCCTCCTGCTCGCGCGGAATGTTGGCGTACTTGAACTCCAGGCTGCGGAGCTCCGCGGAGGCACGATCGATCCAGACCACGCCGCGAATTTCCGTCACCCGCCGGCGATCGTCGCTCGGCGTAAACTCGATGCCGATGCGAGCGGCATCCGGAGAAGGCACAATTCTAAAGCAGTGGTCCTCGAGGAATGTGTCGGACTGGAGCACTTCGATCCCCGGCGCATAGTACGTCGTCGAGTCCTCGGACATGATCACATACCCGCCGCTGCGCAGGCTGTCTGCAGGGCGGGTGAGCCACAGCTTCGTGACCGGACTCGTGCCGATCGTCGTCTTCTGCTCGCGCACGCGATCGGAGTTCCGGTCGAGGACGCGTTCATACGCGAGCGTCCTGGCGGTATATGCATGGCTGCTGGCGCTCAACTCCGCCGCCGCGAGCGCGGTTCGGACCTGTTCCCAGACGGTAAAGAGCGCTGCAGCAGAATCGCCCACCGTATGACAGGCATTGCGTCCCGCGACCTTGACCGTATCGAGGGAGAATGGCAGCCCGCTCAGCACCAGGCGCTGTGCGATGCTCTGGACTCCTGCAACGGTAATGGGCTCGGAGAAGGAGGGCCTGAAGCCGATGCGTAACGTGCGAATGCGGTACGTGCCCGCGGCAGGCGCGAGCAGCCTGTATTCACCACGCTCGTTGCTGAGCGCCCGCGTTGCGACAGCGGATTTGTCGTCAATCAACAGCAGCACGACACCGGCCACGGGAACACCCCGCTGGTCGACCGCCGTACCGTGAACAGTCTGTGCCGACGCGTGATCACAGAGACACAGCAGCAGCCCGGCGACAAGAATGAGGCGTGGCCAGCCAATGGTCACGGTATTCCAGGACGAGGTGGAAGCGACGGCACGTGCCGCTGCCGGCCTCGGCAGCCTCTTACAATGCAGGCGCTATGGGAGAAGACGCAAGTTGTGCGAGAAAATGGGCAGGATCATCATAAATGGCCGCCGCAGCCCGGAGATCTTCGTCGCTCCACCCTCCGCCACATCGCACCGCAATGGTCGGAACACGCGCACGTGTGGCGGCCTCGATGTCGTACGGCGTGTCGCCGAGCATCAAGGCCTGGTATGGCGGGCGCCCGGCCTTGCGGAGTGCCGCGTGGATGATGTCGGGCTCGGGCTTCGACGCGTCGGCATCACCGGACGAGGCACCGGTCTCGATGAGGTCCGCCACGCCGGCTTGGTCCAGGATGGCCTGCATCTCTTCTTCCCGTGCCGACGTCGCAATCACGAGCTCGAAGCCCAGCTCCTGCAGGCGGACGAGCAGGTCGCGTGCACCGCGTGTTGCCTGGAGTGAGGGCAGAAGCCGGCGAAATATCGCGCTCCGCGTAGACGCGATGCGCTTCGCGTCGTCTCCCCTTCCATCGAGGCCCGTGAGCATGGGAAGGATCTTGTCACCGCCCATCCCGATGAGCGGGCGTACATCCTGGAACCGGATGACGTAGCCATGTTCGGCGAGCGACTCCACCCACGCACGGGCGTGGGCATCGTTGCTGTCGATCAGCGTTCCGTCGATGTCGAGGAGGATGGTGCGGAGCGCGCTGCCGGGTGGATGCAGGGAAGTGGCCATGGGGCAACGATATGCATGCGTCGTTCCGCTCTTCTTAGCGTGCGAAGACATCAACGACGAAGGACCTGCACTGCCAATGGCAGGAGCAGGTCCTTCACTCATTCAGGGCCACCGGCGGCGATCACACCGGGAACAGCATCTCCCGATACTTGGGCAACGGCCACAGCTCATCCGCCACCTTGAGCTCCAGCGCATCGCTCGCCGCCCGCGCTAACGCCATCGCATCGGCCACCGCCCCTGTAAGCAGCTTTGCCTGCCGGGGCGCGTCGTCGTGCATGTGCTCCGCCTTGCCGAGCAGGCTGTCGAGTGCATTGCGCTGCTCCACCAGCGTCTCGATCAACGCACCAATCTCGTTGGCCGCGGCAATCTGCGGCACGCGCGTGATGCCGGCCGCGACCGCATGTGCCGCCGAGGCCGCGAGTGAGCCGGAATAGGTGAGCGATGCGGGCAGCACGAGCGTGTCGATGATCTCCTTGAGCGTGTGCGCCTCGATGAGCATGTCCTTGATGTACCGCTCGAGACGCACATGGTACCGCGACTCCAGCTCGGCCTTGGTGAAGATGCCAAGCCTGGTGAGCAGGGTCTTTGACTGGCGCGTGTTGAGCTGGTCGAGTGCCTCGGGCGACCGGCGAAGATTGGGGAGGCCGCGCTTCTCGGCCTCCTTGACCCATTCGTCGGAGTAGTTGTTGCCCTCGAAGCGAATGGCCTCGCTCTCCTTGAACGCTTCGCGCACAACGGCGAGCACGATGTCGTCCACCGACTTGCCACGCGCACCGAGCTTGCCGCGGATTTCCTCGGTGATCTCGCCAAGGGCTTCGGCGACGGCGGCGTTGAGCAGCACGATGGGGAATGCAATGGACGCCGACGAGCCCACGGCGCGGAACTCGAACTTGTTGCCCGTGAACGCAAACGGCGACGTACGATTGCGGTCGGTGTTGTCCTTCTCGATTTCCGGCAGCCGTGCCACGCCAAGCTTGATCATGGCCTGCGCGGCGTTCGCGGAGCTCTTGCCGGCGGCAATGGCTTCGATGACGCGCGTGAGCATGGAGCCCATGAACACGGAAATGATGGCCGGCGGCGCCTCGTTGGCGCCGAGCCGGTGTTCGTTTCCGCTCGATGCGATGCCTGCGCGTAAAAGGCCGGAATGACGATGTACGGCCTTGAGAATGGCCGCGAGAAACACGAGAAAGCGGATTTTCTGGTGCGGTGTCTTGCCGGGATTCAGCAGGTTCGTGCCGTCCAGCTCACTGTTCTCTGCCGCGATGGACAGCGACCAGTTGCAGTGCTTGCCCGAGCCGTTGATGCCGGCAAAGGGCTTTTCGTGCAGGATGGCCTGGAGGTTGTGGCGCAGTGCAACTTTACGCAGCACGGCCATGACCATCTGGTTGTGGTCCACGGCGATGTCCGTCTCCTCGAACATCGGCGCCATCTCGAACTGGCACGGGGCCACTTCGTTGTGCCTGGTCACGATGGGCACGCCGAGCTTGTAGAGCTCGTGCTCGACTTCGGAGATGCAGGCCTGGATACGTTCCGGGATGCCGCCAAAGTAGTGGTCCTCGAGCTGCTGGCCGCGCGGCGGCGGCGCACCCACGAGCGAACGGCCTGACATGACGAGGTCCGGACGCAGCGCGAAGTGGCTGCGGTCGATGAGGAAGTACTCCTGTTCAGCGCCCATCGTGGTGTACACGCGCTGCACGCCCTTGTCGCCGAGGAGCTCGAGCAGGGCGATGGCCTTTTCGTTGAGGGCGTCGGAACTGCGAAGCAGCGGTGTCATTTCATCCAGCGCTTCGCCGTTGTAGCCAATGAAGACGGAGGGAATGCACAGCGTGCGCGTGTTGCCGCTCTCGACGATGAACACCGGGCTCGCCGGGTTCCACGCCGTATAGCCGCGGGCCTCCCACGTGGCGCGAAGTCCGCCGCTCGGAAAGCTCGACGCGTCCGGCTCGCTCTGGATGAGCTGCGCGCCGGTGAACGATTCCATGGGCTGCTTGTCGTCGTCGAAGCTCAGGAAGGCATCATGCTTTACTGCCGTGAGGCCGGTTTGCGGCTGGAACCAGTGGGTGAAGTGCGTGACGCCGCGGCTGATCGCCCATTCCTTGATGACCTGCGCCACGGTGGGCGCGATGTCGAGGTTGAGCTTTTTCCCCTGACGAATGGACGCGACGAGCTTGGCGTAGACGTCCTTGGGGAGCTTGTCGCGCATCTGGCGCGCGCCAAAGGTGTTGATGCCGAAATAGGCGGACGTGGGCACGATACCGCTGCCGTCGTTGCTGGCGCCGTGTGGCGCGCGCGCGATGAGCTCGCGAATGGTGGATTTCCTGACTGGGGCGGTCATGAGGCTGCGGTCGTGAGGAATGGCTGAAACTGCAGGATTGACTAGTCAAAATACTCGAATTCAGGCCAGAAATGCAACTTTGATACGCTAAATGTGCAAAATCAGCAAATTCTGGCCGCCTTCGTCAAAAAATCAAGCGAGACGTCAGCTGATCTTCTCCAACCTCCGCAATCGCGGCACCAGCCGCGCCGTCGCCCCGACCACCACGAGCGCCGCCACACCGCCCAGCACGACAGCCCGCACCGCGCCAAGCAACCGCGCCGCCACGCCACTCTCGAACGCGCCAAGCTCATTGGACGACCCCACGAACACGGAATTCACCGCCGACACCCGCCCCATCATTTCGGACGGCGTCAGAAGCTGCAGCAGCGTGGACCGGATGTTCACGCTGACCGCATCGGCCATGCCGCTCACCGCAAGCAGTCCGAGCGAGAGAAAGAAGCTGGTCGAGAGTCCAAAGCCGATGATCGTCAGCGAGAACAACGCCACCGCGATGAGCAGCGACCGTCCCGCCCGCGCGAGCGGCGGCCGATGCGCGAGAATGAGTCCCATGACCACGGCCCCCGCCGCCGGCGCCGCCCGAAGCACGCCAAGCCCCTCGGGGCCAACCTTCAGGATCTCCGACGCGAACACGGGAAGCAGTGCCTCCGCCCCGCCCAGAAAAACGGAGAAGAGATCGAGTGCCATCGCGGCGAGAATGACGGGCTCTCCAAACACGAACGTCAATCCGGTCACGAGACTGCTCAGGATGGCCGAATCCTGCGTGATGGCCTGCTCGCCACGCTCATATCGAATCACGAGCATCCCCACGAGTGCGATGACCATGAGCGTCGCATCCACCGAATAGGACGCGGCCGCACCGGAGAAACCATACAGCAATCCACCCAATGCCGGACCGGCAACCGCCGCGGTCTGCCAGGAGCTGCTGCGCCACGCAATGGCGTTGGGCAGCACGGCGCGGGGCACGAGCTCGGAGCTCAGGGCAATGCGCGCGGGCTGCAGCAGGCTCCGCGCGATGCCGCTTGCGAAGATGACAGTGTAAATGGGCGCGGCACCCACGCGCGCCAGCATGCCGGGCACGGCGCTCAACACGAGCAGCGACAGCGAGCAGATGGCGAGCACCACCATGGCCCAGACGCAGATCTTCCGTCTGTCCCAGCGGTCGGCCACGTAACCGGCGGGCAGCGCGATAGCGATGAAGGGCAGCGCTTCGGCCAGGCCGATCAAGCCGAGCGACAAGGGGTCGTGCGTGATCTCGTACACCTGCCATCCAACGACCACCGCCTGCAGCTGCGAGGCGAGCGTCATGCAGAAAATGCTCAGGATGTACGAGCGAAAGCGGGGATCTCTGAGAGCGACGTACGAATCGTGCCGAACCGGCGGAGCAACAACCGGCGCGTCCGGATCAGTCATTTTCTGCTGGCAAGGGCGGCACGGACCTGCTCGGCGTGGGCGAGATGGGCGGCAACCGGCGGCTTCAGGCCGATGACGAACTCGCGCAGCTCGGCATTGCGGACGTTCGGGATGAGCGCCCCGTCGATGGCCGCCAGCAGTTCCTGATGATAGGAAATCTCGTTGGCGGCGTACACCGAATCGAACGTTGCGCCCTGCAGCTCGCGAAGCACATCACGCCGCGCCGCGCTGTGGTCGCGAAAGTCCAGGCTCACGCTGTTGTCCTCGGGCGTGATGGCGTTCATGCGCACGATCTCGTTGACGCGTGCATTGAGCGCCGTATGATCCGTGGTCATGCGATTCGCGAACGCCTTCACCTCGGCGGCACGCGCGCGGGCGGGGACGAGCTTGGCGTAATTGAGGTCGGTGTTGTTTGCGGCCAGAATGATGGCGACGATGTTTCCGTCGGACATCTGCGGTGCCGTGGAGCCGCCGCTGGATGCTCCGCGATGACACGCGAGCGTGGCAACGAGGGCAACGCACGACGACCGGCTGAAGCGGCGCATGGTGAGGCGCATCGGACTCCTGGCAATGAGGATGAGCCTCACGTTATCGGGCCGCCAACCGTGCGTCCAGAGCACCGGAAGGGTCATGTCCGTTTGCCCACCACGAAACCCGCAGCGTACATTGCCCGGCGTATGAATCCGACTCCGAGCCAGCCGCCGTACCCCCTGTCGAACGTTGCCGCGCTGTACTCCAACGGTGACGACGCGACCGCGATGCTCGACGCAGCACTCGTGCAGCGCATGGCCAAAGGCGACGAGCACGCACTGGGCGCCCTGTACGACCGGTGGCATCCGCTGGTGCACGCGGTGGTGCTGCGCATCGTTCGCCAGCGGGACGACGTGGACGACGTGGTGGAAGAGGTGTTCTGGCAGGCGTGGCGACAGGCGGAGCGCTTTCAGACGGCGCGCGGGTCGGTTCAGACGTGGTTGTTGACCATTGCGCGGAGTCGCGCGCTGGACAAGGTCAGGGCACTGACGCGTCTCCGGGAAGAGCCGATGGACGGCGTTGCTGGGGACATGGTGGTGCAGCTGGCGGCAGAAGGTGACCCGGCAATGGACGCCGAGGCGGAGGAGCGGCGCACCATCGTGCTGGCGGCAATGCGGGATATTCCCGTGGAGCAGCGGGAAGCGCTGGAGTTGGGGTATTTCGGTGGCCTGAGCCAGTCCGAGATCGCCGAGCGTACCGGCTTGCCGCTCGGCACGATCAAGACGCGCATGCGGCTGGCCATGCTGAAGTTGAGAGAACGTCTACAGGTTCTGCGGGGGGATGCCCGATGACGAGCTACGGCATGTCACATGAGGCGGCGCGAGAAGCGCTTGCCGCGCTGGCGCTCGATGCGCTGGATCCCGCCGAGCGGGATGCGGTGCAGGGGCATGTGCCGCAGTGTGCCGAGTGTCGTGCGGAGCTGGCGTCCCTGCGTGAGGCGGCCTCCGAGCTCACGTATGGTGTTGCGCCTGTTCCCATGCCCGAGGTGCATCGGAATCGCGTTCGCTCGCGGCTCGTTGCGCGCGCCGGGGCCGAGGGAGCGCCTGCGTCGCCTATCGTCGATCGTCCGCCCGTGGCGTTGCACCGGCATACCGGCGAGCACCGGCACTCGGACCTGGCGCACGGAGAAGCCGTCGACCGTGCGCCCGCGAGGCTCACACCCGCTTCACTGCAGATCATGATACCCCATGCGTCGCAGCCGCCGCAGCTGTCATTCTGGCAACGGGCGGTCCGGTCGCCGGCGTGGTGGGTGGCAATTGCCGCGTCCATCGTGGCCGTGTCGAGTTTGTATTCGCTGTTGAAGGTCTCGACTCAGCGCGACACGCTCACCGATGCGTACCAGATGGCCGCGTCGGACAAGGCCACGCGCCGAAGCGTGGTCGATTCGCTGCGGTTGGTGGTGGAAGACCGCGACCGGGTGATTGCGAACCTCACCGGCCCGCAGGTGGCACTGGTCACCCTCACCGCCGCGGGGGCGCGTGTGCCGGCCGCCCGGATGTTCTGGAACCAGCCGGTGAATGCGTGGACCTTCATTGCGCACAACCTGCCGGCGCCAAAGGCGGGCCGTACCTACCAGTTGTGGCTCGTGACGGCGACGGAGAAGATCAGTGCGGGGACGTTCACGCCGTCGGTGAATGGCGACGCCATCGTCCATGCGACGTATGTGCTGCCGAAGGATGCACTGGCTGCCGTCGCCGTGACCGACGAACCCGCCGCCGGCAGTCCTCAACCGACGACGGTACCGTTCATCGTGGGGTCCAACTCAGGACGCTGACTTTTTGCGAGTCGACTTCCTGGTGGATTTCTTCCTGGCGGATTTCTTGGCGGTGGATTTCTTCGCGGTGGATTTCTTTGCCGCCTTCTTCGCCGTCTTCTTGCGCGGCACCTTGGCGCCTTTGGCGCGTGCTTCGGAGAGGCCGATGGCGATGGCCTGCTCGCGGCTCTTCACCTTGGGGTGGCGTCCGGCGCCGCTCTTGAGAGTGCCGGATTTCTTGCGATGCATGGCGCTCTTGACGCTCTTGCTCGCGGCCTTTCCGTACTTGCGCGCTGACTTTTTCTTTGCTGCCATGTTTCGCACTCGCTGTGACAGGGTTGCGAAGGGCACTGCATGCGAGCGCACTCGGCAACGATTGTTCCAGCGGCGCTGAAAGTGGTCTTCTAGCTGGCGGCGGCTTCTTTTGGCGCAGGCAGTTCCTCCACCACCTGCGGTGGCGCGCGACGTCGAGCGAGTACGAGCGACGCTTCCAGCGTGGCCATGCAGAACCCCGCCCATGCCAGCCCCACGATGATTCCCCCCATCACGTCCGACGGATAGTGGACGCCGAGGTAGAGCCGCGTGAGGCAGATGAGGAGGATGAGGATGACCGCCGCGAAGAAGGTGATGACGCGCGACCAGTAGTGCTTCTGCAGCCGCATGCAGAGATATGCGACCGTGCCGTAGACCACCGTGGAGCTCATGGCGTGCCCCGATGGAAACGATGAGCTGAGCGCCGTGGTCTGCCACTCGAACACGCTGGGCCGGTCGCGGTGGTAGACCAGCTTGAGGGCGTTGTTGAGGATGATGTTGCCCGCCGTGGCAGCGAGGAGCAGGCGCGCGGAGTGTTTGTGCTCCGTATGCCAGAGGAACATGGCCGTGATGCAGACGATCATCATGACCACCGTGCCCGTGCCGAGGTACGTCATCTCGACCATGAGCGCCGTGAGCGGGACACTCTGGTGGGCGTGCAGCCACTCCAGAATGGCAATGTCGAACGTCTGGGTGCGGCCCTTGAGCACCCGTTCGGCGAGCTC
>JAQBPY010000200.1 GCA_028287285.1 Gemmatimonadota bacterium
CCACCGCACCGGGCCAGCGTGACCGCGCGTGCCACGCAATCACCGTAAGCGCCACGATCACTGCGTAGCTCACGACGAATCGCATCGCGAGCACGTCGACCCGCCAGGGCATTTCGTACAATGGCGACAGATTGAATGGCGCCAGCGTCTGCTTCAGGTAGAACGCCAGACTGTACATCGACACCGCGACCTTTTCGGAGATCGCGAGTTGCCTGCCTGGCGTGAGCGCAAGAATCGACCCGATGCCGGCAGCTGCGGAAAGCAGAAAGAATGGGACGAGCTCCAGATAGATGCGACGGGCATTCGCGCCGAAGTATCCTGTTGCGCCGCCCAGCCGTCCGAGCGGATAGACGTTCAGAATGAGGAGGACCACGGGCAGCGTAACCGTCGTGGCTTTCGACAGCAGCGCACACACGAACGCAGCGAGTGCAATGCCGTACGCTCGTCCGGCGCGCTCTTTCATGCTCGACTCGAGATGGAACAGCACGCTGATCAACAGAAAGAACAACGACTGAACATCACGCCGCTCGGTGATCCATGCGACCGACTCCACCCGCAGCGGATGGAGCGAAAAGAAAAGTGAAGACGCGAGCGACGCGATGATGATGTCGTCCGAACGCCTGCTGCCTGCACTGGCCACGCTGAATATCCTGCGCGCAATCAGGAACACGAGCGCCGCATTCGCCGCGTGCAACAGCATGCTCGTCAAGTGGTAGCCCGCTGGACTCATCCCCCAGAGCAGGTAATCCAGACCGAGCGACATCCACGACAACGGGACATAGTGCCCCAGGTGATTCGTGGTCCACATCCATTGCAGCTCGCGCAACCCGAGGCCGCGATAATGCTGGTTGGCGAGGAAGTTGGCGCGGTCGTCCCAGCTGATGAATTGTCCCTGCAATGCCGGCAGGAATGCGAGGAACGTGAGCGCAGCGGCCACGAAGGGTGCGTACGTCGCGAGCGCGCTCGCACGTGCTGCCGCCTTGGCCGGTTTTCGAGCTCGCCGTGTCATGGGCTCAACATGCAGCGAGTTGTCGTCCTGAGCAAAGCGAAGGACCCTTTTTCCCTTTGCGAGGCCCCGCCCCACGACTCCCCTGGCTCATGGCCAGCGGCGAAGAGCTTCGCGCGGGAGCTGATTGAACTGTCGTCCTTACAGACCTTTACACCGCAGACGCACGCTCCGTCACCACACGAACCACGTCGTCGACGACCTGTACAAAGCCGCCCTCGACGTTGAAGCGCTGGCCAGCAGTGCCGAGTCGCAGCTCACCCTTGCCCAGCAGCGTCACCATCGGCGCATGGCCCGTAAGAATGCCCACCTGCCCGTCGAACGCAGGCGCAACGACAGACTCCGTCGTGCCCTCGAACAAGACGGCCTCCGGCGAGATCACCGAAACGGTCAACACGATCAGCCCTGCATCTTCTTGGCGTTCTCGACGACGTCGTCGATGCCGCCGGCCATGAAGAACGCCTGCTCCGGCAGGTGATCGAACTCGCCGGCCACGAGACGCTCGAAGCTGCTGATGGTCTCCTCGAGCTTCACGTACTTGCCCGGGATGCCCGTGAACTGCTCGGCCACCGAGAACGGCTGCGACATGAAGCGCTGCAGACGGCGCGCGCGTCCGACGATCTTCTTGTCGTCTTCCGAAAGCTCGTCCATGCCGAGGATCGCGATGATGTCCTGCAGCTCCTTGTAGCGCTGGAGGATCTTCTGCACGTCCGTCGCCGCCTTGTAGTGGCGGGCGCCCAGGTACTGCGGATCCAGGATGCGGCTGCTCGAGGCCAGTGGATCGACGGCCGGATAGATGCCGAGCTCCGTGATCGCGCGAGAGAGAACGACCGTGGCGTCGAGGTGGGCAAACGCCGTGGCCGGCGCCGGATCGGTGATGTCGTCGGCAGGAACGTAAATGGCCTGCACCGACGTGATCGATCCATTACGCGTCGACGTGATGCGTTCCTGCAAATCACCCATCTCCGTCGCGAGCGTCGGCTGGTATCCCACGGCGCTCGGCATACGGCCAAGCAGTGCAGACACTTCAGAACCGGCCTGCGTGAAGCGGAAGATGTTGTCGATGAACACGAGCACGTCGGCGTTCTCCACGTCGCGGAAGTACTCAGCGACGGTGATGCCGGCGAGACCAACGCGGAGACGAGCTCCTGGTGGCTCGTTCATCTGGCCGTAAATCAGCGCGCAGGAGTTGATGACCCCCGACTCCTGCATTTCGAGATAGAGATCGTTGCCCTCGCGCGTGCGCTCGCCCACGCCGCAGAACACCGACTTTCCGCCGTGTCCCTTGGCGACGTTGTTGATGAGCTCCATGATGACGACCGTCTTGCCCACGCCGGCGCCCCCGAACAACCCGATCTTTCCACCCTTCACGAACGGGGCGATGAGGTCGATGACCTTGATGCCCGTCTCGAAGACTTCCGTCTTCGGCTCGAGGTTCACGAAGTCCGGACGCTTGCGATGGATCGGCCAGCGGAGCGCATCCTTCGGAATCTCGGCGCCGTTGTCCACCGGCTCGCCGAGCACGTTGAGGATGCGGCCCAGTGCCGTGTTGCCGACCGGCACGGAGATGGCGGCACCGGTGTCGATGACGTCCATGCCGCGCACGACGGCGTCGGTGGAGCTCATCGCGACGGCACGAACCTGGTTGCGGCCGATGTGCTGCTGCACCTCGACCGTCACGCGGATCTTCTGACCCGAATCCGTGGTCGCGTTGATCTCGAGCGCGTTGTACAGCTCGGGCAGGTGGCCGGACTCGAACTCGACGTCGAGCACCGGGCCGATGACCTGAACGACCTTGCCGATTTGCTGGGAAGCGATTGCAGTGGCCATGGCTATCCTTGGAGAGCAGCAGCGCCGCCGACGATTTCGGCGATCTCCTGCGTGATCTGCGCCTGACGGGCGCGGTTATATGTGCGGCGGAGGACGTTCAGGATGTCGCCGGCGTTGTCTGTTGCGTTCTTCATTGCGGTGCGGCGCGCGGCCTGTTCGCCGGCAACCGTTTCCACCAGTGCGCGATAGATGGCATTGCGCACGTACGACGGAAGCAGGTCCGTGAGAATCGCTTCCGCACTGGGGAACAACAGATAGTCGCGCTGTACCCCGCCTTCCTTTGCCACAGGCGGCGTCACGGGCAACACCCGATCGGTCGTGGGCGGCGTGTTGAGCACCGAGTTGAACTTGGAGTACGTGACGTACACGCCATCGAGCTCACCGTCGATGAACTCCTTCATCAGCGCATCCACGATCTCGCTTGCATTCTCGGCCGTGGGACGATCAGTGACATCGATGCGCGACGACTTGAGCTCGCGTCCGACGTACTTGAAGTAGCCGATGCCCTTCTTGCCGATGACGTGCACTTCGACCTTCACGTTCGTCTTCTCGAGCTCGGCGATCTGGACACGCGCCTGCTTGATGAGGTTCGCGTTGAAGCCGCCAGCGAGACCACGATTGCTCGTGAGCACCACGAGCGCCACACGCTTTGGCGCCGACACCTGCCGCAGCAGCGGGAATCGCTCGGCGAGATCAGGCGAGTACAGGCTCGAGATGACGTCCGTGAGCGCGTTGGCATACGGACGCGCCGAGACAACGCGATCCTGCGCGCGCTTCATCTTCGACGTCGCCACCATTTCCATCGTGCGCGTGATCTTGCGCGTGTTCTCGACGGACTTGATGCGGCCCTTGAGCTCGCGACCCTTAGCCATGGTTCACCTACTTCCCAACCGACTTCTTGTACTCGTCGATGGCGCGCTTGAAGTCCGCTTCCGTTTCCTTGCTCAGCGCCTTCTCCGTGCGAATGCGCTCGCCAACCTGCGGGAACTGCGCCGCCATGAACTCGTGGAACCCCTTCTCCCACTCGCGCAAAGCGCTGACGTCGACGTCGTCCAGGAATCCATTGGCCGCTGCATACAGGATCATGACCTGCTGCTCCACCGGCATCGGCGCGTACTGGCCCTGCTTGAGAATTTCGACCGTGCGTGCACCGCGCTCCAGCTGCTTCTTCGTGGCCGCATCGAGATCCGACGCGAAGGATGCGAAGGCTTCTAGCTCGCGGTATTGCGCCAGATCCAGACGGAGACGGCCGGCCACGCCGCGCATCGCCTTGATCTGTGCCGAGCCACCGACGCGCGACACGGATATTCCGACGTTAACAGCGGGTCTTACGCCGGCATAGAACAAGTCGACTTCAAGGAAGATCTGCACATCGGTGATGGAGATGACGTTCGTCGGGATGTAGGCGGACACGTCACCGGCCTGCGTCTCGATGATTGGAAGCGCGGTCATGGAGCCACCGGGCTTCAGGATGTTCACACCGTCCACGACCTTCGGGTCGGATGACAACTTTGCCGCGCGCTCGAGGAGACGTGAGTGGAGATAGAACACGTCGCCGGGGAACGCTTCGCGACCAGGCGGACGACGGAGCACGAGCGACAGCTGGCGGTACGCCGCGGCCTGCTTGGTGAGATCGTCATACACGCACAACGTGGGCTTGCCCTCGTTGTACATGAAATACTCGGCCATCGCAGCACCGGAGTACGGCGCGATGTACTGCATCGGAGCCGGATCGGACGCGGAGGCGACGACAACGATGGTGTACTCCATCGCGCCGGCTTCCTTGAGCTTCGCGACGACGGACGCAACGGTCGACGCCTTCTGGCCGATGGCGACGTACACGCAGAAAACGCCCTGGCCCTTCTGGTTGATGATCGCGTCGATGGCGATGGCGGTCTTGCCGGTGCCACGATCGCCGATGATGAGCTCGCGCTGTCCGCGGCCGATCGGGATCATCGCGTCGATGGACTTGATGCCGGTCTGGAGCGGCTCCTTCACAGGTTCGCGCACGATGATGCCGGGCGCCTCGCTCTCCACCTTGCGCGTGAACTCCGTGACGATGTCACCGGCGCCGTCGATGGGGCGGCCGAGTGCGTCGACGACGCGTCCCACGAGCGCATGACCAACCGGCACTTCGAGCACGCGGCCGGTACGACGGACTTCGTCGCTCTCCTTCAACTGGAGATAATCGCCGAGCACGACGGCGCCGATGTTGTCTTCCTCGAGGTTGAGGGCGAGGGCCGTGATGGTCTGGCCTGTCTCGCTGGAGTGCACCTCGAGCATCTCGCCGGCCATGGCTTTCTGGAGGCCGTAGATGCGGGCGATTCCGTCCTTCACCTCGAGGATCGATCCCACTTCCTCGACGTCGAGCGCGTGGAGGTCAGCGGCTTCGATTTCGCGAAGAAGGATGTCCTTGATCTCACCGGGGCGGAGCGTCGTGTCGGATGCCATGCGTCAGTCTTGGTGGGCGATTGGGGGTAGCTTGTGAAAATTATCACAAGCCGAGGTGGGAAGCAACTCCACCGCGCGTCCACGGCGCCACGCCAAGGTATGCTCGTTTGGTCCGCCGCGCCGCCCTTTGGTGACGCTCCCCGGCCGGATCACCATACGTTGCGGCCATGTCTACTGGCGTCCGAGAACTCAGAGTCTGGCAGGAATCCGTTGCCCTCGCCGGCGACGTCATCCGCACGCTCCGGCACAACATCCGGCGCGAAACCAAGAGCGTGTCCGATACCATCATGGCAACCGCCATGGAGGTTGGCACCCACATCGCCGACGGCTACGGACGACATGGCCCGGAAGATCAGCGGCAGTCGTATTCGGCCGCCAAATGTGCCCTGCTCCGCCTCGAAACGGAGCTCGCCATTGCGCGCCACGCCGATCTGCTGCCCGCCGGCGCCTTCACCGAGCTCACCGCACGGTCAGGGACCGTCGCGCGCCTGCTCGGCGGCTATGTGGTGTATCTGGACCGGCAAATCGACGAACGCCCGTCGCAGCCGCGCGCCAGCCACGGCACACCACCAATCACCCCCGGCTCCGCCCATGACCCTTCGTGAAGCGCTCCACAAGGTCCACCGCACGCAGCCTGGCGAGCGACGCCGGCTTCGTGCCGATCACGCGCTGCGCAGTACTGGACAGGTGCGATGAGCTGGCAAAATCGAGCACTTCCGCAACATCCCGAACGTCATAACCCGGATTCTTGGCCAGCTCCGCCGCCGCGATCAGGCGCACCAGATCGATCACGCGCTTGAGGTTGGGTGCGCCGTCCGATGAAAACGTGCGGCTCAGGTGCTCCCGCGTCACACCGATGGCGTCGGCGAGCGATTGCGTGCGCACCGGACGGCCAGACCACGCCACGATACACGCCCACGCGGCGCGCTGCAGCTGCGTATCCAGTCCAAGGGCCTCCGGCGGCGCAGACAGAGTCGCCGAAAAGCGCGTCGAGAAGGCGTGACGCAGCACCAGGTCGCGCGCCACGCTGTCGTCCACCGATTCCACCAGCACGTCCGCAAAGTCCAGCGTCACGCACTGCGCCAGTGCAGGTGCCTCCGCCGCGCGAAGCGCCGTGAGCCCGAAGAACGGCACGCTCGGAAACTCGCGCGCCAGCGCAGCCGCGCGCCACGTCTCTTCCTGCGCACCTGCCAGATCCACGATCGCCGCGTCGATGAGCGACGTCCGAAATGCCGCGTCCAGCTCTTCCGGAGTTCGTGTGAGGAGCAAACGGGCGCGACGTCTGGGAAAGGCGGAGCGCATGAGAATGCGCGCGCGCTCGCGAGTGGTATACAGCACCACCGCCGGCGGCGGCATGACCGACCGGGACTGCGACGCAGCCGGCGTCGGCGTCGGCGTCGCCGCCACGGTATCCATCACGAAACGTCCACGGGAGCACCAGTGATCATTTCGTGCGCACGCTGCAGCACCTGGCGGGCATTGGCGTAGGAAATGGCTGTCGTCGCTTCGTCGTAGCGCACCCATTGGCACGCCGTGATTCCTTCGGTCCCCTGCGGTGACGTCTCCGCCTCATTCGTCTCCATCAGGTAGAAATGGCAGACCTTGTGAATGAGCCGTCCACGGAAACGGAAATACCAGTCGATCGTGCTGATGGTACCGCGCAGGCTCACGGCGTCCAGCCCGGTTTCTTCACGGACTTCGCGGAGGGCCGCATCCTGCGCCTGCTCTCCGGACTCCAGGTGGCCCTTTGGAAATCCCCAGTTCCTGTAGCTGTCACGAATGAGCAGGAAGAGCGGCGTGCGCCCGTCAAGCCGATAGACGACCCCACCCGCAGACGTCTCCTGCTGGGCTCGCGAGCGTGTCATCTCCGGTCGGCCTCAGACCGGCGCGGCGACGGCGCCGGGCACGCCCTGCTCGTCCACGGTCGGCTTGCCCTCGATGAACTGCCGAACGATCGGATCCGTCGTCTGCTGGATCTCGGCGATGGTGCCGTCGAAGCGCACGCGTCCCTCGTAGAGCATCGCGATGCGCGTCCCCACGGTGTATGCGCTGCGCATGTCGTGCGTGATCACCACGCCGGTCACGTGCAGCTTCTCACGCATGCGGACCATCAGCTGGTCGATGACGGCGCTCGTCACGGGATCGAGTCCCGTGGTGGGCTCGTCGTACAGGATGTACTTTGGCCGAAGCGCGATCGCGCGCGCGATGCCCACGCGCTTGCGCATTCCACCGGACAGCTCGGCGGGATACCGGTCGCGCACGTCCGGCAGGTCCACGAGATCCAGCGCCTCGTCCACCCGCTCGGAGATCTCGCGCTCGTCCAGCTCGCCCTGCTTGCGGAGTCCCATGGCCACGTTCTCTCCGATGTTGAACGAATCGAAGAGCGCCGCAAACTGGAACACGTAGCCGATGTGTGACCGCAGCGCATAGAGCTCCCGCCGCGGAAGCTCCGGCACGTTCTGCCCGTCCACCCAGACTTCACCCGAATCCGGTTCGAGCAGCCCCACGATGTGCTTGATCGCGACGGACTTTCCGGTGCCGGAATATCCGATGATCACGGTGGTCTCGCCCTCGGGGACATCGAGGGTGAATCCATCGAGGACTCGCTTCTGGCCAAAGGCCTTGTGGATGTCCTTGAGCTGGATCAACTGAAAATGTGCGGACGTGGGTGGCCGGCTTTGTACGGTTCCAAGTGCATGACGTGGGCCGGACAGCAGAAAAGTGATGCACTGCGTGAACCCCTGCCAGACCTTGCGTTTTGACAACGATGTGCTCGGACGCAAAAAGGGCGGCTCCCTGGCCGCCCTTTTTGCGCATTTCCTGCCCGCGCCTTACGCCGCGAAGCTTCCTAACGCTCGGCCGACGTCGCCTTCACGGAGACGCTTGAGTGCCCGATCGCGGAGCTGACGGACGCGCTCACGCGTGACGCCGAGCATGCTGCCGATTTCCTCGAGCGTATGTTCGCGTCCTCCCTCCAGCCCGAAATACAGCCGCAGCACCTTGGCATCGCGCGGCGGAAGCGTGGAGAGCGCCTGCTCGATTTCATCGGTGAGGAAGCGGTTCATCGCCTCCTCCTCCGTATCCGGCATCTCGTCGGCCACGAAGCGCTCGATGAGCGACCGATCACCTTCGGGATCCATTGGTGCATCGAGCCGCACGTCGCTCGTGTTCAGCGCTGCGAGTGATTGCACCACGTCAACCGACAACCCGGTCAGCTGGCTCAGCTCCTCGGGACTCGGCTCACGATTCAACTTCTGCCGGAGAATTTCGCTCGCCTTGATGATGCGCGAGAGATCCGCCGTGCGGTTGAGGGGAACGCGCACCGTGCGCCCCTGGCGCGCGAGCGCCGAGAGGATGGCCTGGCGAATCCACCACACGGCGTACGAGATGAACTTGACGCCCTGATCAGGATCGAACTTCCGCGCAGCTGTGAGCAGACCCACGTTGCCCTCGCCGATGAGATCGATGAGGGGCAACCCGCGGTTCTGGTACTTCTTGGCGACGGAGATGACGAAACGCAGGTTGCGCTTGACGAGCTCCTGCAGCGCATCCTGGTCACCAGCCCTGATTTTTTTCGCGAGATCGATTTCTTCCGTGCCCTTGAGCAGCGGATAGGTCGATACCTCGTAGAGGTATTGATCGAGGATGTCGCGTTCGGGCTCGTTGGGCGCGATCCCCGCAGGGGCCGCGCGGCGGCGCCGCACTGGTTTCTTGACTTCTGTCATGGGTGCCTCGTACAGGTCCTACGCGTGAGAGTAGGCATCTATGAGCTGCGACGACCGAACTGTTGCGACAAGGTGCAACACCGAATTCCGAAATGAGAACGGGTTAAGCGGTGCGTCGGATAGCTACGTTGAACAGGAACTGTCCTGTCGTCGCCGAGCGAACGGCGCCGAGTGAGACAGGAGAAACACAACGGGAATTCGCACATGCCCCGAGGTGCTGCAAATTACCGGCCTACTGAGATTCCGCTAGCCCTGTTTGGTTGACATCACATATACCCTCGGCTATATATGGTGGTTCCTGCCGGAACGTGTGTTTGGTAACATTGCTGCGCACGTTGTGGAAGGTTCCCGGGGGCGTAGCTCAGTTGGGAGAGCGCTTGAATGGCATTCAAGAGGTCAGGGGTTCGATTCCCCTCGCCTCCACTGGGCCGGCGTTGTGACGACTGGTAGGCCGTGAGGTACAGGACGCGGTGGAGCAAGTCGAGTCGGGTATTGTTTGAAGTGCGGGAATAGCTCAGTTGGTAGAGCACAACCTTGCCAAGGTTGGGGTCGCGGGTTCGAGTCCCGTTTCCCGCTCTGTTTGTTCGACGGTCGTCGTGTCCGGGCGGTTAGCTCAGTTGGTTAGAGCGCCACGTTGACATCGTGGAGGTCACAAGTTCGAGTCTTGTACCGCTCATAAGGTTGCGCCCCTGACAACGTCAGGGGCGTTTTCCATTGCTGGACAGTGCTACCGCACGCTTCGTGCTCGCATGGCCGATACCGCACGGATTCGGTGAATCGCCAAACGACTGCCGGCCAGCTAGGGCGCGTTGTCCACCTGGAGCTTGAATCCCGACGACGTGATCCGGCCCCCGTCAACCTGGATGAGGTTCTTGACGGCAACGTCCGTGGTCAGACTGTATGAGCCGCTTACGACGCTCAATCTGGGAATCTGGGTGGCCGCCGCGAGCGTCCCGGCAACACCCGTCAAGATGAGGCGGCCGGACGTACTCGAAAAGGTCGTCGATGCGGCGACGCTGACGGATTTGCTCAGCGTAAGATTGAATGCGCCAAGCAAGAGCGATGTGCCCGCCTCCAGCGTCAATCCGGCGGCCGTCACATTGGAGGCAAGCTGGGGATAGCGCGCCGATGCCACGGCGGGGATATCGAGCGAATCGTTCAGCGTGGGAATGACATTTCTCGTCCAGTTGAGCGCGGTGGAATAGTCGGTCGTCGCGCTGCCGGACCACACCCGCGTAATGGCCGACACCGTCATGGCCAGCGTGCCGGAACGCGGCCCATCCGTTCCACCCATCGTCACGGTACCCTCCCGGACCCCCAGCACCAGCCCCGTCGCATCCACCGTGGCCACCGTGGTGTCGGATGTGCTCCACGTAATCGTGGTGCCCGCGACCTCATTGCCCACGTTCGTCCTGCTCGTCCCCGTGAGTTGCCGGACACCGTCCGCACGAATGGCCGGGTTTCCCGCAACCTCGACATAGCCGTTGGGGAACTTGACCGGCGCCGAGACGTACACCGCGAACGAATAGGACTGCACCGTGTTTGGCATGGCCAGGATCCACGTCTTTGCCGGCGAGACGTCGAACTGGTTCAAGACCACCGGGTACCTGAAGTACGGTTGGTTGGTGCCGGTAAAGGTTCCCACACCATCCGGATTGACGACCGACATCAACCCGGAGCCCGCCGTGGCCACCGGACCTTCGTCAAAGAATATGCGAATCCCGCTTGGATCGGGGGTCGTTCCATCCGTCGTCCCCATTGCCTGCGGAATGAGATTGCGCAGGGTGACGTTGAAGGAGAACTGCTGCGTTCCCACGTTGTAGTCGACATTGCTCGACGTCAGCTTGACGTACGAATTCTGCCCTCCAACGATGATGTCCGCGAGCGTGCCAGTTCCCTCCCCTGGCGTCTCGCACGTGACGACCTTCGCGATCCGGTCCGCAGTGCACCGGAGTCGGGCAAGGTTCGGAGGACGTGAGCTGTCCGTCGCGACAGTGGACGGATTCACGGGAGTGATCGGGGCAAGGGGCTGCCGGTCGCATGATCCTGCGACGACGAGAATCGCTGCGGCGATTGCAGCCTTGCCGAATGCATGGGCAATGGGAATTGGGCGCATTCTATAAGGTGTCAGAAACATGAAATGTTCGCAACTGCGAACGACGCCGCGCGAGCGCCGCGCCAGCGAAAATGATGAGCACGCCAAGTGAGGCCAGTGACAGCTTTACCCCCGCGTACACTGCCGGGGGCCGGAACTCGAACCGCACGGTGTGGGCCCCCTTGGGCACATTGACCCCGCGAAATGCATAATTCGCGGGATAGATCCTGGTCGGCACGCCGTCAATCGCGACCTGCCATCCAGACGCATACGCTTCCGTGAGCACGAGCATCGCGTCGCGGTCGGACGTCGTGTGGATGACGATGTGGTCCGGGTCGTCATCTGCCTCGATGGTCGCACTGCCCGCAACAGGTCCGCGCGCAAGCTCCGGAAAGGGCGCGCTCCGATCGACTTCCACGATGGTGCTGTCGGCAGGTTGCCAGAGTTCCGCGAGGATCCCGGCGAGCGCCATCTCGCGCGTGGGAACGAGATGCACCACGTTGGTGAAATATGCCCTCGGCATGGCGCGATTGTTCCGGTAGACCAGGACCTTGTCATTCGCGTAGACGCGCGTAAGCCGATCCGTTGTTTCATTCTGCGAACCGCGCACGATCACCAGCTCCACCGTGGCCACGATGTAGTCCACGCTCGCGGCGTTCAGCAACGACCCGCGCGCAACGAGATGGTTGAAGTCGATCATCCGTTCGGCAGATCCACCGGCGAAATCATTCCAGCGCTGCAACTGGTTTCCGTGCTCGCCGCCCACCTGCCGCAGCTTGAAGTGCATCAGGTAGTCGGTCGATACGCCAAAGGTGCCGTTGCCCAGGTATCCGGATCCTGTGCCCGCGGGCGCCGGGTAGACCCACACGCGCGTCGGATGCTGCTGCTGTAGGAACGACGCCACGTCGTCGGCCGCGAGGAGCTCCGAGGGCGGATCCACCGTCTCCATGAAACGTCGTCCCACGATGCACAGGTCGGCGACGATGACGAGCGCCAAAGCCCCGAACACCACGCGTGGGTTGCCAAGACCTCGCCACCACATCCAGAGGAGACCGAGGACAGCGGCACTGAATGCCGCAAAGCGCAAGAATCCCTCGGCACGACTGCCGGAGCTCGCGGCGCCGAACACGAGAGGGATGCCCAGGATGAGGCCGACGGACAGCAGCGACAGGCCGATCTTCCTCGTGTCGACTCTCGCTCGCTTTTCCGCGAGTGCCTCCATGGCAATCGCCGCCATGGTCACCAGCGAAAATGCGACGAGGAAGAACCCGATGGAGGGGGCACGAAAGCGGGAGAGACCCGGGATGATCCGGTAGTAGAGCCGGTACACGGGTGTGTATCCTCCCCACGCCATGACCAGTGCGAACGCCGCAAGACCGGCAAAGAAGCGCCAGCGTGCATCGCGCCACGCAGTGCGGAGGCCCATCACAATCAGGACGAGAACAAAGGCGCCTGCGTATTCCGTGTGATACTTGAACTTGCTCAGTCCCTTGTAGCTGTCCAACACACCGTGCCATTCGGGAACGGCCAGTCCAATGGTTTCCGCGGGCGGCATCGAGAAGGACGTGGCGAAGTCGTAGCCGCGGCCGCCTGCATTGGCGCGCGGTGATTCCGCGATGTAGCCCGAGAATGGAACGAAGTTCACGCCGGCAATGCCGAAGGCGAGCACGATGGCCAGCAGGCACATTCCAACGCGCCGCTCGATCACGCGGGCGCCTGCGCGTGACGCTGTGCGAATGGCGACGAAGAGTCCCCACGCCGCGCCGGCAAGCAGGACGTAGTAGGCAGCCTGAATCTGAAACGACAGCAGCAGGGTGCCGACCGTGGCGGCGAGTGCGGCGAACCAGAGCGGTGCGCCTGACTCGACTGCCCGTGTGATGCACAGCAACACGAGCGGCAACAGTGTGGCGGCGATGATGCGGCCATCGTGGCCCGCGTACACGAATGACAGGGTGACGCCAGTGAACTCATATGCCAGACCGCACAGCGCAGCGATCCACCAGCGGACGGAGATGGCGCGG
>JAQBPY010000204.1 GCA_028287285.1 Gemmatimonadota bacterium
TCGTGGTGTCGAACGTGACGTACTTCGTCGAATCGGCGAAGAACGACTCTTCGGCCGTGACGAGGTTGCGGAGGTCCGACTTCATCGCGGCGATGTACGCCTTCGACTTGGTGTTCGCGAACTTCGGAATCGCGATCGCGGCCAGGATGCCGATGATCACGACGACGATCAGGAGCTCGATGAGCGTGAAACCGCGGCGAGTGTGTTTCATGACGGGAACCGTACGTGGAAGAAACGTCTCCGCGGGAATTCGGCCGCGGTGAAAGGCGGGACGGGCCTTTCGTGCACACTGCTAAAGCAGCGTTGGTGCCAGTGATATGTGCGTGAAGTCACAGCACACAAGTTATTATCCTGTAATGCTTTAGGTAAATTCGCAGCCAATGATGGCCGCATTCACCCTATCACGCCACCTCGCACTCTGCAAACATTGGCGGGAACTGCAAGAGCCATGTCCCGATGAGGCCGTCAGACTATCTGACGATCAGACCGCATCCCCATCCACCGCGCCGGCCGGGCAATCTGCGCCGCTGCAGCCGCCGGGGTGGAATTGGACCGGACCCCGGGCGCCCACAGCATCACCCGGTTCCTGCCCGTCCGCTTCGCGATGTACAACGCCTCGTCCGCCCGCGCACGCAGCGCCGCACCATCCGCCGTCGATGCGATGCGCTCCGCCGCGATGCCCACGCTCATCGTGACATGCGTACCCGCACAGGTACCGCAGATGTCCTGGCATCGCAGCCGCGCCAGCATCCGCTCCGCCATCACCCCGGCGCATTCCGCATCCGCACTCAGCAGCAGGACGGAGAATTCCTCGCCGCCCATGCGTGCCACGACGCCGTCATTCCCCACCATGTCCGCAAGCGTGGCCGCAACCTCGGAGATCACGACGTCGCCCACGTTGTGGCCAAAACGATCGTTGATCTGCTTGAAGTGGTCGAGGTCGAGCGAGAGCAGGGCAATGTCCTGTTTCGCGAAGCGCGCACTGATGAGCGTGCTCTCGAGCACGCGCGCGAAGCCGCGGCGATTGAGGCAGCCGGTTGCCGGATCCGAGTCCGCCAGAACGGACAGCTCGTCCACCTTGCGCGAGATTTCCTCACGCGCGGCCAGCATGCATCCCACGACGGCGATCTGGAAGAGCGCGATCAATGGAAGTGGAGAAACCACCGGCGTGTTCGTCATCAGGGTAACGACCATCACGATGGACGCGAGCGCGGACACGAGCGTCGCGAGCACCAGCGACGAATACCGCTTGCGCGTTGTGGCGAGCGTCGCACGCCACGCATCCATCCACCTTTGATTGCTGGATTGCATTTCTACGAGAGCGAGTGGAACGGCTGGTGCTGCTCGGCCGTCGTCGGCTCCTCCCCTCCACGACATCAAGATTCGTGCTGGATGCCGGCAACGATGAGCACGTCATGTTCGTGCCGTCCGCACTTCCCCTGATCAGATGTGCCGCCAGCTTCCTCGCTGCACGACCTCCTCGAATGATCCAAAGAGTCCCGGATCGAATGCGCGTCCCACATCGCCGCGCATGATCTCCATGGCCTTGTCGTGCGAGAAGGGCTGCTTGTAGCTCCGCTCGGAGGTGAGCGCATCGTAGACGTCGGCAATGCACAACACGCGCGCCGTGAGCGGAATGGATTCGCCCATGAGGTTGTGCGGATATCCCTTGCCGTCCCACCGCTCGTGGTGGCTCTCGACGATGGGGCGTACGTCCCACGGAAACTCGATATCGGCCAGCAGCTCCACGCCGGCGCTGGGATGTCCGCGAATCATCAGCCATTCATCGTCGTCGAGCTTGCCGGGCTTGTTCAGCACTTCGGCGGGCACCATCAGCTTGCCCACGTCGTGCAGCAGCGCGCCAATGCGAAACCAGAAGAGCGACGTATCGTCCTCTGCGCACACCCGCGACCAGAGCGCGCAGGCCAGGTCAGCGACCCGTACACAGTGGCCCTGCGTGTAGACGTCCTTTGATTCGATCGAGTCGCCCCACTTGTTCACGACGTCGAGAAAGTCGCCCTCGAGCTTTGCCGTTCTCCGGCCGACGTCCGCCAACTCGCGCCGCGCGCGCAGATGCGCGAAGTGCCGGTGCGCCTGGTTGAGCCGCATCAACGTCTGGCGATTGCGGCCCTGATGACGATACAGGTCAGCCAGCTCGCGCGCGGTCTCACCCTGGAGAATGATGTCGCCCCGTTCGATCGCGGCGGACTCCGCGCGCAGAAAATGTGTCTCCGCCGTCTGTGCGTCGCCCGCCGCCCGCGCGATGATGCCATAGATGTGCGCGGACTCGCCGTCGCTGTTGGTGTCACCAAGCTGGCGCGCGAGCGCGGTGGCTTCATCGCATGCCGCGAGTGCACCGGCCCGATCGTCCTGTCGCAGCCGCAGGCGCGCCACGTTGAGGTATGCAACGATGCAGGTGCTCAGGTCGCCAAGCAGCTTGCCCAGCTCCAGCGCTTCCGAGAACGATCGCGCTGCGAGATCAAAGCGTGACATCTGCGTATGGAGCAGCCCCAGGTTGTTCAGCGCCTTCATGGCCTCGTCGGCGAGACCGCCGGTGCGCGCATCGGCCAGGCTGGACTCGTGATAGCGGAGTGCTTCGGCATAGTCTCCGCGCACCGTGGAGATGTTGCCGAGGTTCATCGCCGTCATCGCCGCGAGACGCGCTTCGCCGGAGCCCAGTGCACACGCACGCGCTTCCATGAAGAGCTGTTCGGCCTCATCGAGCTCGCCCTGCGACCACCGGATCACCGCCACCATGTTGATCGCGTGGCCGCGCCCCGCCTCGTCGCTGCGGCTCTCGGATGCCGCCAGGGCCCGGCGTGCCCAATCCTCGGCAATGGGGAAATCCGACTCCTGCATGTATGTGCGGGCGATCCAGCGCTGGAGCGTGGCACTCGCGGCAGGATCCGATTCTTCGTGGCGCACGAGCGCCGCCTCGTAGAGTGCGCGTGCATCGCCGCGCTGCCCCCGCCGTTCGAGATTCTGCCCCTGCTCCATCACCGACGCGAGCGCCAACGAGAACGCCGGCGTTGCGGGGACTGAAAGGGTGCTTGCGGGCGTGGCGTTCGGCGAAGTCATGAGGCTCGGTGCGTGCGGTCCCATAAGGACGATCGTCCGCCCGATA
>JAQBPY010000220.1 GCA_028287285.1 Gemmatimonadota bacterium
ACTCTCACCCTCAGAAACGCCAATCGTGTTCTCTGGACCCTCCAGGTCCTCCTCGCCGCCCTGTTCCTGTTCGCCGGCATGATGAAGCTCATCCTGCCCCTCACGTCGCTCGAAGGTCCCATCGCACTGCCGGGCCTTTTCGTCCGCTTCATTGGAGTCGTAGAAGTGCTTGGCGCCCTTGGACTTGTTCTGCCCGGCTTTTTTCGCGTGCATCCCCAGCTGACGGCGCTGGCCGCGTGCGGACTCGTGGGCGTCATGACCGGCGCCACCGTCCTGAGTGCCATGGGCATGGGCTTGCTCACCGCCATTTTTCCCTTTGCCGTCGGGCTCGCGGCCCTCTATATCGTATACGGCCGCGGCGTCGCTCTGCGCGTCACCACCATCTGATTTTTCCCCCCTCAACATTCCCCGGAGAATACGATCATGAAATACATGTGCTTCATCAAACACGCCGAGAAGTACCGGTTGGACACCATTCCTCAGGGACTGATGGACGCGATGGGCGAGTTCGTGACCGAACAAATGAAGAGCGGCGTGATGCTCGACACCGCGGGCCTGAAGCCCACGTCCGAGGCATGGAAGGTGAATGTCCAGGGTGGCAAGATGACGGTGATCGACGGACCCTTCAGCGAGTCGAAGGAGATCGTGGGTGGCTATGCGCTCATCGACGTGAAATCGAAGGAAGAAGCGATGGCCGTTGCCAACCGCTTCGTGGAGCTCCACGTGATCCACTGGCCCGAGTTCGAGATGTCGTGCGAAGTGCGTCCGCTCGAGGATATGTAGCTGCCGGTGTGCTAGAATTCGGGATGAACAAACGTCTTGCTGTTGCGTTCCTGTGCCTGCCGCTCGCCGCCGAGTCGCAGCAGGCACAGCGGCTCTTCCGGGTGATGGTGGCGTTCGAGCCCCGCGCTACACTCGCTGATTCACTATCCACGACGGCCGCGTTTCGCGATGGCGCCGTGAAGGTGTTGAAGCCTGGCCCGCCCCTCATTGCGAACGGCAAGGTGACGACGTCGTCGTCTCGTGCGAAGATGGTGATGGGCCTCGTCAACATCGCAACCGGTGCGCTGCTGGCAAAGGATTCCGTGACTGCACGACTGCCGACGTTGCGCGACTCCGCGCGAGTACTCGGTGCCCGGCTCGCGCGGAGCATTCACTGAACGTTTGTCGTCCTGAGCGCGGCGAAGGGCCGCGAAGTATCCTGGCACACGCCACTCCACTCTGCGCACTGCCAAACGTCGTGAGGATGCGAAGTTGAAAGCGACGTCCCTGTCTCCGCGCCTGCGTGTCCGACTTGCATACTTCGCGCTTGTGGTGGGCACGATTGGACTCGGACTGTTCGTGCACCTTCGCGGCACTGCGCTTTCGCCGGCAGCGCGGGATGTGCTCGGTGACGCGCTCTGGGCGGTCATGATCATGTGGTGCGTCTCGGCCGTCGCACCGGATGCTCGACGCATGACGCGCGGTGCCACGGCTCTCGCAGTGTGCTGGGCGGTCGAGCTCAGTCAGCTGTATCACACATCGCGACTCGACGCGCTACGGACCACGACGATCGGACACCTCGTGCTCGGGAGCGGCTTCGATTCGCGCGACCTGGTCGCGTACGCTGCCGGGATTTTCCTGGCCGTGGCGCTCGAGGCACTTGCCCGCCGCGGAGTCCCCTCGCGATGAAACCGATCGAGCGGCTCGGGGAGGCACGCACCCCGAATGGAACGCTGATCGCGCTGTATCGGCACGACGGCGCATATCTCATTCGCGCCGACGGCGTGGAGCTCATGTCGAGCCGCCGGCACCTCTCCGAGGATCGCCTCGCCCAGGTGGCCTGTGCTCAACTCCATGAGCGATCAGGCATACGAGTGCTGATTGGCGGGCTTGGGCTGGGGTTCACGCTCCGCGCCGCGCTCCGTGCGTTGGGTGATGACGCCGACGTCGTGGTCGCTGAGCTCGTGCCCGAAGTGATCGCATGGAACGCCGACCCGCGCTATGACCTGTCGGCCAAAGCGATGGCCGACCCGCGCGTTCGGGTGGTGCAGGACGACGTAAGCAACGTGCTCCGCGCCAATCCGGATGGCTTCGATGCGATCATGCTCGACACGGACAACGGGCCGGATGGGATGCTCATGTCCGAGAACGCGCGGCTCTACGCGGCGCGCGGCATCGGGATCACGATAGCCGCATTGCGGGCGGGCGGGACCATCGTGTACTGGTCCGTGGGTGACGATCCAAAGTTCGCCGGCGCACTACGCGGCGCGGGACTCGACGTCGAAACACTTCGCGTGCGGGCACACGACACCGCCGGGCCCATGCACACGCTCTACGTGGCACGGCGGCGTGGGTGAGGCCCTGCCCGAGAGTCGTCTGGGCACTTGGTAGCATGCGCCGCTTGACAGGCAAGTAAATACCTGCCTATTATTCCCGCACAGGCACCCGCCTTCAACGGACGCACCATTTCTTGGACATCGACAAAGTCTTCAAGGCACTCGCCGACCCGGGCCGCAGGCATCTCCTCGATCTCCTGCACAAGGAGAATGGCCAGACGCTCTCGGCGCTCTGCGAGCGCATGGACATGACGCGCCAGGCCGTAACGCAGCACCTGCAACTGCTCGAGGAAGCAAACCTCGTGGCCACCGTGCGGCGTGGCCGAGAAAAGCTGCACTACCTGAATCCTGTCCCACTGCACGAAATCTACGAGCGCTGGATTGAAAAGTTCGAGCGCAACCGCCTCGGCACGCTGCACAATCTCAAGAGGAGACTCGAAGCACATGACGACGACAAAGCCTGACTTCGTATACGTGACCTACATCGCGACAACGCCGGAGAAGCTGTGGCAGGCGCTGGTCGACACTGACGTCACGCGGCAGTACTGGATTGGTCCGAACGCGACGGATCCCGGACATGTGAACGTGTCGGAGTGGACGCCGGGCTCGCAGTGGGAGCACCAGCGCCTCGATGACGCGCGCACGGTCGACATCGTGGGCACCGTGGTGGAGAGCACTCCTCCGCGCCGCCTGGTGCTCTCATGGGCAAGGCCCAACGAGGCGGACGATGCGTCGAAGCACTCGCGTGTGACGTTCGACGTCGAGCCGCTCGGAGACGCCCTCATCCGTTTGACGGTCACGCATGAAGACCTCGCGAGCGATCCCAAAATGCTCTCCGGCATTTCCGGCGGATGGCCGCAGATTCTGTCCAATCTCAAGACGTTCCTCGAGACTGGCCGGGCGCTGCCGCGCTAAAAGCAGGATCGTGGAAGGGGTAAAGTATAATTCGTTCCGGTGAGGGCTGGTGTGGGTCAGACGCGCGCGGTGTCACGCTTGAACAGGATCATCGCGCCAATGCCGAACAGCAGCGTCCACAGCACGACGCTGCCCACCGCCCACATCGTTGCCCCACCTACGAGCGGCGCGCGGGCGAGCAGCCCCACGCCGTACATGGGCGTGAATTTCGCGAATGCCTGCAGCCCCTTTGGCAGCTGCGACAGTGGAATGAACACCCCGCCAAATATTGCCATGATGGCGAGCAGCGGCCCGACAAACTGCATCACGTTTTCGGCCGGAAAGAGAACGCCCACGAACAGTCCGAACGCCGCGAACACGAACGAGCACACCCACGCCGACAGGCCCGCCATCAACCATATTGACGGCCCCATGTGCACCCCAGTCGCCGCGCCTACCGCAAACGTCCCGCAAATGGCGATGAGCCCCAATGCCATCGACGTCAGGACCTTCATGCTTACGTACGCCAGCGGGTGCAGCGGTGTCAGGCGAAGCTGACGGCTCCAGCCAAGATTCCGCTCGAGCGCGACCGTCGCGCCACCCGATGTATTTCCCACCATCGCGCCGTACACCGCCATGCTGATCATGATGTAGGCGAGGGGGACGTCGCCGGCGTCTCGTGCACCCTTGTAACTCAGCCCGAAGATGAAAAAGAACGCACTCGGGAATACGAGGATGAAGAACAGGGTGCGACGGTTGCGCAGCATCCGCGTGATCTCGAGCCGGAGCGCGGTAAGGTTGAAGCCTCCGAGCGGTGTGGCTCCCCGATCGCTGGCAATGGCAAGTTCAGGCGTCATCTCGAATGTCCTGCGGTGGAAAGGGCCGAGTCCTTCGACGTCAGCGCAACGAACGCCGCCTCGAGGTTCTGGGAGGAGATTTCGACGTCGCGTGCCGTCGTGCACGTGAGCAGATATCGCGCGACGACGTCGGAGTTGCTGCAGTTGATCAGCACCGAGTCGCCACGCTGCTCCACCGCGATCACTCCGTCAAGCCCGCCCAGCGCAGACAAGTCGGGAGCTTCCAGCGTTGCACGCACTCGACGCCCCGATGCAAGGTTCTTGATCTCCGCCGTGGTGCCGTCGGCGACGATGGCTCCTTCGCGAATGAGCACGATGCGATCCGCGTATGCGTCTGCTTCGTCGAGATAATGTGTCGCGAACAGGATGGTCCGGCCGCGTGTCGCATCCTGACGGATGGCCTGCCAGAACTCGCGCCGCCCTTCGACGTCCATGCCCGTCGTGGGCTCGTCGAGGATGAGCAGGCGGGGATCGGAAAGCAGCGCCATGGCGAACCGCAGCCGCTGCTGTTCGCCGCCTGAGCACTTCCCCACCAGCCGGTGGCCAATACCGCGAATGCCCGCCCGGTCGAGCACTTCGTGCGCCGGACGCGCGTGCGGGTAGAGCGACGCGGTGTATTCCACCGTCTCGGCCACCGTGAAATCCTTGAGGAGGCCGCCGGTCTGCATCACGGCGGCAATCTCCCCTCGCGCAATAGACTCAGCCGGCGTCTTGCCGTAGATCTGCACCGTACCGGCGTTGGGCTTTGCGAGGCCGAGCATCATGTCGATGGTCGTGGTCTTGCCGGCACCGTTGGGGCCAAGGAAAGCGACGATTTCACCAGGCGTGACTTGAAGCGTGAGGTCATTCACGGCCGTTACGGCGCCGTATCGTTTGGTGAGCTTCTGAAGGTCAATGGCCAGCACGAGACGTCCGGGAGGAAGGTGCTCTCACTACGCACGCAAGTCCGGCCGGGTTTCCGGCAATCGTCCTTGCTGCACTGAAATGTCCGGCTATGGAAATCCTGGCCAGCTCACTGCGTCATTGCCGCCGCGTTGAGCATGCCGACGCTCACGGACATCGCGGCCAGGAAGATTCCCGACGCCACCTTGCCTTCATTCACGTGCGACGACAGCGCCGGCAGGATGAGCCGGGTGACGCCGTACGCAACCAGTTGCGCGACCAGCGCCACGCCGCTCCACAACAGCATGTCGGTCATGCCCTCGCTCTGCGATACGGCTTTCGCAAGGGGAATCGTGTAGCCCAGGAGCGCGCCGCCCAGTGAGATGGCGGCTGCGGAATTGCCCTCGCGGATCAGCCTGAACTCGCGATGCGGGGTCACTGTCACATAGATCCCCACGAACAGGACGGTCGCCACGATCGCGATGCCGAAGTACACGAGATGAGCAGCAATGGCCGAGGAGTAGTCGAACGAGGTGAGTTCCATCGGTTCTCCAGTGGTATGGGGGTGCCGGCGTTGTCATCAATAGTACCACCGCATTACCGCGTGGGACACGTGTGATGGTGACGAAGGTGCCGAAGGCGATTCGTGATGCGCAAGGCGCGACCGTCGTGCAACGGTCGCGCCTTTGAGTTTTCCGTCCGGCAAGCGCCGGCGGCTGGTCCTATCGGGTCACCGTCACCGTTGCTGCGGCAAAGATGTTCGT
>JAQBPY010000237.1 GCA_028287285.1 Gemmatimonadota bacterium
TCGAGCTTCGTGTGGCGAAACATCGCGCCTGAAATCGCGCTCGCGAACCGGACGGCGTTCGCCCTGGACCTGTTCGGGTACGGCGAGTCCGATCGTCCCTTCGACGCCGACTTCGGCATCGCCGCACAGGCCGAGCTCGTGGATCGGGCGCTGACGTCGCTACGACTCACCAGGGTCACGCTGGTCGGCCTGGACCTGGGTGGGGCGGTGGCCCTCCGGCTGGCAGCGAGCCATCCCGAGCGCGTCGAGCGGCTGTTTCTCATCAACCCCATCGCGCTGGACAACATTCCGGCCGACGACATCACCACGCTGCAGCGGAACACGGCCCGCTTCGCATTCCGGGCCAGCCGCGGCATTCTGGGCGTGGCGCCCATTCTGGGTGAAGTGCTGCGGCGCAGCGTTGCCGACGAGGCCGACATGCCCGACAACCTCATCGCCCGCTATCTCGCGCCCTACGTGGGTGAAGAGGGGCTCAATCACCTGCTGCTGCTCGCCCGCTCGGTGGATGACGGCGACATGGAAGACGCGGATCTTTCCCGCCTCAAGCATTCCACGATGATCGTGTGGGGCGACCAGGATCCATGGGCCACGCCCAAGTTCGCTGACCGGCTGGGCGAAGCCATTCCGGGGAGCCGCGTGGTGCACTTGCCGGGGGTGGGCCGGCTGGTGCCCGAGGAGGCGCCGGAAACGCTGGCGTCTCTATTGCTGGAGTTTACCGGGGCAGCCGGTGTCCTTGGGTGAAATTGCCTGGTGAACACTGGGAGTAAGGGCTCTTTTGTATTATATTACTGAGACTTCAACCCCCTAATCCGAATTCATGGCCAAGCCGCAGAAGAACACAGGAGCACGTCGGTACGCAGGACCCGTGGAGCCCTCGCCATTCGAGCAGGCCCGCGATGAGCTGTTCCAGCACATCATGCGTTGTGGCGTTGTCGGCGCCGATGAGTCGCATGTCGCCGAGTGGTTTGCCGATACGATCAAATACATGACGGAGCGGTTTCCCGAGTTGAGCGAGCAGCAGATCAATGAGCTCAAGACGCTCGGAATGCGTTTCGCGCAGCCTCCCAAGGCGCGCGTCGAGTCGGATACCGCGTCGGCGGCCTGACCCTCTCTTGTTCGAATAGAAAACGATGCGCCTCCGTGAAAACGGGGGCGTTTCTGTTTGTGGGTGGATGGTGTAGCGGGCTGGTTGAGAATCTCCCGACACTGTCATCCCGCATGCGCTATGGGTCGGGGCCTGAATGGCGTAGTGGTTGGTTCAGTATCTCCCGACATGCGCTTCGCGCCTGCGGGATGACAGGCATGGGCATCTCGGCCTCACTGTCATCCCGCACGCGCTTTAGGCCAGAGCTCGAATGGCGCAACGGTTGGTCGAGCATCTCCCGACAGACGCTACGCGCCTGCGGGATGACAGGCATGGGCATCTCGGCTTCACTGTCATCCCGCACGCGCTGTGCGCGTGTCGGGAGAATCCATACCCAACTTGTGGCCTGAATGGCATAGCGATTGGTTGAGTATCTCCCGACAGGAGACAGCTAACGGGCCGTACGCGACCCCCACCGCAGCGCGGCACCGACTCGCACACCGCCGCCCAGCCCTACCTGAAAAGCCGGCGACATTCGGCTGCTCGCTTGCGGGCCCTCCACGTCGATGACGGCGAGCAGCAACGGGCGTATCCGGTCGCCATCACGCGCCTGCAGACTCACGCCGGCCCCGGCCGAGATTCCCCAGCGCTGCTGACGAAAGGGGTCGAACAGGAACCGGCCAACGACGTCCACGCGGGCGCTCTTTTCGAACACGCCGCCGGAGTAGTTGGAGCCGACGGCCCCGATCACACCCACGCGCGCGTAATAGCCTGCCGGCAATTGCACGCCGCCGCCAGCCTGGTACGCGGTGCGGCCGCTGCTCGCGATGATGTCGGCCCGAAGCTCGGAATGCGGCGTCTCACCCGGCGGCGCCTGCGCCTCGACGTTCATGGCAAGAACACCAAGTGCTGCTGCAAGCATCGCCCTCATTGCGCGCGCTCGCGCCACAGCTTGAGGGTGTAGTCCACAATGGACAGGATGGACGCCAGCGCCACACCGCCGAGGAGAAACGGAACCAGGCGAGGCGCAACGATCACCGCACCGAGGGTGAACAGCTGAAGCACGGTCACCACCTTGCCGAGCACACGCGCCTTGAACTCGACTGGCCGCAGCCAGGGGATAATGCGCGCCACCAGAAATCCGATGGCGGTGGCAAGGTCGCGCATGATCAGCACGAAGTACGACGTCGTGGTGAGCTCGCCCAGGAACAGGAACGTCCCCACCACGGTGAGCACGAACACGCGGTCGGCGAGGGGGTCGAGCATGGCGCCCCACTTCGACGTCGCGTGCACACGCCGCGCCAGCCAGCCGTCGAGGAAGTCCGTTACCGCAGCTGCGCCGATGAGGGTCACACGCGTCTCTGCCGAGCTGGACGCGACAAAGCCGGCGGCCAGGGCTAACCGGGAGCAGGACAGGATGTTGGGAAGGCGGCCGAGTGTCCTGCGTGGCATGCACCAATGATAATCGGCGGACCCGGGGAACTTGCCCCTCCCCACCCCAACCCGTAGTGTATTCAGACTCACTCTGCCCCTGCGCCATGGCCGAAACCACCGACCTGCTCAAGAACGTCGCCATCTTCAAGGACCTCGACGAAGCCGAAATCGCCGAGATTGCGGAGGTGTGTCGCGAGGAGAAATTCGTCAGCGGCGAATACATCTTTCGCGAAGGCGAGAGCGGCAACCGGCTGTACCTGATCTGCGAAGGCGAGGTCCGCATCAGCCGCGACGTGCCCGGCAGCGGGGAGGAAGCGCTGGCCATCCTCAAGCTCGGCGCCCTGTTCGGGGAGATGGCCGTCTTCGACCGGAGCGACCGCTCCACGCACGCCATCTCGAATGGCGGCACCACGGTGCTGACCATCACGCGCCCGGATTTCGAGATGCTGCTCGACTTCAATCGCGAGATGGCCTACAAGGTGCTGTGGTCCGTCACGCGCGTGCTCTCCGGACGGCTGCGCCAGACGAACGATTCGCTGCGATCGTTCCTGGCGATGTCGATGTTCTAGCGGGACGTGCGCAAGATACTGCTCGCCGTCGTGCTGCTCGCCGGGTGCACGACGCGAACGATTTCCACGACGACGGACATCGGCGTGGGATCGGCGAATGGCCTGGCCATCATCCCGGCTGGATCAGGCTGGCTGGGTGATCCGCGCATCGGTCTCGTTCGCGACGCAGCCATAGCAGCCACGCTCGCCGACGTAAACCCGGCGCGCATCCGTGCGACCGATTCAGTGCTCGTTTCGTTCGGCACACGCAACACCTTCTCGGATACGCTCTCGCAAACCCACGGTATTGGCGCGGCCCGCCGCTGGCTGTTCGCCCAGCTTCAGCAGGCGAGCCGCGACTGCGGCAACTGCCTGCGCGTGGAATACGATGCCGCGGTGATTCCGGTGCTGCGACATCCGCAACGGATCTCCGCGAACATCGTCAACGTCCTGGCCATTCTTCCGGGGCGTGACACGAATCGTGTCGTCGTCATGGGTGGCCACTACGATTCCTGCGTCTGCAGCAGCGGCGCCGCCGGCGGCGTGGACTCCACGAGCACCGCTCCAGGGGCGGACGACGACGGAAGCGGCACGTCGGCGGTGGTGGAGCTCGCGCGCGTGGTCTCCAAGCGATATCCGAAGGGCCTCGATGCCACCATCATTTTTGTCCTCCATGCCGCCGAGGAGCAAGGGTTGCTGGGCGCGACGCATCTGGCACAGCGGCTCAAGGCCGAGGGGAAACATGTCGTCGCAGGAATGACGGACGACATCGTGGGCAACGTCGTCGCCGAAGATGGAAGCGTGGACTCCACGAGCCTGCGCATCTACGCCGCCGATCCGGACAGCTCCAGCAGCCGCGAGCTCGGCCGCCACGTCTGGGGACTTGGCCTGCTGTACAACCCGGGTTTCGAGATCATCCCGGTGTTCCGGCTGGACCGTATTGGCCGAGGCGGCGATCACAGTCCGTACGTGCTCGCTGGGTGGCCCGGACTTCGCTTTACGGAGCGGCTCGAGAACTACAAGCGCCAGCATCTCCCAACGGATGATCTTTTGCACGTGAACTTTGGCTACGTGGCGCAGGTGGCGCGCCTCAACGCCGCGACGGTGGTGTCGCTGGCCTCCGCACCGGCCATGCCCGACACCGTCGTGGCCCGTCGCGAGAACGCGGCGTCGGGCGGGCAGGCGTGGTCCATTCGCTGGACTGCGGTGCCTGGAGCGAACGGCTACGAGATTCTCACGCGGCGGACGACGTCGCCGTCATGGGAGCGGATAACGGCGGTGGGCACGGTGCTCACGCAGCAACTCGACTTCCAGCTCGACGATGGCTGGGTGGCCGTGCGCGCTGTTGGAGCCAACGGACACCGGTCGTTGGCCCGCGCCGCCGGCACGGCCGTGGCACGACCTGCTGCGCCCGCGCCTCGTCCCTGACGGTGGCCGAGCTCTTTCATGTGACGGCCGATCTTGGCGGTGTGGGGTCGGGAGCGCTTCGCGACGTCGCGTTGCTGAGTGGTCTGCTGATCGCGGCCGCTGGCGCTGGCGGGCTCAGCGCGGTTGGTGTGCCGGTCGTCCGCGCTGCACCAAACGGGGCTGTGGCCGCGGTATTGCTTGTGGATCCCTGTCACGTGAGCATCCACTCGTTTCCCCACAGCGGTATTGCACTGGTCGACATCCTGGCGCGCAATGAGAAGGCGGCACTGAAGGCGCTCGACGTCTTCGTCCGTCGCCTGGCGCCGGCATCGGTCATGAGCGACACGCGGACGCGCGGCTGAGATGAGAGCATTCTTTCCGCTCGTCCAGCTGCTGCTCGTCACGATCGTCGTGTTCTGGAACGTGCTGCTCGCCGGCCGCATCGCGCAGGTGCGCTCGCTCCCTCGGCCATTCGTCTTCGTGACGGCGCTCGCGGGCTTTCTGCTCATTCCCGCGCTCATGATCCATCTTGCGAACACGAGCGCCATTACGGGGCGGTCGGTGACCGCGGTGGACTGGATCTGGCCCCTCACCGTGGTGTTGTTCGCGATCCAGGCGGTGTACGCGGCGGTGCGGCGGCTCGTGTATCCGTTCCTCGGCTTCTTTCTGTCGGTGTATGACGTGATGATCGCCATCGATGCCGTGCTCCGGTACGTGGCACTCCATGGACGTACGCTGCCCACCGCTGCCCTCGTGTTTCTTGCGGCCACCAGCGGCGCGTTCGCCTGGGTGATGCAGTCGCCGGTGATCATCGCCTCGCCGTTCTTCTTCTTCATTCCCATGACGGCGCCGTCGTTTCCCGCGATGCGCCGGTCGGCGACGACGTTCCGCTTTGCGCTGGGCGTCGTGGCGTTCATCTGGATCGGCATCGTGGGGTCGGGCGTGTTGTCGGCGATCGAAGCCGTGAGCTCGTACGACGCCCACGATCCGCGGCGCGAGAAGCTGCAGGAACGTCCGGCGAACGACCTCGACATCGGCATCAAGCTCTTTCCCGACCTCGAGGGCGTTCCTCCGCCGGTTGCGATCACGAACGACCTCGCGCTCGCCGATACGCTTGGCGTGAGCGTCGTGAGCGTGACCATCGTGCCGGAGCGCATGAACCTCACCGCGCTCGACTCGCTGGCGCATACCCTCGAGGCGCTTCGCAGCGACAGCACGCAGCTCGTGCTGACCCTTGGCTACGAGAGCTCGCTGCTGCCGGGCCGTACGCGCGACTTCAGCGAGAAGAAGCGTCTCGATGCCATCGAGCCGATCGTTCGCATCCTCAAGCCGGACATCCTGCTTCCGGCGCAGGATCCCTACGACGCCGGCCTTCGCGCCGCGGGTCCGCGCTCGCCGCAGTTCTGGCAGGACTATCTCACGCGTGCCTCCGACGTCGCCAAACGCACTCGGCCGCGGGTGCGGATCGGCGTCGCCGCGTCGGCGTTCGACACGCGTGACAGTATTCTTTACGCGTGGGCGGCGGCCGCGGGGTCGCCGATTGATGTCATGGGCTTTACGCTGTATCCGTCGCCGGCCGGTGTGACGCCGCTCGATGCCGCGCGCGGTGCTGCGGACCGCTGGATGCGCGAGTCGCGCTCGACGAAGGACCACTGGGTGTTTGCGGTGGGTGGCTTTCCTGTTGCGCATGGCGAAGCGAGTCAGGAAAGTGCGGTGTGGTCGGCGCTGGCCTGGGCGACGAGCCGGCCGATGATCAAGGGGTTCATCGTGGCGGAGTCGGGCGACTATGGGACGATTCGCGGCATTCGTGCGGCCGATGGCCACCTGCGGCGGGTGGCGTTCGCGATCATGCGCGCGATGGCCGGCCTGCGGGAGACGGCGGCGCCTGATTCCGCGCCGGCGCTGCTCAAGGGGCAGCAGCGGGTGGGTGGCTGAACTGCGCGTCGTGGCGCCTTAGAACGTGCTGCTGCTCTGGTCCGAGCGGTCGTGCGCGGTGCGCTGGGCGGGCCACTTAGTCCGGACAATATCTCCCGACAGTCGCTTCGCTCCTGCGGGATGACAATTCGAGTGTCATCCCGCACGCGCTGTGTGCGTGTCGGGAAATGCTGTACCGTTCTTTACGCCAGATGGGGCCACTAAATACCGGACAGTATTTCCCGACAGTCGGACAACTGGATGCGGCGGTCAGACCGCCCGGCCAGTACCACGAACGATGCCTTCCACACGGCGGCCCTCATCAAAGTACGTTTGCGCCACCCGCTGCATCTCCGCGGCGGTCACGCCACGCACGCGCGCATCGAACTCGCTGATCTCGCGTAAACCGCCGAACATGTACGCATCCACGATCTCCGCGAGCACCGACCCGCCGCTCTGCTGACGAATGGCATTGGTGCCGATGGCATAGGTCTGCGCCTGCAGCAGCTCGGTGTCCGTGACCGGCGTATCCCGAAGCCTCCCGAGCTCCAGCAGCAAGCCGCGGCGGGCCTGCTCCTCCTTTTCGGGGGATGTGGCGATGTACGTGACGAACGCACCGGCGAGCGCACGTTCGTTCGCGAATGCCTGCACCGTATAGCCCAGCGATTGTTTGTCGCGCAGCTCGTCAAAGAAGCGGCCGCCAAGGCCGCTCGCCACGCCGGCAATCATGGATGCCGCAAAGCGGGAGCCATCGGTGCGCGACGGTCCGGGAAACATCATGGCAAGCGCGGTCTGCGCCTTTTCGCGATACTCCACGCGCTGCACCATCTCGCCGGGCCAGACGGGTGCCGCGAGCGGCGACACCACGCCACCAATCAGCGCATTGAAGCGCCCGCCAATGAGCGCCGCGAGCTCGTCGAGGTCCGCATCGCCGACGATCGCAATGACCGACGGTCCATTGAGGAAGTGGCGATGGTGCCATTCACGGACACGCTGAGCGGTAATTGCCGGCAGCGTGCTCTCGTCTCCACTTGCCGGAATTCCATACGGATGACCCGCCCATGCGGCGCCGGTCGCGAGCCGCATCGGGTAGCGGTACATGTCGTCGCGAAGCGCTGCGAGATCCGACAGCGCAATGGAACGCTCCGTTTCGAGCGCCTCGGCGGGAATGGTGGGAGATTGCGCGACGTCGGCAAGAAGTGCGAGCGCATCGGACGCATGACGCGACGGCACACTCACCGTCCAGCCAAAGCTCTCTCCACCCATCGCACCGCTCACACTTCCGCCGAGCAGCTCACCTTCTTCGGCGATCTGCGTGGCGGAGCGCTGCACCGTGCCCTTGATGGCAGTGCGCACCAGCATCGACGTCAACCCCGCTTCGCCCGCCGGCTCATCACGCGCTCCACCCAGCGCAAAAACACCGGCATGCAGCAGCGCGCCCGCCTTTCGCTTCACGAGCAACGGCGTGCCCGAGTCCATGCGGTACACGCGGACGTCCGCCTCCTCGCGCTCGATTCTCAGCCGCGTGTGCACGGCAGGTGCCGGCGGCGGAAGCAGCGGCTCCGGAACAGCGTCCGCCTCGGCCGCGCTGTCGAGCACCGCATGCCACGCTTCGACATCGGCGGCGATTTCCGGCGCGCTATCGGGCCTGTACGACACGGCACCGGCCTGGCCCGGATCGAGATACTTTCGCGCAAGTGCCGTCAGTTCGTCCGCGGAAACGGACATCGCGCTTTGAAGGTACGCGTCGCCCATGTGCCAGTCGCCCGCCGCTTCCCACTCGGCGAGATAGTTGGCCTGCCCTTCCATGTCCTCGAGCCGGCGCACCCATCGCGACTCGTAGAGCCGCTTTGCACGAATGACTTCTGCCTCGGAGATCCCGTCCTTCAACAACCCGCGCACCACGGCCCAGATGGCCTGCGCGGCCTCGGTGCCACGCTCGGGCGGCGTCTCCGCATGCACGACGAAGACTCCCAGCGCTGTTGGCGTGTAGTTGTACACCGACACCGACGACGCCAGCTTCTTCTCACGCACCGCGCGGTACATGCGCGACGCCCGCCCGCCGCCAAGCACCATGGAGAGAATGTCGAGCGCGGGTGTGTCTTCGTGCGCCGACGCCGGCGTCCGCCACCCGAATGCGATTTGCGTCTGCCCGATGTCGCCGCTCAACTCGCGATAGCGAAAGCCGGGCGCTTCTGTTTCTTCGGGCCCGGGTGAGCAGACCGGCGTTCCAGACGCGAGCGCATCGTATTTCTCCATGACGTCCGCGAGCGCCGCAGCGGGGTCGACGTCGCCGACAATGGTCAGGACGGTGTTGCCGGGATGATAGAAATTGCGGTAGAAACCGAGCATCGCGTCGCGCGTGAGCGCACGCAAACCCGGCTCGCGCCCGATGCGCCAACGACGAATGCGATGCCTGTCGTGCAGCAGCTCATACAGTGTTTCCGATGCAACGGCGCCGGGGTTGTCTGCCTTGCGTTTCGCTTCCTGGATGATGACCTCGAGCTC
>JAQBPY010000243.1 GCA_028287285.1 Gemmatimonadota bacterium
CTCACCCGCGGTGGTCCGGTGGTGATGCGAAACGGGTACAACTACGCGCAGGTAGAGGTCTCGACCGATGCGAGGCAGCGCGCCGTTTTCGATATCAACGTGCAGACCTCGAAAGGGATTGGAGCCGACACTCATAGTTTCGGAATTCAGCCGGGTGTTGCGCTCAAGCCGGCCGCGAACGTGTTCATCAGTCTCTCCCCGAGCTACTCGTATGACGAAAGCCCCGCGCAGTACCTGGAAGCGGTGGCAGACACGACCGCAAAGTCGTTCTATGGAAATCGGTATGTGTTCGCGTTACTCAAGTCGCACACGCTGTCGCTCGACACCCGGGTGAACTGGACGTTCACACCGAACCTTACGCTCCAGATTTTCGCGCAACCCTTCATCGCCAGCGGAGCGTTCTCGTCATTTCGGGAGTTCGCGGCGCCCCGCACTGCGCGAAAAGTGATCTACGGGCAGGACGTCGGCACGATAGTGCGAGCTCCTGCGACCGCAACCAGCGGAGCGACGTATACTGTTGATCCTGACGGTACGGCTGGTCCAGCGTCGCCGTTTACGTTCGCAGATCCGGACTTCACTTTCCGCTCCTTGATTGGAAACGCGGTGCTGCGTTGGGAATATCGCCCCGGCTCGACGGTGTTTTTCGTGTGGACGCAGAACCGGACGGGCAGCGATACGAATGGCGACTTCGATTTCGGAAGGCAGCGCACGCAGATTTTCCGCGATCGTCCGACCAATGTATTTCAGGTGAAGGTCAACTACTGGCTGGGTCGATAATCCCTTGCATCAAGGGGAGCGCCTCTTGTAGATAGCGCGCGGTGCTCCGAAGTTTCGAGTCGTGCTCGTTCCAAAAATCGTCACCGCGCTCAAAGGCTATAACCGCGAGCAATTCCTCGGCGATCTCGTCGCGGGCGTAATTGTCGGCGTTGTCGCGCTCCCGCTCGCGATTGCGTTCGCGATTGCCAGCGGCGTGACCCCGGATCGCGGCCTCTGGACGGCGATCGTCGCCGGATTCCTGATCAGTCTATTGGGCGGCTCCCGGGTGCAGATCGGCGGACCCACCGGGGCGTTTGTCGTAATCGTGTACGGCATCGTCCAGAAATACGGCATCGATGGGCTAACGGTGGCGACGCTAATGGCGGGAGTGATCCTCGTCGGTATGGGCTTCGCCAAGCTCGGGACGATGATCAAGTTCATTCCACATCCGGTCATCACGGGCTTCACGAGCGGAATTGCCGTGATCATCTTGTCCGGCGAGATCAAGGATTTCTTCGGACTGCACATGGGCGTGGTGCCCGCTGATTTCATCGGTAAGTGGCTCGCCTATGCAAAGGGTGTCGCAGGAATAACCCCCAGCGCGATTGCCGTGTCTTTTCTCGCGCTCGCGATCATTGTGATTTGGCCCAGGGTGAATCGCAGGATCCCCGGTCCGTTCGTCGCTCTGATCGTGACAACGGTAGTGGCGACGGTGATGCACCTTCCCGTCGAGACGATCGGTACGCGCTTCGGCGGGATCAGCGCGTCAGTGCCGCACCCACAACTGCCGCATCTTTCGCTCGTGCAGATTACCGCTCTCGTCGGCCCGGCGTTCACGATTGCGCTCCTGGCGGCAATCGAGTCGCTGTTGTCGGCCGTCGTCGCGGATGGGATGATCGGCGGACGTCATCGCTCCAACATGGAGCTCATCGCGCAGGGCGTCGCCAACATCGCATCGCCTTTGTTCGGAGGAATTCCGGCCACCGGCGCGATTGCGCGCACCGCCACGAACGTCAAGAATGGCGGGCGCACTCCAGTGGCGGGGATCGTTCACTCGTTCACGCTGCTCATCATCACCGTGTTTGCAGGTCGCTGGGCCGGCCTCATACCGATGGCTACGCTCGCGGCGATCCTCGTCGTTGTCAGCTACCACATGTGCGAGTGGCGCACGTTTCTGGCGGAGCTGCGTTCTCCCAGGAGTGACGTCGCGGTTCTGCTTACGACATTTCTGCTGACGGTGTTCATCGATCTTACAGTGGCGATCAGCGTAGGGATGGTGCTGGCGGCGTTCCTCTTCATGAGGAGGATGGCCGAGGTGACCAACGTGCGCGCGCTGACGCAGGAATTCGACGATGACGCTCCCGACCCGTACTCATCCGATCAGAATGCCGTGCGGCTTCGACAGATTCCTGACGGTGTCGAGGTCTACGAGATCAATGGCGCCTTCTTCTTCGGCGCGGCGGAGACATTCAAGGAAACGATGGCAGCAATCGCCGGAAAACCAAAAGTGCTGATAATTCGCATGCGCGATGTGCTGCTTCTGGATTCCACGGGAATGCATGCGCTCAAGGACGTGGTCCACCGTAGCCGGAAGGACGGGACCGCGGTGCTGCTATCCGATGTACACATGCAGCCATTGGTCGCGCTGACGGGGTCCGCCGTGCTCGAGGAGATCGGACCAAAGAATCTCTTCTCGAGCCTCGACGATGCGCTCCGACGCGCGCGCCAGCTGGTCACACCACCGCCGACTCAGCAACAGATCGAGGCAATCGCCGACTAGATGCTCACCCTGATCGGCGTAGCAATCGTGGTGATCGGATTCGTTCTGCGGATGAATCCACTGCTGGTGGTCACGGTGGCGGGTCTCGCGACAGGGATCGCCGGCGGTTTTGGACCGCTTGCGGTTATCGCGGCATTCGGGAAAGCGTTCATCACGAGCAGGTACGTCGCCATCGTATGGCTCGTTCTACCGGTGATCGGGCTGCTCGAGCATGCAGGCCTCAAGGAACGCGCGCGGTCACTCGTTGCCGGGCTGCGCGCGGCAACGGTGTCTCGAATTCTGCTCGCCTACTTCGCAATCCGGCAAATCACTGCCGCACTTGGACTAACATCTCTGGGTGGACACCCACAGATGGTGCGACCCCTGATCGCGCCAATGGCGGAGGGCGCCGCCGAGAATCAGTACGGCGAGCTTCCGGAGGGGGTGCGGCACAAGATCCGCGCGCACGCGGCCGCGGTCGACAACATTGCTCTCTTCTTCGGTGAAGACATCTTCATCGCGATCGGATCGATTCTTCTGATCAAGGGATTCCTCGATCAGAACGGAATTCACGTCGAGCCAACGCAGCTCGCGATCTGGGCGATTCCCACAGCCATTTGCGCCTTCGTGATTCACGGTACGAGGTTGCTCCTGCTGGATCGCTGGCTCCGAAAGGAGATCGCTCGCAACCAGTCCGAAGCGTGATCACGCTCGAGCACATCTATTGGCTCATGGGCCTGATGATGGCAGGTGTCGCGATCGTCAACCTGCGGGATCCCAGCAACCCGCGCCGCCTCAACAACACCCTGTTCTGGGGCATCTACGCGATAACGTTCCTGATCGGATCACACCTGTCCGATCTGGCGAACGGATTTCTCGTGATTGGAATGGTGCTGGTCGCGAGCATACGTGGACTGGGGCAGGGAAAGATTGCGGGCACGAGCGCCGCTGAGCGAGAGGCAAGCGCGCGGCGCTGGGGTGGGAAACTCTTCATCCCTGCGCTCACGATTCCGCTGGTGACGGTGCTGGGGACTTTCATCTTCAAGAAAATCACCATCAACGGGTCACCGCTGGTGGATGTCAAACAGGTAACTGTGATTTCGCTGGCCATCGCGACACTGGTTGCGCTTGCTGTCGGTATGGCGATGCTCAGGCCTCCACTGTCGGCTCCAATCAAAGAAGCGCGGAGGCTACTCGACGCCGTGGGCTGGGCAGCGGTATTGCCGCAGATGCTTGCGGCACTCGGCGCGCTGTTCGCGCTCGCCGGTGTTGGAACCGTCGTGAGCGGGCTGGCGCAGCGCTGGATTCCGCTCGACAATCCATCTGCCGTGGTCGTCACTTATGCGGTGGGAATGGCGGTGTTCACCATGATAATGGGAAACGCATTCGCGGCGTTTCCAGTGATGACCGCCGGAATCGGACTGCCGCTGATAGTTCAGCGATTCGGTGGCGACCCCGCAATCATGGCGGCAATCGGGATGCTGTCCGGGTTCTGCGGAACGCTGATGACTCCAATGGCGGCCAACTTCAACATCGTTCCCACCGCGCTCCTCGAGCTG
>JAQBPY010000245.1 GCA_028287285.1 Gemmatimonadota bacterium
GCTGCCTGGACAGGTGGCCGAGTGGCTGAAGGCACCGGTCTCGAAAACCGGAGAACCGGCAACGGTTTCGTGAGTTCGAATCTCACCCTGTCCGTGACGACTCGGCGCTTGGCTCCCGTGGGGTCTGGAAGACCTGCGAGGGCCGAGCGCCGAAGTGTGTGTGGAACTCCGAAGAAGGTGTGGAAGGGACGAGTGGCCGAGTGGTTTAAGGCGCACGCCTGGAAAGTGTGTGTACGTTAATAGCGTACCGTGGGTTCGAATCCCACCTCGTCCGTTGGCTCGAGCTCGGCTAATGGGTGCCTCTCTTGCGATTCGCGAACGAATCGAGAAGTGTGTCTGCGAGCCACTTCTCGTACTTGTCCGAGGACCACTTACGCCCCGCCGTGAGCATGCGGTAGACGTCGCGGCTGGTCAGCATCCACATCACATCCCGCGCCTCCTGCACGCCGAGACCTGCGCGGAGCGCGCCCCGCTCAGCCAGGCGTTCGATTCTCTCGCGCTGAAGCTCGAAGCGCCGCTTCTCGAACTCGTGTTCGAGCTTCTTGAGCTCCGGCGAGAATGCTGAAGATCCGCGCAGCAAGCCAATGTCTTTTGCTTCCCCGTCATAGATGGCGCGCGCGACGCTGGCGGTCAGGCGCAGCTGCTCGATCGGATCTTCCTCCACCTGGAGTCGTCGAGCGACCTGATCGTAGTCCGCGTTGAAAATCGCGCGCTGCATCAACGCGCGCAGAATGCCGGTCTTGGACCCAAACAAGCCATAAATCGTCGCACTCGCGACGGCGGCGTGCTTCGCGATTTCGGCGATCGTGACCCCGTCGAGGCCTCCGCGCGAGAACAGCTTTCGAGCCGCATCGAGAATGCGGTCCTGTGTCTTCTCTGCAGCGCGCTGTCTGGACGCCGAGTTGTACGCGCGTGTCACGGTTCACCTGGCGTATTGGATATAGTTAACTATATTCATTATACGGGTGCGTGCCAAGACCATCGAACCGCAGGAGTCCAATGAAAGCTCACGCCGCAACGCTGGCCATGGTGATGGCTGCGACATTCGTCATCCTGCTCGTGATCCTGCACGTGCTGCGCCCGGATCTCGATCCACGCTGGCACATGATCAGCGAGTACGAAGTTGGGCCGTCGGGTTGGCTGATGTCGGTGACCTTCCTTGCATTGGCTGCGGCATTGTTCAGCCTCATGCTGACATTTATCGGGAACGCGCACGGATGGCTCGGTATCTCGAGCGTCGTGCTGCTGGCAATGGCCGCCATCGGGGCCGCGATGGGAGGGTTGTTCCCGATGGATCCCATGGGAACACTTCCGGAGCAAGCATCCCGATCGGGGATGCTGCATGGTGTTGCGTTCATGATCGGTGTACCCGGAACGTTATTCGGTGTGACGCTCCTGACCGCGTATCTCTGGCGAGACGCCGATTGGCGACCTGCACATTCGATGCTGCTTGCAACGGCCGGGTTGGTTTGGCTAACCGCGGTGGTGTTCGGCGCGTCCATGGCGATTTTGCTGCGCAAGGGCGCGACGGGCCCGGCGTTCACCATAGGCTGGCAGAACCGCGCGTTGGTCCTTGCGTGGGCGGTCTGGGTGTTCGCGCTGGCGTGGCGGATCCGACTCCTGTCACGGCTCGTCAGCAAAGCCTGACCTTCCCCTGACATCGCGCATCATTGCCTGCGTCCTTGATGTGGCGCATGCTCGCGGGGCTCGAGCGAGCGTCCTGCCGCGCTCGGCGTGTTGAGCGAAAACCACATTCCGGAGCAGCCCGTGGGCACGATTTCTCGAGCCGCCACACGCCAGGCAGCGCCGATAGACGCTGACATCGCCGCCCGCACGCGCGCGCGCGTCGATTCGATCGACGTCGTGCGCGGCGTCATCATGATCGTCATGGCGCTCGATCACACGCGCGACTATTTCGGCATTCCCGGGCAGAACCCCACCGATCTCTCCACCGCGTCCGCGGCGCTGTTCATGACGCGCTGGATCACGAACATCTGCGCGCCGGTCTTCTTCCTGCTCACCGGCACCGGTGCGTACCTCTCGCTCAGGAAGCGATCACCGGGCAATCTCGCGGGCTTCCTGTTCACGCGCGGGCTCTGGCTCATCGTCCTCGACGTCGTTGTGCTCCGCTGCCTCGCCTACCAGTTCAACGTCGACTATCGGGTGACGCTCCTCATCGTTTTGTGGGCGCTCGGCTGGTCGATGATCGCGCTCGCGGCGCTCGTCCGGCTGCCGGCGGCGCTCGTCGCCGCGATCGGCATCGTGATGATCCTCGGTCACAACCTCCTCGACTCCGTGCGATCGACGAACCCACTGTGGAGCATCCTCCACCAACCGGGCTTCGTGCTCAACACACGCGAACACGTCGTCTTCGTGGCGTACCCGCTCATTCCGTGGATCGGGGTCATGGCGGTCGGCTACGGACTCGGACAGATCTATGCATGGAGTCCGGTGCAACGGCGCGCATTCCTGCTGCGACTCGGCCTCGCATTGTCGGTCGCGTTCGTCGCAGTGCGGGCGTTGAATGTCTATGGCGATCCGTCGCACTGGTCACGGCACGATACCCTGGTGTACACCGTGTTGTCCTTCGTGAACACGACCAAATATCCTCCGTCACTTCAGTTCCTGCTCATGACGCTCGGGCCCGCGCTGCTCCTGCTCGGCGCGGTGGATCGTTCGACGCCACGGCTGCTGCAACCCGCGATCGTGTATGGGAGAGTGCCGCTGTTCTACTACGTCGTGCACTTTCCGCTCATCCATCTGCTCGCGCTCGCGACATGCTATGCGCGATATGGAACGGGCCACTGGATGTTCGAGTCGCCGGATCTCGCGCACTATCCGTTCGCGGCCCCACCTGGATGGGGGTACTCACTCTCAGTCGTCTATCTCGTGTGGGCGTTGATCGTATGCGCGATGTATCCCCTCTGCCGCTGGTATGCGAGCATCAAGTCGCGCAGCAGCAACGCCTGGCTGAGCTATCTGTAGGCGACCTGGACTCACCCAGTAGGGCGTCTCTTCCGAATTTCGGAACAGCTGAGTGCTGCAAAAATTGGCAGTCCGCTCGTCTGCGCACATTGATCTCTTTGTACGCGAACGGCATCGTGTAACGAAGCTCCCGACAGTGTGACTGGGCGAGCCAAGCCTCGTCTTACACTGGATATCAACTCGACGGCCATCCAGGCCCTCCGAAGTCCGCGACAATCGCAAACCCGGCGAAAGCCGGCGACGCAAAGCTACGAGGCTACCGCGCACGCACGAGCGCCATGCCAGTCGAGCCGCCGATCGGATCAGACGAGGGCCTTCGTGTGTGCATAGCCGATCCATTCGGCTCCGCGAGTAACGATCGAGAGCTCCGTACGACCTGGTCGATATTAAGTAGCGCGAATCGATAGTTATGTATCGAACTGGATCATTAGTGCAATCTTAAGTTGTTGTGGCTCCAGAAGTTACAAGTGGCACGAAGAGCGCGTTGTCAGTATGACTTCCAGCAGCGGGACTACAGCACGTGAAAGACACAATGCAGCGACGATGGGGCTTCACGCTCATCGAAGTACTGATGGTGATGACGATCGTCGGGATTCTCCTCGCCGTTGTGGTGCCGAGGTACGGCAGGATCTCGGGCGCAATGCAGGTGCATTCTGCCAAGCAGGAGATCGCGTCGCTCTTGACGCAAGGTCGCGCGACCGCGATCCAGACCGATCAGACCGTGCAGGTCGTTCGCTCGGCGAACTCCATTTTGCTCATCGCCGTGAGCGCGACCGGATCGACGCTCATCTCGCAGCAGAACCTCGGATCACAATTCGGCGTGACCATGTCTGCCACGAGGGACACGGTCGCCTACGATTCGCGCGGGATGGTCACGGGCAATTCAGTCACGCTCAAGTACGTCGTGACCAACGGAGATACCCGCGACAGCGTGTGCCTCATGGCGCTCGGCAAGGTCACTCGCACCGGATGCTCGCTGTGAGAACTCCGACAGCTCGCCGTGGTCTCATGGCACGCCGCGGTCCGGGACCGCGCCGCGGTTTCACGCTCATCGAGCTCATGGTGACCGTGTTTCTGCTTGGCGTCGGTCTCGCGGGTCTCATCGCCACCAGCAGTGCAGTGTCGCGCATGATGGGCGGCTCCATGCGAGAGTCGACGGCCTCCTCGGTGGCCGCATCGCGCTTCGAGACGCTGCGCGGCTCCAGCTGCGCCACTATCGTCAGCGGTGGTGCAACCACGCGCGGGATCACTGAGTCCTGGAAGGTCACGAAGATCAACGCGCACATGTTCGACGTGACCGACAGCGTGAGCTTCGTGCCGATCAGCCGGCGCGCGACTGTCAAGCAGTCGTATCGGAGCTACGTCAAATGCTGAGCCCAGCACGCCATACGCGCGGACCGCGTGCGATCCGCAAGGGCTTCAGCCTCGTCGAGCTGCTCATCGTCATCGTGCTGCTTGCGCTGGTGCTCACGAGCGTCATGACGATCTTCGTGCAGCAGCAGCGATTCTATTCCGACAGCTCGGCCATCATGGAGACGCGGTCGGCCACGCGCGAGGCGGCCTACGTGCTGCAAAGCGATCTGCGCGCGCTCTCACCGAAGGCGGGCGACATCTACGCGATGGGCTCGAAGTTCGTGGAGTTTCGCTCGCAGCCCGGTGCGTCGGTCGTGTGCACCATCGACGGAAGTCGTACCGTGCTCACCGTGCCGCCGCTCAACGTGGCGACGGGAGCGGCGCTCACGTCGTGGCTGGCTCCGCCGGCCGTGGGCGACACGCTGCTGATCTTCGATGCGGGCACGTCGCCCGGTACGGTGAGCGACACCTTCAACATCTACACGCTCACGGCGGCGGTCACTGCCAACGCCAGCTGCCCGAACACGACGGGGCTCACCACCACGGTGGGCGAAGCGACGCAAGGGTACACGCTGCGCGTGACGCCAGCGCTCCCCGCCACGACGACGGTCGGCGCGCCGATTCGCGTCGTTCGAAGGGCGCGCTACGAGCTGTATCAGGAAGCGTCGGGCAACTGGTATCTCGGCTACTTCGACTGCGTGCCGTCGCGGTCGCCGAAATGCAATGCGCTCCAACCGGTCGCCGGCCCGTATGTGCCGCCTGACAACTCGGGCACCGGTGGCATCGTGTTCACCTACCGCGATTCCACGGGCGCCGTGACTGCGAACACCCTGCTGGTGCGACGGGTCGACCTCGCGGCGCGCGCGCGGACGACGATTGACGTACACACGGCCGGCTACAAGAGTGGTCCGATGACCGACTCGACGTTCATGACCATCGCGCCACGCAACTGAGTGCCCATTCTCCTACAGGACGACACCATGCGCAATCGCTCCCGCACCCGCCCGGGCTTCGCGCTCGCCATCGCGCTCGGAGCGATCGTGATCATCGGTGCGATCATCACCGGGATGTTCTTCGCATCGACGCAGGAGTATCGCATGAGCCGAAACAGCGCCACGCAGGCACGTGCGCTGACCACGGCCGAGTACGGGATGAATCTCATCACATCGCTTGGCCCGCTGCCTGGGCATTGGGACCCGGCGTGGAACACGGCCGCCAACGGTCTTCTCGCCACCAATGTCTACCTGCCGAACGACGGTGGATTGGACACGGTGCGGGTCAGCAAGGTGGCCGACGGAATGTTTCTGCTCACGTCCACCGGCCGCGTCGGCCCCGCCTCGGGCGCGCAGGCGCGGCACCGGCTTGGCGCTCTCGTCACGCTGGCGATTCCGCAGTTGAACATGCTGGGCGCTCTCACCACGCAGGGGTCCGTGAAGATCGGCGGCAGCTCGTTCCTGGACGGCCGCGACGACTCGATTCCAGGCTGGGGTTGCCCGCCACTGAATCCAGACCTTCCTGGGCTAGCCATGCCCGACCCGAGCAAGCTCGTGACCGCCGGATGCACTGGTTTGAGCTGCATCGCCGGCTCGCCCAAGGTTCTACAGGATTCCGCGGCGGCGAAGGACAGCACGTACTTCTCCTTCGGTGCTGGACTCGACTGGAACAGCCTCGCCGCCATGGCGAGCAAGACCTTGCCGGCCGGAACCAACCTCAACGGACTTGGTCCTTCGGTGTCGGGTGGCGTTTGCTACACGGCGGATCCGAACAACTGGGGCGACCCCCTGCACAACGATCCCGCGACCGCTGCATGTCGGAGCTACTATCCCATCATCTACGCGCAGGGCGATCTGAAACTGACCGGTGGTGAGGGGCAGGGGATTCTGTTGGTGGAAGGTGATCTGAGCGTCCAGGGCGGAGCGGAGTTCTATGGTCCAGTTATCGTCAAAGGCAGCCTGAAGACGGCCGGCACGGG
>JAQBPY010000287.1 GCA_028287285.1 Gemmatimonadota bacterium
TGCGGTCTATGCCAGCATCGCCAGCCCGCGCGACTTTCCGTCCTGGCGGTCGAAGGTGACGTCTGTCGAGATGCTGCCACCTGAACGTGGACTGGCCAGCTATCGCGAGCACGGCGGCGATGGCAGCATCGCGTATGTCATCGATGAGGCCGTGCCGGGTCATCGACTCGTGACTCGTATCGCTGACAGGTCCCTCCCCTTCGGCGGTACATGGACATACGAGCTCACACCCTCGGCCAACGGCACGACACTGCGAATCACGGAGAATGGCGAGGTTTACAACGTGATCTTCCGGGTCATGTCCAGGTACGTATTCGGGCACGAGGCTTCGATCGACACGTACCTGCGGGATCTCGGCAGGCACCTAGGACAGGATGTCGCCATCGCGGCTGTGGAAGAATGAACGCGTTTCATGAGTGATATGCGTCCGCTCCGGAAAACGCTTCTCGCGATGGCCGAAACCGACCAACGCGTCCGAGCGGAGCTGGTGCGCGAAGGGACTCTGTTCCTTGGGTATCACCCTCGTATGGCGGAAGTGCATCACCGGAATGCGTTGCAGCTGACTTCGATCATGGATGTCGTCGGCTGGCCCTCACCTGAAATGGTGGGCACGGATGCCTGCGACGCTGCGTGGCTCGTACTCCAGCACAGCATTGGCGATCCCGCCGTCATGCGCAGAGGCCTCGCCCTCCTTCAGGCCGGGCCTCCGAATGCCGTCGCACCTGCGCAACTCGCCATGCTCGAGGATCGCGTGCGCACCATGTCGGGACTTCCGCAACGGTACGGCACGCAGTTCGACTGGAATGACAGAGGAGAGCTCGCTCCGCGCGAGATCGAGGATGCAGAAGGAGTAGAGGAGCGGAGACGTGCCGCAGGACTTCCCCCGCTCGCGGAGAAGCTGAGTGAAATGCGGGAGAACATGGCGCGTGCGGGCCAGCGTGCTCCCTCGGACTTTGCGGCGCGCCGCAAGGAGATCGAGGAATGGGAAGTCTCGGTCGGATGGCATTCCTGATCCGCGGCCATCGCGACGCTGCGATTCACTCACGACATGCACGCCGTAGAGCTATGCTTTCTCCGCTGATCGAGAGGCGTGATTTCTTCCTGAGCTCCGAGTTGGTATTCCGACCATGACATCTCGCACACGCGCCACCGTTGGCGGCATCGCTACACTCGCCCTTGCCATCGGATGCGTCGCCGGACTTTCGTCTCGTGTACCCGAAGATCGCGATTGGCCCGTTACGGGAGGTGACCCGGGCAACTCCCGCTACTCACCACTTGCGACCATCAATCGTGAGAACGTGAGCAAGCTTCAGGTCGCGTGGGTGTATCACACGGGCGATGGCGGCGCCAATCCGCTCCAGATCCAGGCGACTCCCATCGTCGCGCATGGTCTCCTTTACTCCACATCGGGTGCCGGTCGCGCCTTTGCGCTGCGCGCAGAATCCGGCACCCCGGTCTGGACTTTCGATCCGCCAGGGGGAAACGAGGGAAGCGCCAACCGCGGCGTGGTCTACTGGGAGGCCGGTAGCGAGCGCCGAATTTTCTATGCAGCCGGATCACACCTGTACGCGCTCGACGCGTTGACAGGAACGCTCATCACGACCTTCGGCGCCGGTGGCTCGATTGACCTGGGGAAGGGGCTTGGGCGAGACAGCCTCCATCAGTCCGTGGTAGCCACGAGCCCGGGAGTCATCTATGGTGACCTGCTCATCCAGGGGTCGCGCGTTGGTGAGGGAGATGGCTCTGCGCCCGGACACGTGCGCGCGTTCGACGTCCGCACCGGCGCGTTGCGCTGGATGTTCCACACGATTCCGCAACCCGGCGAATTCGGCTACGACACATGGCCGGCGGACGCATGGCGCACTGTCGGCGGCGCAAACTCGTGGGCCGGAATGGCTGTCGATGTCTCCCGGGGGATCGTGTTCGTTCCTACCGGATCAGCGACTCCGGATTTTTACGGCGGCAATCGGCTCGGCGCGAATCTCTTTGCCAACTCGCTCCTCGCGCTCGATGCAGCAACGGGCAAGCGTATCTGGCACTATCAGGTGGTACACCACGATGTGCTGGACCGCGATCTCCCGGCCGCACCGAACTTCCTCACGGTCATGCGCGACGGCCGGAGTGTTGATGCGGTCGCGCAGATCACCAAGTCGGGTTACGTCTTCCTCTTCGATCGTGCAACCGGCGCCCCGCTCTTCCCCATCGAAGAGCGCCCGGTTCCAGCGTCCGATATTCCGGGCGAGCAGACCTGGCCTACGCAGCCCTTTCCAACCCTCCCAGCACCATTCGCGCGACAGCACATCACGCTGGCTGATCTTTCGGATTTCTCGCCGGAATCGCACGACGCCGTACTCGCTCGCTTCAAGACACTGCGCAACGACGGCCAATATGCGCCCCCCAGCCTTCAGGGAACGATCATCTTTCCGGGTTTCGACGGAGGTGGCGAGTGGGGCGGTGCAGCCGTCGATCGAGAAACGGGGGTCATGTACGTGAATGGCAGCCAGGTGCCGAACATCGCAGCCCTCGCGGCTGTGGTGTCCCCCACCGTCACGTCGGGTGCCGCGATCTACCAGACGACGTGCATGGCCTGCCACGGCGCCAATCTCCAGGGTGATGGCGTTCGCTCGCCCTCGCTCGTGAATGTGGCGGCGAAACTGACGGCGGCGCAGGTCCGTGACCTTGTCGACCATGGTCGCGGCTTCATGCCCTCGTTCGCGTCATTGCCGCTCGCGCAACGCGATGCCGTCACGGCGTATGTTCTCGATCCTTCCTCGAGTAGCACCGTATCGGCAGCGCCGACAACCGCGCCGGAC
>JAQBPY010000321.1 GCA_028287285.1 Gemmatimonadota bacterium
GGGTCGGCGGCGGAGAGTATCCGTGGACCGACGAGCGTTGCCGCGGCGGCGACGGCGCCCGATCGGAGGAAGTCGCGACGATTGGTGGTCATGGCTCCGGCGAGGTAGGTGGAACGTGGTGGCGTTCAGGCCCTGCGTGCTGCTGGTGTGCTACGCATGGGCGTGGCGTGGTGCTGGGGGAACGGATCATTGTCCCGAAGCCCACGCAGCCGCTAGCCTGGAATCGCTTCCTGCCCGTGCCGGCGACGCCGTAAGCGTATCAGTGGAGCCGCGAGGGACCGCCAGTACGTCGGCAGACTTTGTATCTGTGCGTCGCCCTCGTCGCGGTCCTCGCGCAGCGCCGCCTCTGCGGCCAAGAATTGCGGAAGCGATTCAGGTGCCTCGAGCGGCATCATCGGCTCCGCTTGCCCGGCGAGCCCTTCGCGCACGATCTGTGCGGCGCGCTCCTCGAACGCTTCATAGAGGTGCAACGAGCCTGCGAAGTGGTGATACGTTCCCAGCTCGACGCCGAGCTCCACCGCCATCAACTCCTGGAGCATCGTGCAGAAGTAGACGTCATAGCACAACCCCCAGATCACGTCGCAGCTCCGCATCGTCGTGATCGCGTCCAGCGCCCCGTTTCGCACTAGAAACTGGATTGACGTGATACATGACACGTCCTTCGCCCCAATCGCGTCGGCGCTGGGGTCCACGAGAGTAAGCACGGCACGCCGCGTGGCCGCGTCATTCTTCAAGGTCTCACGGGCGCGCTCCCACTGGCTGATTGGGCCGCCGAAGATTCGCCGACCGTAACAACTGCTGCTGATACGCTTGCCGTCATCGGAGAATCGTGCCCAAGTCGGAGTATAGTAGGAAATCACATCGACAAGGTCCGACTGCGAAAGGTGCCAGCAAAGCTCACCGACGGCGAGCGACTCCTTCCACTGACGCGCGGGGAGGGCGATGCGACGTGCGCGCGGATTTGTCAGCCGGAACGTGAAGCCAAGGAGTTCGCGTGTTGCCGCCCCGCGCGGCGCAACCGGCTCGCCTTCGTGGAGCAGCATTCCCAGAATACCCAGTAACGCCTCATCCATCGTGGCGTACGTCGGGGATCGCATTGTGGTAGGAGGCATCTCACACCAAACTTATCAGCTGTGCGCGGGCGTGGCGAACGCTCTTGTCTGTACGAGAGCGGCGCGGCACTTTGCGCCGATCCTGCAGGCCATGCCATCGTCCTGGTGTTGATATGCCACAGTCCCCCTATCTCGAGTTATTGTCGTCGCAGCGGCTGAAACCCACCAGCCAGGAGCGCCTGCCCGTCGAGGAGGCGCTCAGCGACAAGATGCGTATCGTGAACTGCTCGGCCTTCCGTCGCCTAGGCGGAAAGGCGCAGGTCTTTTCGCTTGCGCGCGCCGGGACGGTGCGAGACCGCCTGACGCACTCCATCGAAGTCGCTGGCTATGGCCAACTCGTCGCCGCCAAGATCGCTGATGGCTTGGTCTCGAAGGAACGAGACGCACTGCCCCGCGAATTGTGGATGCCGTTCGTGCAGACGGTAGAAAACGCTTGCCTGTTACATGACATCGGGAACCCGCCCTTTGGTCACATGGGTGAGTACGCCATTCGCGAGTGGTTCAAGACAAACGCGGGAGCCCTCGAGCACGCATGGCTCAAGAACAACAGGCTCAATGGCGCCGAGGTAAACGCCCAACTTCAGGCCTTCAAGAACTTCGATGGCAATCCCCAGGGTCTGCGCATCATGACCCGGCTTCAGTGGTTCGACCACGCATTCGGGCTCAATCTCACCTGCTCGTTGCTCGGCGCCTACTGCAAGTACATCGGTGGAGTGGTCTCCAAGGCAGATCCTTTCAAGAAGAAGATCGGTTTCTTCCCATCGGAGCGCACCACGGTGACCGCCACATGGAGGCAGCTCGGGCTCAACCAGGACAACGACGGTACACCCGCGCAACGCCACCCCTTGGCGTTCATCATGGAAGCGGCGGACGACATTGCGTACTGCATCAGTGATATCGAAGATGCCCTAGAGAAGAAGCTGGTGACGGAGAAACAGTTCATTGAGTTCGCCGAAGTCACGATGCCAGATCTCATTAAGAGGGCGCGTGCCAACGCGGAGAAGACGAACGACTGGCTAATGGAAAACGGCTTGTATCACTACTTTCGTGTCTTCCTGTCTCAGGAACTCGTGGGAGCGGCAGCGCAAGCGTATCTCGAATCAGAGAAAGGCATCCTCGACGGCACGCATGCGGAAGCACTCCTCGGCAACAAGAGCCGGCGGATCGCCGCCGACATGGTCAAGAAGTTCGCCGGCGCACATATCTATACTTCGCGCGAGGCTGTCGAGATGGTGGTTGGCGGGCTCCAGGCGGTAACCAGCATCCTCGACGCGTATCGTCCCATGCTTCTGCTAGGAACGGAGGAATTCGAGCGGTTGCAGAACAAGGAAGACTTCGACCGGCTCAAGGACTTTCCGATGCTGTCGCAGCTGTTTTCGCTGCTCCCCCATCGCCAAGAAATCGCTTACCGTTGGCAGGTGGAACAGAACCCCAAGCTCGAGCCCGTATACCGGACCCAGCTGGTAATCGACTACCTCAGCGGAATGACCGATACCCACGCACTCAAGATCTACAACATGATCAACGGCACGCAGCCCTTCGGAGTCGAATGACGAAGGGGATGCACCCACACGAGTACGTCCGGTCGCTCCTCTTGGCCAACCGCGCTATTCGCCAGATCGAGCTCAGTACCTACATCAATGTGCCGGAATCGCTCACCGACAGGCGCGAGAGCTTCTGCGTCCGCGCTGAGGACGTCGAGCGGCGCTTTGGCGCACTCGCCAAGTCGCTCAGTGCGGAGGAGGAGATCGCCTTCCATTCACGCGTCCAGGTGGAGGGCGCACCGGGACGGCTCCGTCCGCGACACTTTCCTCTACTCGACTTCAAGACCGCCGACTCTGGAGTCGCCGAAGACGCCTCCGAGCGCCTCGTCGCCGAGCATGAGGCTCCAAGGGCTGCGCTATTCACTAGTGGACACTCCTACCATCTCTACATGGATCTACTTCTTTCCGACGCTCAGTGGACGAAATTCATGGGCCGCGTGCTCCTGCTGAACCCACGTGAAGGTCCGGCAATCGTAGACAACCGATGGGTCGGTCACCGTCTCATGTCCGGCTTCGGAGCTCTACGCTGGAGCGCGAACACACCACCCTACACACAGCCACCGCGACTGCTCCGGCGGTGGGGCACGGTGTAAGCTCGTCCGAGTCCACCCGATGCACGCGGCTGAACGTTTCCTCGGGAATCATGAACTCGATGGACGTGAGCGCCGCTCTCTCCTCTAGGTTACCGCTGCGAACGACGCGCGACCTGGAGCGAAAGATCTCTCGATAGAACTCGCCCTCCGGGTGCGGGCGAAAGGTCCAGTGTGGGAAACCGTTCGGCGGCGCGGTGATGCATCGGTTCGGTGCGCTACTCGAGCGCGGAGAGATCAGGACAGACGCGAGTCTTCGGTGAGTCGTTCGGACGACAGACCGTCAGGCCGACGCCTGCGCCCGATGACGAACGTCGGCGAGAATGGCGATCAAATGGTCCACCTCACTTGAATTGAAGAGTCCCTCCACGCCTTTCGGATGGAGGTCCGTGTACGGCGGTTCATAGAGCCGCTCCGGCGGCATGGTACCGTGCTCAGTCAGGTAGTTGACGACGTCGTTCACGAATTCGAGCTGATTGCCACTATGCGTGGCGCCACTGGTGAATTCGCCAAGCGCATCCTTCGCAGCTTCGCGATCGAGGCCCACGAGTGAGCGCACGAAGAGGCCGAGTCCCTCGTTTTCCTTCCCTGCTCGCTCCACATCGTCGCTCGACCCCACCCCGCTCTCGACGAATACGCGTCCAAGCTCGGTGAGATCGACGGCAGTGAGCGGCTTGTTGCGACGCAGCTTCTGGATGGCGACGTGGTCCTCGTGCGCGAGGAGGAACTGCCGTGCCTTGGCACGGAAGCGTTCATATCCATGTGCTCCTGCGGTGCCGGGGAGCGCGACCTCTTCATCCGGTCCGATCTCGTCCGCAAAGTCGGTGT
>JAQBPY010000330.1 GCA_028287285.1 Gemmatimonadota bacterium
CGATGCGAATGGCACCGTTGCCATCGAGACGGCAACCGATGTGCAGGTCATCCGGCGCGACGTACACGGTGCCCGCCATCGCCTCTTCGCCAAGCTCGCCGAGCTTGACCTGTAGCGGCGTGTCGCCGGCCAGCCAGTGCGCCAGTCCGCCGGAAAAGCCCGCGGCGATGTGCTGGACAATCAGAATGGGTACCGGGAACGTCCGTGGCAGGTCCGCGAGGATCGTCCGGATCGCGGCGGGCCCTCCTGTCGATGCCGCAATGGCAACGAGCTTCACGTGGGCGGTAGGCGTGGGCGCCTGGCGAGGCATCGAGGGCAGGCGCACAGCCGCGACATCGGCCGGCATCGTGGAGATGGTGCCATGACGCCGAACCACTTTCACGCTGGCCATCGCGCGCACCATGCTCACCACCTGGCGGCGGTCTGACGCAAAGCGCGGCGACAACGGCCCATCGGGCTTGGAGAGCACCACGAGCGCGCCGGCGCGTGTGGCCTCGAGCGACAGCCCCACCTCATCGTTGCGCGCGGTATGCGAGATGATGATGATCGGACGCGGCGTGCGCACCATGATCTGCTTGGTCGCTTCCAGGCCGTCCATGACCGGCATCTGCACGTCCATCGTGATCAGGTCCGGCGCGAGCCGTTCCGCGAGCTCCACCGCCTCGCGGCCGTTGGTGGCCTCACCCACCACGGTGAAGTCCGGTTCTTCCGAGAACAGCGCGACGAGCAGTGCGCGAGAGGTCGCGGAATCGTCGGCAACGAGAATGCGGATCATGCGTCGCCCATCGGCTCGCGCCCGATCAACATGCGCACCGTATCGAGCAGGGTGTCCTGGTCGAAGCTGGATTTGGTGATGTATGCGTTGGCGCCGACCTCCAGGCCGTGCGCGCGTTGGGCTGGCTCATCGAGCGAGGTCACGAGAATCAGGGGGAGTGCGGCGGTGCGTGGGTTGGCGCGAATGCGCTCGCACAGCTCGAAGCCGTTCAGGTGTGGCATTTCCACGTCGCTCACCACGAGCGCCACGTGCTCGCGCTCGAGGGTGCGCCAGGCATCTGCTCCATCCACGGCGGTTAGAACATCGTAGCCTGCTGCCGAAAGCACGCTCTGCTCGAGCGTGCGAGAGGTGATGGAATCATCCACCACGAGAATGCGTGCCGGCGCGCGCGGCGCGGTGCTCGCGGCTGTCAGTCCCCCCGATGCGCGTCCACCACTGCCTTCACTCTGGTCGAGTAGCGCGGGCACGCTCAACACCAGCGAGACGACGCCTGTTCCGAGCACCGCCGTACCGGCCGTTGCATTGCTGGCCTCGCGGCCTGCGTGCTCGAGCGGGCGCAGCACGAGCTCGCGCTCATCGAGCAGGTCGTCCACGACGATGGCAAGACGACGTCCGCCGCTCTCCACGATCACGGCCTGCAGCATCGCCGCCGCGGCACTCTCCTGGTACGGCGGCCCAAGCAGCGATGCGAGTGTGGTCAGGGGTATCGGCCGCGATGGCGTGAGCAGCATCGCGCGGCCATCCACATGCGCCAGCGTACGCGGATCGACGCGCGCGACACGAACCACGAACGCGCTTGGAATGCCAAGTGTTACCCCACCCACGTCCACGAGCACGACACGCATCGTGGCAATGCTCACTGGCACGTCGATGGTGATCCAGGTCCCCTTGCCGGCGTCGGACGCAACGTCGACGGTACCACCCATGCGTTCGGCGGCCGCCCGCACGATCCCCATGCCCACGCCGCGTCCCGACACTTTCGTTGCGGCCTCGCGTGTCGTGAAGCCGTCGTCGAAGATGACACGCGTCAACATCCCGGCATCGGCGGGAACGGCGCTTCCACGCCTTTCCAGGCCGCGGCGTACGGCATCGAGGTCGAGGCCATGGCCGTCATCCGCGATGGTGACGTGCAGGCGGTCGCCGTTCAGGAGAGCAGTTACGTGGATCACTCCTTCTGCATTCTTTCCCGCCTGTACGCGCTTATCGGGGTGTTCGATCCCATGATCGACCGCGTTGCGGATGAGATGGAGCAGTGGCTCACGCAACGCCTCCAGCACCACGCGATCCGCTTCCGTCTCACCCCCTGTTATCACGACACGGACCTGCTTCCCGATGTCGCGCGCAACATCACGGGCGACCCGCGGAAGCGTGTCGGCTACTTCGGAAAAAGGGCGCTGTCGCAGATGTCTCGCGGACGCTCCAAGGCGCCCGGAGACGGCCGCAAGGGCCCGCGCATCTTCCGATGATTTCCGCAGCAGGCGTGTAAGCTCCTGGTCGAACGCATCATCGCTCGGACCGCGGCGCGGCTCGGCGCGTCGGCGCGCGCGCATGGCGGCAAGTCCTTCGGTGCGCTCGCTCAACACGGCGGCCAGCCCCGCCACTTCACCGGCGGCACCAACGATGGCTTCCACCTGTTGGAGTGTCACGCGTACCTGCCCGTGCTCGATGCGCTCGATGGGCGCAGGCGCTGGAACTGCGGAAGCTGCGGAAGCTGCGGAAGCTGCGGGTGCTGCCGGTGCCGCCGCGACCGGGCGCGACGCCACCGGTGTCGCCGTCGCACCACGACGGGCGCGGTGGAGCACCGTTCCCAGTACCGCATCCGATTCGCCCTTGCCTTCACGCAACATGTCACGTGTCTGCCCAAGTGCATCGGCGGCCTCGAACAACAGCGCAATCTGACCCGGGTGCAGCGCCATCTTTCCATCGCGGGCGTAACCCAGCTCATTCTCGAGCGCGTGACACAACTCCTCCACGCGCGGCAAGCCGGCCGACCGTGCCGCGCCCTTGAGGGTGTGCATCACGCGAAACACGGCGCGCAGCCGCTCCGCATCCCCGGGGGTGCGCTCCAGGGCAAGCAGGTCGTCGTTCAACTGCTGGACCTGTTCGTCCAGCTCCTCCGTAAAGAGGGCGCGCAGTCGGGCGGCGAGGGCGTCGTCGGTCATCGCCCGCGCGCACCCACCATGCCAACGAGCTGCGTGCCGAGCTCATTCAGATTCTGTGCGGCGGTCTCGGACTGGCGTGTGGCCGTGAGATTCTGCTGCGTGGCGTCGTGGATGTTTGCAATGGCCTGACGAATCTGATCCATGCCCAGCGCCTGCTGGCCGGCAGACGCAACGATCTGCGCCGCGGCCTGCGCGGCTTCGTCCACCACGGTTGCCAGCTGCGCGATGACTTCGCCGGCCTGGTTCACCTGTCGCACCGCGGCGGCGGTCTGTTTCGTTCCCTGTTCCGTTGCCATCACCGCCGCGCTCGTGGATTTCTGAATGTCCGAGAGCAGCCGGCGCACCTGGACCGTGGACTCTTTCGCCTCACCGGCCAGCGTCTTGATCTCGGCGGCCACGAGCGCGAACCCGCGTCCATGTTCTCCGGCGCGCGTACTTTCCACGGCGGCATTCAGCGCCAGCAGCTTGGTCTGTTCGGCGATGTCGCTCACCGCCGTGGTGATCTCGCCGATGGCCTGCGCCTGCTCGGCGAGTGCCACGATGGTCTGCGCCATGGTCTCGACCTGCGCTTGCACGAGACGCATGGCTCCCACCGCATCGTCCACGGCTTTCTGGCCGGCCCTTCCACCTTCGGAGGCACGCTGCGCGGCATCGGCCACCGTGCGCGCCCGTTGCGCCGATTGCGTTGCGGTCTGCGCCACTTCATCCACCGTGGCGACGGTCTCCGTGACGGCCGCCATCGATTCATTCGTACCCGCCGCCTGCTCGGTGGTGGCCGAGAGAATCTCAGCGCTGCTCGAGGCGATGACGTTGGCTGTTTCCTGCAGTGGACGGGTAATGGAGCGGCTCAGGAGCAGAGCGGCACCCGCACCCAGGATGATGGCGAGAAGCGCTGAAACTACGACTGTAGTTCTCGCCGATTCCGCCGTCACTTGCCCCACCCGCGCTTCTTCGTCCGCACGGCGCGACGCGTCCGCAATATTCGCGCGGATGACCACCGCCAGCGAGTCGCCGAGCGGCTGGCTGCGCGTGGAGCGAATGCGGAGGACGAGAGCCTGATCGTGCGCCCGATTGGCCGCGGACGCGGCGAGCAGCGCATCGTTCCACTGCGCGAGCACCGACATGGCGAGAGTCCACCGCTCGCGCTCCAGCGCGGTCCCCGACGTATCGAGCATCTGCTTGAGCAGCGCGCGGCTCGTGTTGATCAGACTGTCGCGCGACCCTTCGAACTTCGCGTCGTCGGTGAGGAGAAACCGAAGCTGCTCCACGTTGGCCTGGCGCAGCTCGGATTCGGCGCGCAGGGCCGGCACCACCGTGGTGCGGCGGGATGCGAGCGCGGTCTCATAGGCGTTCGTCGTTCGCCCCAATGCACGTGCGCCAATGACGGCAACGAAAACGAGAAGCACGAGCTCGATCGCGAGTGCCAGGGCAATGCGCCGGCCAACAGTCCAATTCATCGGAACCTCTTGCTGTGAAATAAACGCGTCACGACTCGGACCGAGCCGTCATGAGCAACACATCTGTGTCGAGCACCAGCACCGCATCTGCCGTGATGCCAAGGGCCAGTGCGCCGCGCGGGCCGGCCGCCGCGGGCGATAGCGCCGATCGCGCCACGGTACGCGTCTCGTCCACGGCATCCACGAGGAGGCCAAGCGTTACGCGGCCGCCGTCGCCGATCACGATGAGACGCCGCTCCGCACCGTCGGCCAACGTCGACGCGCCAAGCGACAGCACCGTCAGCGCCCGCCCTCTGCTCACCGTCACGCCGTACACCGGTGCAACCGCATGCGGCAATGGTGTCACGACCGGCGCGCGGATGATCGCGCTCACGGCGCTCATGGGAAGGGCGAGCCGCTCGCCGCCCACCACGAACGTGAGGATGTCGAGCATGTCCGCAGACCACGGTTCCTCGCCCGTGGCTCTCGGCATCGCCAGCACGCGCGCGCGTTCGGCCAATATTTCGTGGGGCGACTGGTGCGCCTTCATGTTCCCGCGCCAATGGCCTGGAGACGCAGCTCCGCAATCTGTCTGAGGCGTGACGGCGGAACGCCATCGGCCGCACGGACCGTGGCGTCCGGCCTTGCACCATTCAGCAGCACGAGCGTATTCCGGAACGCGACGACCGCGCCCCGCGTCTCGCCTGTGCGGGTGAGTGCGTCACCGAGGAGCAGGTGCGCCATCACGAAGTCACGGTCCAGATAGATCGCGCGCCGCGCAGCGGTGGCTGCGTCGGCATGCCAGCCAGCCTGCGCGAGCAACGTGGCGTGCAGATAATGCAGCTCGGCATCGAGCGGGTGGGTGTCCAGTGCGCGCGCACACAATTCTCCGGCCTCCGCGAGCCGGCCCTGATTCGCCACCGCGCGAATGTAGAGAATCCAGAGGCGCGCGGTGTCCGAGCCGGTACCTGCCGCTTCGAGTGCGACGATCGCCTTCAATTCCACGGAGGGATAGTCCGCCCGCGCATATGCGTCCGCGATGTCATCCTCGCCCAGCGACGACGGTGGTGCAGGCGCGGCAATGCGAATGTTGACGGGCGGCTGCACGGCGCGTGGCGTCACCGGAGTGATCGCGGGGGGTTGCCATCGAATCGTCTCCGGCTGCCTGGGCACGACGCGCGCGATTGCCGCCGCGCGCCCGGGGCGCCGATACGCCATTCCTGCCGACGTCATCACCGCCTCGCACGGAACGAGATGCGTGAGCGGTGGGTCGGATGCGCCCAGCACGAGCCATCCGTCCTCGTGGAGCGTCGCGAGCAGCTTTGTGGCGATGCGTGCTACGGTGTCCAGATCGAAGTAGATCATGACGTTCCGGCACAGCACGAGATCGTAGCCGGCGCTGCCACCTTCGTCCGACGCATAGTCGTCGTGCACCAGGTTCAGCGGACGAAACACCACGGCATCGCGAATGGTGGCGTCGAGGTCCATCGACTTGCCGTTGATGCGAAACCATCGTGCGATGCGCGCTTCTGAAACGCCGCGCAGCGCCCAACGGGTATACTGCGCCTTCCTCGCTGCACGCAACCGCGGCAACGCCACGTCGGTACCGAGAATCTTCGCGGGATGCGGCCACTCGTGCTCGCGCAGCATGATGGCAAGCGTGTACGCTTCTTCGCCGGACGCGCAGCCTGCGCTCCACATGCGCAATGGACGATGCGCGCCGTATTGCCCCACGCGCTTGGGCAGAATGTCCGTGGCGAGGATGTTCAACTGGGCCGCGTCGCGAAAGAAATAACTTTCCCCCACCGTGAGCTCGGCAAGGATGACGTCGCGTGCGTCGCCCGGTGCTTCCGCGGCGCGGAGCAGGGCCGCGGGGCTCGCAATGCGCAACGTCGACATGGCCCGCCGCATGCCCGCCTCGGCGCTGGGCTGGCGGTTGGGCGGAAAAACGAGTCCGGCCAGCAAATGCGCCAGGTCGGCGAGCGCCGCGAAAGCGGGGTCAGTGAATCCCGCCGGCCGCATTGGTCGAGGTGCCGCCATGAGCTCCCATGCGTGCGTCATCCCGGTGCCGTGGCAAGCTGATCCAGCGCCTCATGCTCGGCCTGCGTGAGAAACGCGTCGACGTCATGGATGACGATTGCTCCGTTGGCCGTGGCGGCCACTCCACGCAGGCGAGCCAGCGTGGGTGACAGCGACGTCGCACTGGCCAGGTCATCCATGTCCACGTCGACCACATCGACCACGTCGTCGACGCGCACGGCGATGAGGCGGCCGGCGCTCTCGAGGGCGATGAGGAAGTGGCCGGGCGCAATGCCCAGCGCCGGGAGCCCGAGGCGCTTGCGGACGTCCACCACCGGCAGGATACGGCCGTGCAGGTTGAGCGCACCCTCGATGATGTCGGGGGCACCGGGCAGCGGCGTGAGGGCGGCGGCGCGCACGATCTCGTGGACGCCCGATGCGGCAAAACCGACCTGCGCGTCGGCAATATGCGACAGCAGGATCGCGAGGGGTGGCTGAGCGGTGGGCATCCGGAGCCGTACAAGTGCATGAACAGGGCCGCGCCTGTGCACGCCGCCGCCCAGAGAGTGTAAAACGACCTCTTGCCGTCACCTCCCTGTGCGGTCTATCGTTTCGGCATGCCTACTACCCCGAGCAGCTTCAGCAGACCGCTTCTTCTTGTCGTGTTGTTCGCGCAATGGGCCAGCGCACAGTCAGCCGAGGCTCCGCGCGGCACCGGTTCGACGGTGAGCGGCGTGGTGTACGACAGCGTTGCCCGCGCCCCGATTGCCAGCGCGATGGTGCAGCTCGCCGGTGCCGACGGCGCCCGCTTCAGCGGAGCGGCGGTGGCCGATTCACTGGGCCGCTACGCCATCGCCGACGTGCCAAAGGGCAAGTACATGCTGGGCTTCTTTCACCCCATGCAGGATTCCCTTGGCCTGGAGCCCACGCTCCGCGAGGTCAGCGTGGACGGCCGCCAGCCGGTCTCGGCGAACCTCGCCATTCCGTCGCCGGCCACGCTCCGTGTGGCGGTGTGCGGTGCAGGGGGGGCCGCCGAGGGCAACGGTGTCGTGATGGGCGCGGTGTTCGATGCGCGCGACAACGCGCCGGCGGCTGGCGTGACTGTCACCGGCCAATGGCTCGAGATGTCCTTTACCAAGGAGGGGGTCGTTCCCAGGCGGCCCAGTCTCGTGGCCGTCACCAAGGAAAAGGGCTGGTTTGCATTGTGCAATGTGCCGAGCGGCGGAATGATGACACTCGTGGCCCGGCGTGGAGCGGACAGCACCGACCGCCTCGACGTGCAGGTTCCCGCGAGTGGCTTTTTACGGCGGGAGCTCTTCATTGGCACCGTGCGCGAGCGCATGAGCGGCGTGGTAGTTGCGACTGTTGGCGGACAGCCTTTGAGCGGAGCGCAGGTGAGCATTGGTGGTGGGCCGCAGATCCTCGCGAACGAGCGGGGAGAATGGACATTCACGGACGCGCCGTCGGGCACGCGGATGCTCGAGGTGCGCGCCGTGGGCTACTATCCCGAGCGCCGGCACGTGAATGTCGTTGCCGGTGCGCCGCCGCTAAAGGTGGCGCTTAACACGCTCAAGGCCGTGCTGGACACCATCAAGGTCACCGCCAATCGCGCCGACCTGATTGGCTTCGACGAACGGCGGCGGTCGGGTGTGGGCAAGTACCTCACCGCGGCAGACATTGCCCGGCGTTTGCCGACGGTCACGTCAGATCTTTTTACGTCGATTGCCGGCGTGACCATTGGCGGGTCGCGTGGCGGCACGCAGCGAAAGATCGGGATGCGTGGCGTATTCGATACGCAGTGCTCGCCTGCGATCTATCTGGACAGCCACTATCTTGGCGGTGTCAACATTCCTGGACTGCCGCCGTCACCGTTCACCGCCGACGATCTCGACATGTTCGTGACCCCCGATCGTGTCGCGGGCGTGGAGGTCTACGTCCAGGGCACGGTGCCACCGCAGTTCCAGCAGGCCATGAGTGATTGCGGCAGCATCGTGATCTGGACGAAACGGTAAGACAGCCAACTGACAATGCAGATAAAAGCTCCAGGTGCGGGTGATCGCTGGCTGAATGGTGAGTCGCTCGAGGGCATCGCATTCGGGCCCAGCGCCGCCGTGGTGGTCATTGCCGGCCGATACGAAGGCCAGCGTGGACGGGTGGTGCTCCTCGCCAGCCTCGGTACCAATCCGGTCTACATCGTGAAGCTGGGCTCGGGCATCGGCGACGTCCGAGTCCAGCAATCACAGCTGCAGCTCATGCAGTAGCCAGCCTCCGTCAGGGCTTCCGCTTGCCCCACTCCGACGGCGCGGGTTCCTTCATGTCACGCCTGACCGGATGCTCCCTGAGCAGCCGCATCGCCTCCTGGGTGGCCCGTTCCAGCTGTGCATCGCGGCCCGCCACGACATCCTTTGGCCAGTTCTCCACGTCGATGTCGGGGGCGACTCCTTCGTTCTCCACCGTCGTGAATGAGAATGTCTGCTCCACGCCGCCCAGGACTCCCATGTGCACGAGCGCGGGAAAACGGCGGAGGCATGCGGAGCCCACGCCCGATTCAAAGACACAGATGTCGCTGGAGGCGGGTGTCGCGCGAGCTCCAACGGTAAAGCTGGCAAGCCGGTAACTACCGTGGTCCGGCACGATCGTTAGCTCCGCCGTAAGCGCCGCCCGGTCGAAATAGCGACCGCCCCACCCGGTTCCAATGCCAAGCGTGAAGTCGACGGCAGAAGACTGCGCCTGTGCTGCGGCAAGCGGCGCGGCAATCACCACCACGAGGACGGCGAAGGCGACCCACCTCCTCACGTTACCGGCGATGGTACACCTCGACGATGTCCGGCCCGTCTGCCGGATCGGGATAGCGAATGGTAAATCGTTCGCCCTCGCGCGACGCACGGATGTTCCACACGCAGATCTGCTCACCGCAGTCCTCGTCCAGCGAGAAGTCGATCACGTTCGCCGTGGGCAGCGAGAAGCGTCCGAGCGTGATGTATTCCCTGGCCGGGTCGGCGACAGGGGGGGAATAGCGCACGCGGCGCTGCGCCTGACCGTCGCCCGTCAACACCATGCTGCCAACCACGGGCGCGTACCGGCCGGTGACCGATTCCAGCACATAGGTGCCCGCCACATAGTTCAGGTCCAGGGGAGTTCCGGTGATGTCGGTGCATCCGGCCACGGCAACAATCGTGATGGCAAGGGTGCAGCGCTGCAGGAGACGCACGGATCAGATCCTCGAAACAGGGTTGGGTGTTGACGCGGGGTATTGACGCGAGGTATTGAGGCGGAGCGTTTGATGCGCTTGGCCTCGCACTCCGCACAACCCGTAGCGCGGCACTGCAGTCACCGGCGCAAACGGCTGCACGGTCGGACGGGTAGAATGAGCAGGGTGTCGTTCCAGCAATCCTTCCGCATCGGCCCATGAAATTCCGCGCGAGCTGCCTCCTTTTCCTTCTTGTCGTCGCATCCGTTACCCAATCGGCATCAGCCCAGCGGGGTGGAGGCCGAGGCGGCGGCCGTGGCGGTGGGGGTGGCCGCGGAGGCAGCGCACCCGAGCTTCCCACCGGCTTCGACATCGACAAGCTCGACCCCATTGCCATGCTGGTCTCCAACGAAAAGGAGCTCGCGTTGAGCCCCGAGGTGCTGGGCAAGCTCTCGGGCATGGATTCGGATCTGATGCGCGCCACGAAACCGTCGCTCGCGGTCGTCGATTCGCTGCGTACGGCGATGAAGGCCGCCGCGGACTCGCCCGACGCACGCGGCGCCATTCGGAGTACCATGACCGCGTATGACCGCGCGGTTGCCGACATTCGCGCACAGGCCGACGACGCCAGCAAGAAGGCACTCGAGCTCCTCACCGGCGATCCGCGCAAGAAGGCCGAGCAGCTGCTTCAGGCGCGGCGTGAGGAGTTCGACAAGGTCACGAAGACAAAAAGGCCAGACTGACGGTCACGCGGCGTCCCGAGGAGCGCAGCGACTGCGGGATATACCGTGCCATACTTTGCGCCCGTCCCGCGCGCGGAGCTGTGATTCCGCTGTCATCCCGCTAAGAAGGGCGCAAAGGTCCGTATGGCGACCACTCCCTCGGGATGACAACTCCTTGCGACGACAACTGCCGCGCGCCGCGAAGAACTCGCCCTTGAAGAAACGGGCGCGGAGCGGGCACGGACATAATCTGCTTCGGCTGCGCTTCCATGGAGACACAAGGGAAGCAGCTTGACAGACCGCCCTGACGACGAAAAGTTCTGTGGTGGCAACGCCGGTATCAGACAGCGCACATGGCCCGCTCCGTGCTGGGAACCAATCCACCCGATGAGCGATTTTCGCAATATGACCAGCCATTCCCATGGCAGCACCTCCGCAGAGCAACGCGAGCGTACGCTACCGAACAAAGTGAGTGATCAAGGACGTCTCGTTCCCACGTCAGACAATGGCGCGGCAGGACCGAGCGGCGACGAGGCACTCGAGCATGCGCGGGCGATCACCGCGCTGATCTTCGGTCCTCCCGGTACGCGGCCATTCTCCATCCGCTACTGGACCGGTCTTGCCGAGCGTGCGGCGCAGGATGTCTCGCCGTTCACGATCGTGGTGCAGCGGCCCGGTGCCCTGCGCCGCATGCTGCTGCCCCCGAACGAGCTCAGCATCATTGAAGCGGTCCTCTCCGGCGACGTCGACATCGAGGGCGACATCGAGCGCGCGATGGACCTGGGCGATTCGATCAACGCGCAGCTCAGATCCGCATCGGTGCTGCTCACATTGACTCGGCATCTGCTCGCGCTGCCTCGTCAGGACCCGGCCGCCTCTGTTCGCGAATTGCGTTCGGAGCACACCGTTGGCCGAGCCGGCGGACTCCACGAGCCGGAGCGCGATCGTGCGGCCATTCGGTATCACTACGACGTCGGCAACGATTTCTATTCGCTCTGGCTCGATCGCCGCATGTTGTACTCCTGCGCGTATTTCGCCGACGGCAGTGATCCGGACGGGGAGCTCGAGGACGCGCAACTCGCCAAGCTCGATCTCATCTGCCGCAAGTTGCGCCTCAGGCCCGGTGACCGCCTGCTCGACGTGGGCTGCGGATGGGGCGCCCTCATCATGCACGCCACGCGACGTTACGGCGTCACCGCCCTTGGCATCACCCTCAGTGATGCGCAAGCGCAGCTTGCACGCGAGCGTATCGCCGCCGAAGGGCTTGGCGACAGGTGCCGGGTGGAGCTGCGAGACTATCGCGCACTGGGCGACTTGCCGCCCTTCGACAAGATCTCGAGCGTGGGCATGGTGGAACACGTCGGCGTCGAAAACCTGCCCACTTATTTCGACGCGTTGTATCGCGCATTGCGTCCCGGCGGTCTGCTGCTCAACCACGGCATCGTCAGTGTGTCGGCGGCGCGTCCCACCTCCCAGTGGGACTGGCTCGAGCGCCGCCTCTGGAAGCGTGACGCGTTTCTCGACCAGTACGTCTTTCCCGATGGGCGGCTCGGTCCACTGAGCGCGGTCATCGCGGGCGCGGAGCGTGTGGGATTCGAGACGCGCGACGTGGAGAGCCTTCGCGAGCACTATGCGCTCACGTTGCGGGCGTGGCTCACGCGGCTCATGCATCATCGCGCCGAAGCAGTTGCGCTCACCGACGAACGGACCTTTCGGATCTGGCGGCTGTACATGGCCGGCTCCGCGTACGGGTTTGCCAGCGGCCGGTTGAACATCGTGCAGACGCTGCTCGGAAAGCCGGAGGCGGACGGCCACAGCGGTCTCCCGTTACGGCGGAACGACCTGCTGCTGTAAGGCCTGCTATCTCGCGGAGTTGCCCAGGGAAAGCTCGTCGTCGAGAAAGGTGAGGGTTTTGCGCCTGAGCACCACCCGCTTGAGCGCGGAAAAAACCAGGGGGTCGAGCAGCTGGCCCACGTGGCTCTCCAGGTGCTCAATGGTCGCGCGCGGCTCGAGCGCTTCACGAAACGCTCGGCGCGACGTGAGCGCATCGAAGGCGTCGCACGCGGCAAGAATCTTTCCGCCAATCGTGATCTGGTCTCCCGCGATGGCGCGAGGATACCCCGAGCCATCGTAGTGCTCGTGATGGTCAAGCACGTACTGCAGCACGACGGGCATGTGCTTGAGCGGCGCGAGGATCAACATGCCGATATCCACGTGGGTCTTCACGTGCTCGAACTCGTCGGGGGTGAGTGCGCCCGGCTTGTTCAGGACTTCTTCGCGGATGCCGATCTTGCCCACGTCGTGCAGCCGGCCGGCCAGGCGCACATCCTCCACCTGGTCCACGTGCAGCCCGAGGGCCTCCGCCACCGACGCGGCCAGCTCCGCAACGCGCCGTGAGTGGCCGAGGAGGTAAGCGTCCTTCGCTTCCATCGCGTTGATGAGGGCGTCGGCCACACCAACGGACATGGCCCGCAGGTTGCGCCGCTCACGCTCGAGCTCTTCCGTGCGCTGGGCCGCTTCTTCGCGGATGATCCATTCCACGTTGGCGCGGTCGATCTCCAGACGGCGGCGATGCAGCGCACGCTCCACGGCGCGCTCCAGCGTGTCCAGTGCAACGGGCTTGACGAGATAGTCGAACGCGCCCTGGGAGAGTGCTTCCGTCGCCGTGGCGGCGTCGTCGACCGCCGTCAGCATCAGCACCGCGAGCTGGCTGTCGATCTGCAACGCGTGCGTCAGCACCTCGATGCCGCTCATTTCGGGCATGCGGACGTCGCAGAGCATGAGGTCGAACTTTTCCTCGCGCAGACGCGCCAGAACCTCGGCGCCGGAACATTCGGTGGCCACGTGGAAGCTCCTGGCGCGCAGGAAGCGGCCAATCGCACGGCAGACGTCTTCGTCGTCGTCGACGACGATGATCCGTGGCCGCCCGACATCCGTTGTGGCGCGCAACACCGGCCCGCCGTGCGTCATCGGGAATGCCTGCTGGTTCGCATCATGTTCTCGGTGCGTCGCGTCACCGCGGCGGCTGGTCTAGCCGTGCGATGGGCCGTCCTGCACGGAATGTTCCGCTGGGTCATGTTGCAGCAGAGGACGGTGTTTCGCCAGATGTTGACGCATGAGAACCGGCGCTATCGGTCGTGGCAAAGGGGGACTGTCTCAGCTCGTACTTCGTTTTCCTGGACGCGAGTCCCAATAGCCGGATGTGTGCATCCTTTGCGCCGTCACATTCTGAAGGACACCATGCAAACACGTCAGGGTAAGCCGTCAGGTCCCTCCGCGCTGTAAGGACACGCCGTCGGCCAAATGTCCGGCAGCGTTCCTCCGCGGCGGCCAGGTGACTAGCTTCCAGCATACCATCACCAGCGGACGTCGCCATGACCTCGATGCGAGACCTCACCGACACCATCGCCGACCAGCAAGCCGAGCTCGACCACTTGCGTCTGGAAGTTGCCGCCTGGCGAAGTGCCTACGACAAGGGCGGAAAGCGCGAAATCGCCTTCACCAACTCTGCCAGGGAGATCGAGCCGCTGTACACGGCGCTCGACACCGCGGGCCAGGACACGACCAGGGAGGAAGTTCCCGGCGTCTACCCATACACGCGCGGCATCCACCCCACGGGCTACCGCGGCACGCTGTGGACGATGCGCCAGTTCGCCGGCTTCGGCAGCGCGTCCGACACGAACGAGCGGTTCAAGTTCCTCCTCGCGCACGGGCAAACGGGGCTCTCCACGGCGTTCGACTTCCCAACCTTGATGGGGTACGACTCCGATCATCCCCGCTCGGAGGGTGAAGTCGGCAAGACGGGTGTGGCGATCTCGAGTCTCGCGGACATGGAGGTGTTGTTCGCGGGTATTCCGCTCGACGAAGTTTCCACGTCGATGACGATCAACGGGCCTGCCATCATTCTCTGGGCATTCTACATTGCCGCCGCGGAGAAGCAGGGGGTGCCGAGCGAAAAGCTGCAGGGCACGATCCAGAATGACATCCTGAAGGAATACATGGCGCAGCACGCGTGGTGTTTTCCCATCGAGCCCGCGTTGCGCCTCATCGTGGATTGCTTCGAGTGGGGCGCGACACATGCGCCGCGCTGGAATACGGTGTCCATCTCGGGTTATCACATTCGGGAGGCGGGTGCGACGGCGGCGCAGGAGTTGGCGTTTACGCTCGCGGACGGCTTCACGTACGTGGAGCGCGGCGTCGCGCGCGGGCTCGACGTCGACGACTTTGCGCCGCGCCTCTCGTTCTTCTGGGACATCCACAACGATTTCTTCGAGGAGATCGCGAAGCTCCGCGCGGCGCGGCGCATCTGGGCGCGCCACATGAAGGAGCGGTATGGCGCGAAGAGTGCCAAGTCGCTGCTCATGCGCTTCCACTCGCAGACGGCGGGGGTGACGCTCACGGCGCAGCAGCCGATGAACTACATCGTGCGTGTCGCGTACCAGGCGCTCGCGGGGGTTCTTGGCGGAACGCAGTCGCTGCACACGAACTCGATGGACGAGACGCTCGCGCTGCCAACGGAGCATGCGGTGCAGGTGGCGCTGCGCACGCAGCAGGTGCTCGCGTACGAGACCGGGGTGCCGAATGTCATGGACCCGCTTGGCGGCTCCTATTATGTGGAGGCGTTGACCGACCAGCTCGAGGCGGACGCCGAGGCATTGTTTACGGAGATCGGGACGATTGGCGGAGTGGTGGAGGGGCTGGAGCAGGGGTGGTTCCAGCGGAAAATCCACGAATCCGCCGCGCGCCAGCAATGGGAGATCGAGCAGCATCGCCGGGTGATCGTGGGCGTGAACGAGTTCGTGTCGTCGGAGGGTGATGCGCTGGACATTCCGCTGCTCAAGATCGGCGAGGCAGTGGATCGCGAGCAGAGGGTACGCCTTGCGAAGGTGCGTGCGGAGCGCGACCAGGCGGTGTGTGATTCACGGCTCGAGGGATTGCGCGCGGCGGCGCGCGGGACGGAGAATGTGTTTCCGCACATCCTCGACTGCGCGCGTGCGTATTGCACACTGTTCGAGATTCGTCGTGCCCTGGAGGATGTCTTTGGGGCGTACAGGGAGCCGGTGTTTTTCTAGGCAGCGCTGGTGCTGTCGTCTCGCAGTCGGCGAGCGCAACAGATAGTCCAGTATCTTCCGACCTCGCTTCGCTCGTGCGGGATGACAGTGGGCGTCTGTCATCCCGCAGTCCGACAGGACTGTCGGGACATATTTTCTGCACCGTTTGGCCCGTCGGGCGCAGCAGGATGACAATCGGCGCGTTTGTCATCCCGCAGTCCGACAGGACTGTCGGGAGATACGCTCCGAGCGCAACACCAGGACATGACTACGAACCAGATACCGCCGGGCTGCTCATCCACCGCACCGGCGCCCGGGCAGACGACCTCCGGTTCACACCTTCCACGACACGGGCACGAAACGCCTCGAAGTCGGTGAGGGGCTTGCCGATGTAATCATCAAAACCGGCAGCCTCGAACATCCGCTGGTCCGCGTCGCTCACGCGTGCGGTGAACGCGATCACGGGAACGTGCCTGAGCGTCTCGTTCTCCCGAATGCCGCGCAACACCTCGAAGCCATCGAGCTCGGGCATCTCGATGTCGAGCAGGATGAGTGCGGGCTTCCGCGCCGCCAGGTCGCGCACGGTATCGAAGCCGCCGGCATGACTCATCACCATGCACGTGTCCTCGAGAATCGCGGCGGCAAGGATGCGGTTCAGCTCCATATCATCCACGATGGCGATGAGCGGCATGACCGACGGATCGAGCGCGGGAGGCGCGCTGCCGCGTTGCGTGCGGTGAAGGACCTCGCTCACGGCTGCCTGCAGCGCAGACGCCGTGTACGGCTTCTCGATGAATCCCACCCGGCGTGACAGCACACCCCGTCGCAGGAGCAGCTCCTCGGAATAGCCCGACACGAGCGTAATGGGAATGTGCGGGAACTGTTCGCCAAGCTGGCGCATCAGCTCCAGTCCGCCCATCTGGGGCATCTCGATGTCGCTGATCACAAGGTCGACGGCGCCGTTGCGCGAGGCGATGAGACGGAGGGCGAGATCACCATTCGCGGCCTCGAGCACCGTATGACCCTGCCGTTCCAGAATGGAGCGCGAGAGGTTCCGTATCGCCGCGACGTCGTCCACCACGAGGATCGTGCCCGGAGTGCTGACGACACCGGCCTCCGTATCGTCCGGCTGCGACGGAGATGTCTCATTCGGCGCGACATCGACCACAGGCAGGCTGATCCGAAATTCCGTACCCTTGCCCACCTCGCTCTCGATCTTGATGAAACCCTGCGACTGCTTCACGATGCCGTAGACGGTCGCAAGCCCGAGTCCCGTGCCCTCGCCAGGGGCCTTCGTGGTGAAGAATGGCTCGAAGATGTGGCTGCGCGTGCTCGCATCCATCCCAATGCCGCTGTCGCGAACGCACAGCGTGACGTACCGGCCGGGCGGCATGCCGTCGTAGTGCTGTACATCCTCGTCGCGCACGGTGAGGTTGGCGGTACCCACCACGAGCGGCCCTCCCATGGGCATTGCATCGCGCGCATTCACGGCGAGGTTCATGATGACCTGATCGATCTGCCCGCGATCCACGAGGCAGGTCCAGAGATTCGGGTCGAGCGCGGTGCTGAGCTGGACAGAGCTGCCGAGCAGTCGGCCGAGCATCGGCGTGATGCTGCGCATCACGTGGTTGAGGTCGAGCTCACTCACCTGGATCACCTGGCGCCGGCTGAACGTCAACAGCTGGCGCGTGAGTCCCGCTGCCTTCGTGGCCGCATCGCTGATCTCGCGCAGGTCCTGCGAGAGCGTGCCGTCGTACGGCAGCTCGGCAAGGTTCATCTGCGCGTAGTTGAGGATGATGGTGAGCAGGTTGTTGAAGTCATGCGCCACGCCGCCGGCAAGCTGGCCCACCGCCTCCATCTTCTGTGCCTGGCGCAGGTCGGCTTCCAGCCGTTCGCGCTCGGTGAGGTCTAGCGCGACCATCACGGCACCCACCACCTCGCCGGAATCGTCACGCAGCAGCGATGCGGAGACGCTGACGACGACGGTTGACCCGTCTTTCCGTCGTAGCACCCGGCGCTCATCGGACGTGCGGCCCTCGCGGAGCAGCGTTCCATGCTGGACGAGGTACTCGGTCCACATCGCATCGGGGACGATGGGATACCGCGCGCCCATCACCTCGGCGCTCGTCCAGCCGAATAGGCGCTCCGCGCCGCTGTTCCACGAGGTGATGCAGAGGTTCGTGTCGAGCGTCATGATCGCCACCGGCGACGCCTGCACCACGGCCTCGATGAGCGCGGTGGACTTGAGCGATGATTCCTCCGCGAGACGCTGCGCGGTGATGTCCACGAGCGAAATGACCACTCCGGTGGGCGCACTCGCAGGATCGTCGCCTACCGGCTGCGCGGTGAGGCGCAGCCACGCCAGGCTTCCGTCCAGCCGGATGACGCCGACGACGTCGCTCTCGCGCTTGCCCGTGGCCAGCGCACGGGTACCGGCCAGTTGGTCGATGGGAAATGGCGTGCCGTCGCGCCGGACCACCTGCCACACTCGCACGTCCGAAGAACGTCCGCGCAGGTCCGCCAGTTTCACGCCGAGGAGATCGGCCGCGGCGGTGTTCGCGAGCTGGAACGACGTGTCCGCTCCCTGCAGTACCACGCCAAACGGAAGGCTTTCGGCAAGCGTCCGGTACCGCTCCTCCGACATCGCGTGCGCGGCGGACTGCTCCTGCGCCTCCGTGGAGTGCATCTCGATCTCGAACGCCTGCTCGGACAGCTGCTCGTATTGTGCGGCAAGCTCGCGGCCCTGTTTCCCGGCACGAGCATGGAAGACGATGAACAGCGCCGCAAAAAAAAGTGACTCGAGGATGAACACCACGGCGGCGAGCGTGCGCATCCGGCTGTCATGCGCGCGCCGCTCCGCAAGGAGTCTTGCTTCCTCGGCAAGGAACACACCTATCGTGCGCCGAATGTCATCGAAGAGTGTCTTGCCCGCGAGCGGATCATGGGCACGGGCAATGTCTCCCGCGAGTACCTTGGCGGCGAATTCGCGATCCCACCGCGCAACCACGTCGGCCGTGGCATGGGCGCGAGCCGATTCCGCGGGGTCGTCTGCCGTCAACCGCATGAGTGTGTTCAGGACACCAGGCAGGGCAGCGCGCGCGGAGCGCTCGGGCTCGAGGTTGGTCGAATCGTGCGTAAGCAGGTAGCCTCGAATCCCCGTTTCGCGGTCGATCGCCAGCCGGAGCGCGCGTTCGGTGGTGGAAGTGACTTCGCGGCTATGATCGAGCCAGCGTTCGGTGCGCTGCGTCAGGAAATAGAACGTGACGGCGACAGCGCTCAAGGCAAAGAGGCATGCGGCGGCAATCGTCGCGACGTAACGAAGCGAGAGAACTGCGGCAACCCGGTCTCCGACGATTCCACGGAGATGCAGCGAGTCCGGTGATCGGCTCTGGACGTACACGTTGGGCCTGGGGAAGTCCCCGGAACGGCCTTCGCAACCGCAGACGCAATAGCTCGGCGAGTTGCGAAGGCACAGTTGGCGCCGAAGCGCAGTGCACCTATTGTGCCGTGTATCAGTGCGTAAGCATATGTCAGGTAAGAAGGTAAGTTAGCATGACGCGTGCGCAAGCAAAGCGCGAATCAGGGCACGATGGCCGGCGCAGGCGCCGGAACGATGACGTCGTTCCAGTTGAGCACCGAATTGAAGATCATGTTGAATTCCCCGTGATTCTGCCACCTGTAAATCGGATTGTTCGAGAACATGATCACACGTCCGTGTCCCTTGTACGCCATTGGGACGTCCACCGCAAAGGGCCGCGACTTGAGCGAATCGGCACCCACCATGAGACCGGAAAGCACCGCGCTGTCGCCACCGACATAGCGCGCCAGCACATTGGACTCGTTGGCAAGACCGACCCTGAACGGCAAGCCGCCAACGTACTTTACAGGCAAGGTCTTGTCAGCGTAACCGTAAAACACGGGACTTTCGGATTTGACGATCTCGCCTCGCACGAGGGGGCGCTGCGAGGTGAGGCCCGGCACAGCGGCCTTGTCCACCGATCCCGCGAAGCCGAACTCGATGGGCAGGCGCGCTGCGTCCCCCACGGCGATCAGCGTGCCGCCGCCATCGAGGAACGCGCCGATCGCATCCACGCCATCCTGTCCCAGGCCGCCGGACATATCCGCCGTTTCACCGTACATGCCCAGGAACTTGTACTTCTCGCTCTTCTGATAAGGCTGCGGCTTGGCCGCCTGTGCCGCCAATGATGCCACGCGCCCAAGGTTTTGCTCGGCCATCAGGATGACGTCGTACTTCGAGCGCAGGTTACCCGGCTTTACCTGCTCCTTGTAGATCAGGTCATATGGCACGCCGAACTTGTCGAAGGTGAGCCGGTACCAGCCAAGGTTCTGCGTGTTCGTCCAGGCCGAGTAGATCGCGATGCGCGGGAGGTCCGCGTTGTGCATCGCGACCGCAGGCGCCGACGCAAAGGTGGCGGCCGTGAGTCCGAGTTCCTCCACCGCCGAGCGCACGGCGGCGGCCTGCGACAGGTCGGTAATGACGAATGAGCCGGCGGGAAAATCCACGCCGTCCACCCTGAACGACTTTTCCGCGATCTGCATGGGGACGTTCTTCAGCCGATAGCGGAGGCTGATCATGTTGTTGGAGCCGAAATGCGCCACGGCGATGCCGGCGCCGCCCGCCGCGCCCTTCACACTGCCCTTGAGCGCAACGCTCGTGACGGGCGTGGTGGGCACCTTGAGGATCGAGGAATCGGCGACTTCGGCCACGTCCACCATCATGGCCAGGCCCATGGACCAGCCGCTGTCGTCGTAGGTGGTAATGCGTGCATCGGGGAACTGCTGCTTCTCGATGAGATTCTTGGCGAGACGTCCATACGGCTGGTCGCGCTTGATCACGTAGGAGCCCGCCGGGTACGTCGTGGTGCCCACCTTGAACGGAGCATCGGCGACCCCGACTTCAATACGCTGGATGCGGAGAATGTTGATGAACTCCGCCACCTTGGTCATGTCGCGCTGCACCGGCACCACGAATCCGTATGGCGCCCTGTGCCGGCCTTCCTCGATGGAGTTGCGGGTCTTGATGTAGAAGTTCTCCAGCACCGTGGCCGGAAACATGGACGTGAGCTGTAGCGCGGAGAGCACGCCGGTCTCCATGTAGTTGGTGTTGGAGCGGCGCGTGAAGGTGTTGATGTCGTCCTGCGTGTACTGGAAACCGCGATACCATTCACGATCCTGCGCGCCGCCGCGGCCCGTGGGCAACGCGGGTGGTCCGCCACGACCGGCGGGTGCACCTGGGGCAGGGGCGGGCACTCCTGCGCCTCCGCCACGACCTCCTCGGCCGCCGGCCCGGCCGCCCGCGGTGCTGTCGGCTCCGGCCGCGCGTGCCGCAACGAGGCTGTCGGCCGTCTTCTTCGCGATGCTGTCCGCCCTGGGATCCTGATCGCGGCCCGACTGCGTCTCATACATCTTCATGAGACCGTTGTGATTGTAGGCGACGGAGCCCAGGTAGCCCGGCGACCAGCCGTCCATGAACGCGTTGGTGTATACGCCTGGCATGTTCCACTTGGTCATCTGCGCCATCTCGTAGTTCGCAAACCACGGCAGCTCGGCGAACAGGAGCGGATCGAGATTGGGGTTCTGCGGCATGCCGCCGCTGTACGTGTACATCAGCGGCTGGGCCTCATGCAGGTCGTGCATGATGGGCGGGTGGGCCGTGAAGTACCAGTCCACGATCGCGCGCATCTGGTCGAGCTCGATGTTGATGTCGCGGTTGTTGTCGTGGTAGACGTACTTGCCCCAGTACGGCACGGCGCCAATGGCCGGACCAGCGCCTCGGCCACCGGGGCCACCGGGGCCGCCAGGGCCAGCCGCACCTGCGGCGCCAGGTCCCTCACCACGACCCGCTGCCTGGTCAGGTGGTGCAACGGCGGCGGCAGGCGGTGTGAGGGTCGGGTTTGCGGCGGCGAACTCCAGGCCGTGGTAGAACCAGTCCACGTTGCGATCGCGTCCGTCGGCGTCGGCTACCGGGGTGACGGAGACGTACACATTGTTGCGGATCTGCGTGATGATGGGCGACGTCTCCGTTGCGAGGCGGTAGACGAGCTCCATCAACATCTCGGACGGACCCGTTTCACCGCTGTGGAGACCGCCCATCAGGTGATAGTGCGGCTTGGTGTCGGCGATGAGCGTATGCACCTGCTGCTCGGTCATGCCGCGCGGATCTGCGATCCTGGCGAGGTTCGCGCGATTCCCGGGCAGGTGTTTCATGTTGTTGTCCGACGACACCCATACCACCACGAGCTCGCGTCCCTCGTCGGACTTGCCGATGGTCTCCACCTTTACGCGGCCCGTGGCCTTTTCCAGGGCACGGTAGTACCTGAGCTGGTCGGCGTAATAGGTCAGCGTCTTTGGCGCGCCGGCGTGGTGGCCCAGCACGTCCCTGGGTGTGGGAATGCCGCGCACCACCGGCAGGTGATCCACGAGCGGACTGCCGTGCCGAGGGTTGGCGAGCCAGGCTTTGTAGTCTGCTTCGAAGCCGGCGTCCTGCTTCTGCCGTGGGTCGCGTGTCTCGACGGTGAACTGCTGGGCGGCCAGCGGGGCAGCAGCCGCGAGGAGAATGGCGAGCGAGGTAGCGCGGGACACGAGCATTCCCTTTGAGGTTCGGGGTTCGGCACCCAACCTATCGACCTGACATGCGCCGCGCGACCATCGGGTGAGTTGCTGAAAGGGAACTGCGCCCAGCAGATTGTCGGCATGTCGTCGCTCCGCTGATTCATGTCTTCCCGACGAGGCTTCGTTGCCACCACGGCAATGGGCGTGATGGAGCTGCGGCGTCGCATGGTGTCCGTGCGTAAATCGTCGGCCCCTCTGTCGCTCTATGTTGGCACCTATACGGATGCAGGCCAGCAGGGCGG
>JAQBPY010000402.1 GCA_028287285.1 Gemmatimonadota bacterium
AGCGGCGCGTACGGGTTCCGTGACCAGCTGCAGGATGGCATGGCATTCGTCTATGCGGAGCCTTCGGTGACGCGCGCACACATCCTTCGTGCGGCGGGACGCCAGTTCAGGGAAGGTGACGTCCAGCACTGGTGGCATGAGCCCAGTGGGCGCGGGGTCCGCACGCGATTCTCCGACGATCTTGCATGGCTGCCCTTCGTCGCGGACCACTACGTCCGCGTATCCGGCCACAAGGACGTGTGGGACGAGCTCGCACCGTACCTGGAAATGCGCGAGCTCGCGCCGCACGAGCATGAGTTGTATGACAAGCCGCAGGTCTCCGAAACCGTGGGAACCCTCTATGAGCACTGCGTGCGCGCGCTCGACCGCGCATGCACGCAGGGCGAGCACGGGTTGCCGCTCATGGGCATTGGCGACTGGAACGACGGCATGAGCAGAGTTGGCGTGGAGGGCAAGGGAGAGAGCGTGTGGCTCGCCTGGTTCCTGGCCGCTACGCTGCGCCGCTTTGCGCGGCACGCGGACGATCGCAGCGACGGCGCCGTCGCTGACCGGTTCCGCCGCCGTGCCGATGGATACGTGGCGGCAGTGGAACGGCATGCATGGGACGGTGCCTGGTATCGCCGGGCGTACTTCGACGACGGCAGCCCACTCGGTTCCGCCAGCGAGCCGGAATGCAAGATCGATGCGATTGCCCAGAGCTGGTCGGTTCTCTCCGAGGCCGGCGAACACGAGCGCGCGCGAACCGCGATGCAGGCCGTGAACGAGTATCTCGTTCGCGAGAACGAGCGGATGATCCTGCTCCTCACGCCGCCCTTCGATCATACCACCCACGATCCGGGCTACATCAAGGGGTATGTGCCCGGCGTGCGCGAGAACGGCGCGCAGTACACGCACGCCGCGCTCTGGACCGTTCTGGCCACGGCAGGACTCGGTGACGGCGAGCGGGCGTTTCACCTTTACGATTTGCTCAACCCCCTCACCCACGCGAAAACGCGCGAAGACGCGGAGCGGTATTGTGTGGAACCGTACGTCATTGCCGCCGATGTGTATGACGCACCCGGTCACAAAGGCCGCGGCGGCTGGACGTGGTATACGGGCTCGGCAAGTTGGAGCTACCGCGCTGCCGTCGAAGGCATTCTCGGTTTCACCAAACGCGGCAACACATTGACGCTGTCTCCCTGCATTCCACCGTCGTGGAAGCAGTTCGGCATCGACTACCGGCACGGCGCCACGATGTACAATATTCGCGTGGAAAATCCCGAGGGCGTATCCACCGGCATCGTGGCCGTCGCCATCGACGGCACGGTGCTCGACGACGGCGTCATTCCGCTGGCCGACGATGGCGCCACCCATCAGGTGACACTCGTGATGGGTGCGCTCGCGGGGGCAGGCCGTTAGCGAGCTTCCCACATCACTCGACATTGCTGTGCGCGCGTGCTAGAACTGTCCTGATACGATGCACCACGCGGAGGTCTCTGAAGCATGGCAGAACTCGTCAAGCGCAACCATTGGATCGTTCGCCTCACGCATTGGGTGAACGTGATTGCAATCGTCGTCATGGCAGGCAGCGGGATGCGCATCTTCAACGCGCATCCGTCGTTCGCCCGTCCGGGTGAACATTTCGCGCTGAACCCGTGGGAGGGACACGCCATTCCCGCCTGGCTCACGTTCGGTTCATGGCTCGGCGGCGCACGCCACTGGCATTTTGCCATGATGTGGATTCTCGTCGCCAACGGGGTACTCTACATCGGCTTTCTCTGGCTGCATGGCGAGTGGCGTGACATCGTACCCCGCAGGGGCGATGCGCACAGTGCGCTCGAGATGATCAAGTTCTATCTCTTCGTGCGGCGCGATCATCCCATCGGGGGGAAGCACAACGCACTCCAGAAGTCCGCATACTTCGCCATGCCCATTCTCGGCGTCATCATCGTACTGAGCGGGCTCGCGATCTGGAAGCCCGTCACGCTGGGCTTCATCACCGTGCTGTTCGTGAATTACAAGTGGGCGCGCTTCGCGCACTTTGCCGCAATGGCAGTACTCTTATTGCTAGCACTAGTGCACGTCTTCATGGTATTTGCCGTTGATCCTTACTCATTACGGTCGATGATTACCGGATGGTACAACCGGGCACGCTCTCCGGAAGCGCGAAACGCACGGCCATTCTATCATCTCCTCGCACCGGGCGTCGAATCTGCCGACGCGGAGGCTCCTCGCCCATGAGCCTCGACCGGCGCAAGTTCATCACGGTGAGTGCGGCGTCACTGTCCGGCGCGCTCCTGGCCGCCTGCGATGCAAATCCGAAAAGCGCGGGCAGGCTGCTCGCGCTTGCCGAAGCAAGGAATGAAACGGTCGAGCGAGGCCTCTTTCGCCACGCCGCCGTGGACCGGGTGCCGGGCTCCGCGAAACTTGCCGGCAAGGATTTCCCGAAGTACTTCATCTCGGACACGGTACCCACCTGGAATCCGGCCGCACGTGGTGTCTGGAGGCTCGAGGTTTCCGGCGCGGTGCGCACGCCGTTGTCGCTCACCCTCGACGACCTCATCAAGCTGCCGCGCATCACGCAGAAGGTCGATCATTTCTGCGTTGAAGGCTGGAATGCGCGTGCAGTCTGGAGTGGCGTTCGCGTCAGCGATCTCGCGCGGCTCGCCGGTGCAACCAATGACGCGCATTACGTGGACTTCACCAGCTTCGACTCGGATTATCACGAGAGCTGGGACATGGCGAGTGCCATGCACGCGCAGACGCTGGTAGCCTATGGAATGGACGGCACGCTTCTGGGACCTGCGCATGGCGCTCCGGCACGTGTGCACTCCCCCGTCAAGCTCGGATACAAGAACACCAAGTACCTCACCAAGGTCATCTTCATGCCTGCAAAGAACGGCGGGTACTGGAGCGATCTCGGCTACGAGTGGTACGGAGGAACTTGACGGACCCGCTCACCGAGATCGACCGGCCGGAGCCACGATGGCCGGCGATGATCGCGGCGGCATCAGCCGTTGCATTGCACTTCGCGCTCCCGGACGACATGCGCTACGGGCCGCCATGGATCGTCGCGGGCCTTATCGGCGCAATGGTGATGCTCGCCGCCGTGACGCGAAATCGCGGGCTGCACCACCTCAACAACGTGCTTGGCTATTCCATCATCGGCATACTGACGCTCGGCATGTGCTACGGTGTTGGCAGCCTCGTGCTCGGAGTCGTCAATCACACGGCAAAGGCAGGTGAGCTGCTCCGCTCGGCGAGCATTCTCTGGTTGACCAATGTCATCGTGTTCGCCTCGCTCTACTGGCGGCTCGATGCCGGTGGGCCCAATGCGCGCGAGCGGCGTGATGCCCACACGGAGGGCGCATTCCTCTTTCCGCAGATGACGTACGAATCGCCCACGGTGGAGGATCTCACCATCGCGGAAGAAAAGGGATGGCGCCCGCATTTCATCGACTACCTTTTTGTCGCCTTCAACACGAGCACCGCCTTTTCGCCCACCGACGCGCCGGTTCTGTCCAAGTGGGCCAAGCTCGCCATGATGGTGCAGGCGATCATTTCATTCACCACCGTGGTCCTCATCGGCGCGCGTGCGGTGAACATCCTGTGACGCTGCCGTCTACTGATACTGGATGTACAGCGGCCGAGGGTTGAGGCGCAGCACTTCGCCCGGCGTGAGCAGGAGGTCGCCCTTCTTCGTATCGTTGTGGAAAAAGAGCTTGAACCCGGTGAACTCCACCGGCTCCTCCTTCACGTAGTCGTGGTAGGAATCGAACTTGAGCCAGGGCGGGCCCCACCCGTCCATGTCCATCACCACCTGCACGTGCGGCGTGAATTTGATGTTCTTCGCGTTCGTCACCATTTTCCGTGTCCAGCGGTGGACGATGAGGATCTTGGGCGGAAGGTTCTTTGCCTTGACGAGCGAGTCGAGCATGTTCACCGCGAAGTTGATGTCCTTCGCGTCCAGGGTGCCCACGCGCGTACTCGGCTTCGCACCTGACGCTTCCATGGCGAACTCCGGATCAATCGCGAGGTGGACATCGGGGTTTTCAAGCCACGGTAAAAAGCGCGGCAGCTCATCCTTCACATTGCTCTTGCCGAGCTGCACGTCAATGAAGAAGATGGCCTTCTTTGCCTTGGCCCAGCCGTAAACGTCGTTCACCATCGCGTCGCGCATGCGCAGGCGATACATGCCGTTCTTGCCCGGGTCGCCCTGCGCCACGGTGGCCACGAGGTGCAGCGCGGGAATGACGGGGTGTGAAGGGTCCGCGGCTTTCCAGCGCGCCACTTCCTTGTCCAGCATGGACAGCATCACGTCCTTCGGATATTCGCCGAGCACACCCATCCGCTTTTCCGCCGGATTTCCATAAAACGCCACGATGCGGTTGGCCGGAAGCAGCGAGCCCGGCAGCGGTTCAGGAATGGGAACTGGCCACAGTTTGTCGAGCGCCGGCTCCGGCTTCGTCATGCTTGCCAGGGCAACGCTGTCTCGGCGCGAACGCTTGGGCAGCTCGCCCGCAGGCAGGTCAGCCTGTCCGGCCGACACACTTCTCGTTACCGCAGCTGGGGCAGGCGTGGTGGCCGTTGCGGGCGCGCTGGCCGGTGCCATTGTGTCCGACGCGAGCTTCGTTGCCGCTGAGTCGGCAGTACGATGCTGACCCTGGCTTACGGTCGCGCTCTCCGGCACGTTCTTGTCCGCGCACGCGGCGGCGAGCACGAGCACTCCCGCGACAACGGCACGCGGACGCATATTTCGAGAGAATTGGTACATTGGGCTGGTGGAGTGTACTGGTGGCGATCCCGACTGGAATCTCCTGCCGGGATGCTAGCTCCCATCATTGCAAGCGCCAAGCCCCCGCGCCGAGGCCGCCGCTCCTGCCGCAGGTAGTTGACTCCTTCGCAACCTGACCTAGCCTTCAAGGATGTCCGACTGCAACAGTTCTTCCTCCACCCCAGGGTGCGCCCTGACTCTCCTGCTGCTCGATGCGGCACGGGCCGTCGAAGCGCGCGCCGAAAGGGCGCTGGCCGAGGTGGGTCTGTCGCTGGCGAAGCTCGGCGCCCTCCGTCACCTGATCCTCGCCGCGGAGCCGCTCTCCCTTTCCAACCTCGCGGCGCGGCACTGCTGTGGAAAATCCAACGTCACGCAGCTCATCGACCGTTTGGAGTCTGACGGGCTCGTCGCTCGCGTCCACGACCCGGAAGACCGCCGCACTATTCGCGCCGAGGTAACGGCAAACGGCCGCGCGGCCTACGAGCGCGCCAGCGCCATCCTCGCCGAACACGAGCGCGCGCTCGACACCAAACTCGGCGCTGCACCGCGCGCTGACCTGGCGAAGCAATTGCTGACACTACGCGAGGGTTAGCCCTCGTCCGTCCCCTCAAGGCAACAACGTCCCCGACAAAATCGCCGTCGCCACGCTGAAGTAGATCACCAGCCCGGTCACGTCCACCAGCGTCGCCACAAACGGCGCCGAGGCGCTCGCCGGATCGAAGCCCAGCCGCTTCAGCAGGAACGGCAGCATTGATCCCGCCAGCGAGCCAAACGTCACCACCCCCACCAGCGCACCGCCAATGGTAAACGCGATCTTCGCGAAGTGCGGCCCGTAGTCGTACAGGCCCACGTGCTGCCAGATCAGGATGCGGATGATGCCGATGATGCCCAGTATCACGCCGAGCACCAGGCCGGTGGGCAGCTCGCGCGCGGCGATTTTCCAGAAGTCCGACAGCTTCACCTCGCGCAACGCGATCGCACGAATGATCAGCGACGTGGCCTGCGAGCCCGAATTGCCGCCCGAGCTCATGATGAGCGGAATGAACATGCTCAACACCACCGCCTTCTCGATCTCGTGCTCGTAGTGCTGCATCGCCGTCGCCGTCAGCATCTCCGAGAGAAAAAGCGCCATGAGCCATCCGGCGCGCTTCTTCACCATGTCGAAAAAACTGATCTCCATGTATGGAGCATCCAGCGCTTCCATACCGCCGAATTTCTGGACGTCCTCCGTCTGTTCGCGCACGATCGCATCGATGACGTCGTCAACCGTGACGATGCCGAGCACGCGATCCGCTTCGTCCACCACGGGAATGGCGAGCAGGTTGTACTTGGAGATGGTGCGCGCCACTTCTTCCCGATCGGTCCGTGCCTGCACGCGCAACGGAGCACGTTGATCTCCCACATCGCGCGCTAGCTGCGAGGGATCCGCGAACATCAACGCCCGCAGCGACACGGTGTGTACCAGCGCACCGGACGCATCGTCGGTGACGTAGATCGCATACACCGTTTCCTTCGCCTGCCCGACGCTGCGAATGTGCGCCAGCGTCTGCGCAACGGTGAACGATGCGGGCACCGACACGAGCTCCGTGGTCATGATGCCGCCCGCCGTATGCGGCGCATGCACGAGCAGCTCCACGAGCCCGGAGCGCGTGTCGGGTGTGAGCAGCTCCAGCAGCGATTTCTGCTTCGCCGGCGGAAGCTCGCGAAAGAGATCGGCCTGCTGGTCCGACGACATCGCTTCGATGAGCGCCACCGCCGCGCGCCTGTCCATCCTGGCGACGATGTCACACCGGTGATGCGTGAGCTCCGGCTCATCGAACACCTGCACCGCCATCTCGAAGGGCAGGGCCGCCATCACCTTCGACGCCGCATCCGGATGCAGCGACAGCAGCGCCTCGGCCACATCCGCCGCGCGCATGCCCTCCAACGCCTCGGCCAGCTCGCCCGGATCAGAATGCAGCAGGTACAACAATTCGGGAGGATTTCTTTGTGCGTTCTGTGTCATCGGCGAGCTCGGGTAAGGCGCGAGACGAAAGGCGTTGTGCTACAATTCTTGATCAGGGGTGCACGAACGGCAACCGCTCCAATCATTGGCTCGCGTAAAATTAGCATGGGTCATCACCACCACGGCCACTCGCACGATCACGGGCACGGCCATCATCACCACGCGGACGCCGACGGCACCAACACGCGCCGGTTGTCCATCGTACTCGGTCTCACCGCGTTGTACATGGTCGCCGAGGCGGTGGGCGGCTTGCTGTCACACTCGCTGGCGCTGGTCGCCGACGCCGGCCACATGCTCTCCGACGTCGCCGCTCTCGGGCTGAGCCTCTTCGCGCTCTGGATCTCGCGCCGGCCGCCCACGCCCACACGCTCCTACGGCTATCACCGCACCGAGATTCTCGCGGCACTCGCCAACGCGGCCACACTCATCGGAATTTCCGTCTGGGTCGTCATCGAAGCCGTCCGCCGCATTCATGAGCCACCGGACGTTGCGGGCCGTCTCGTCATGCTCATCGCTGCCGGCGGATTCGTGATCAACGTACTCGGCATGTTGGTGCTCAGCGGCGGCCGCGAGGCAAACCTGAACATTCGTGGCGCGTGGCTACATGTAGCTACAGACGCCCTCGGCAACATCGGAACCGTGGCGGCGGGCGCAGCCGTCGCGTACCTCGGCTGGCGATGGGCCGACCCTGCGGCCTCCGTCGCCATTGCGCTCCTCGTGTGCTGGTCGGCGTGGTCGCTGCTCACGGAGAGCCTGGACGTCCTCATGGAAGGCACTCCCAGCGGCATAGACGCGGAAGCCGTGCGCACAGCGCTGGCGGCAATTGATGGCGTTGCCGCCGTGCACGATCTCCACATCTGGTCCATCACCAGCGGACGCGTCGCCATGTCGGCTCACGTGGCCGTGGACGGCTCGCGGCCAGACCGCGATGTGCTCCCCGATCTCTGTGCCGAGCTGCGCGAGTCATTCCACATTACGCACGTCACCCTGCAGCTGGAAAGCGAATGCGCCGCTGCCGAAGCGCTGCACGCCTGACGTCTATTTCGTCGCCGCTTTAGTCGCCGGCACATCACCGAACAGTCCTTCGACGAATGGCTTCGCGATGCACTCGTAGAAGCCACGGCCGTCACAGATGGATTTCGCCTGCGCGGTAATGAAGCTCTGCACCTTGCCGGGATACGTGTGACAGCGCGGTGTATTCGTTCCTTTCACGCAGCCGTTGTAATGCAGCAAGGCGGTTTTCCAGTCGGGCTGCGTCGTCACGCCCTTCTTCGACGTTCGCGGGCTGAAGTACTTGCTCAGGATGAACACGCCGTATTTCACGTTCGTCGAATCGGTGGCGAGATCCTTTCCAAACAGCGACGTCATCTCCTTGGTCAGCCAGATTTTCGGGTAGACCTGCATGAGTCCCACCGCGCCCACGCTCGACGTGGCCGCAGAGATGAACTTCGCATTCTCCGTCAGCATCACGCCAAAAATGATCGCCGGTGAAATTCCGCGGACGTACGCTTCACGCACCGCGAACTGCGCGATTGAATCCGCTCGCGCCGAATCGACCTGCTTCAGACGCATGACGTCTTCGTAGAAGTTCCGTTTTTCTTCCTGGAACTTCGGAGTGAGCACGAACAGGTCCGCGTCTGTCGTATCGTGCGGGACGGATGCCGGCGCTCGGCCCGTGAGCTCTTCTCCGAGTGTCCCGCGGCCGGCGTAGATGGGGCGGGTATTCACCACCGCATAGACGATGACCAGGACGAGCACGACAACGAGCCCGAGCGAGCGGATGACATACACGACTCCAGACGTGGATTTCTTTGCCCCACGCCGCGACTCGACGCTGCCCCTCTCGCGGCGGTCGCTCGCTTTTCTGCGATCCGCCGCGCTGGCCTGCTCGGACACTATGCCCCTAGCGGAACATGCCGAAGTGGCCGAGTAGCCACCATAACAGCAAAAAGATGAGTACGGTGCTGAAGCACCCTCCCCCCATCTTCTTCGCTCCGTATCCGGCGGCGAGGCCGCGCAGCAGCTTGCTCATCGGGTGTGCACTCCTGGTTGAGGGCGTTGCGGCCATCGGAATGCAAGTGCTGAGCCCGAGAGGCGGGCATCGAGCATGAGCGGTGAGTCAACAGCGAGAGCCGGAGCTCGGGCACACTGCAGCTTTCAGCGATCGGCCGGAGCGGCCAGCCTGAGCGTACCGATACGGTGTGTTCTACAGTTTTCAGGGAAGCGGTGCGACCCCGCTCGCGTTGGCACTATCAGGCGTTGCGGCCCCGAACTTGAACCCGATGGGGTCCACCTGCTCGCCGTTCACCAGAATCTCATAGTGAAGGTGTGGTCCCGTTGTCAGCCCGCTCGACCCCACCGTGCCGATGAGTGTCCCGCGCGCCACGGTCTGACCCACTTTCACCAGGGCCGTGCGGCAGTGCGCGTAGCGTGTGATCACGCCGTTTGGGTGCTCGATCTCCACGAGCAGCCCGAGCGCAAAGCGGCGTCCGGCAGAGATGACCTTTCCTGCCGCCGGCGCCGTGATGTGCGTGCCGCGTGCGGCGGAGACGTCGATGCCACGGTGCGGCCGTATGATGTGCAGCACGGGATGACGTCGGCCGGTGGAGAACGTGCTCGAGATGAGACCCACGACCGGCAATCCATCCGCCGAGATTCCAGCGCCGGCTGGTGACGCTCCTACCTCGTCGCCATCGGTCGCCACGATGTCGCGCAGGCGTGCGAGCAACGCCCGCGGCTTGGAGACAGTCTTCACCCTGGCAACGGCAAGTGGCGCTGCCGGTGTGACGTCGGAGCTCTCGTCCTGCCCATCTGTGAGCGTCGCGCGCAATTGCGTGAGCGAATCTTCGACCACCGTGAGGCGCCCGCGCATTGCCGCAAGCTCTGCCCCCGTTGCCACTACATCGGGTCCGTCCACCGCCTCGAGCAGCGCGGTCACCGAGCCAGCTGCCACCAGCATCAGCGCGGACAGGGCAATTACCACCAGTCGCGCCTGCCAGCGTGCGACGTCGAACGCACGGGTCTGGGCGCCTGGCGTAGGTGGCACGAGCAAAACCCGCCACGGACGTTGTTCAACAGGCACGCTTCGCGCGCGCTTCCGGACCGGCACGCTGGGCGGCGTGAGGCGGATGGGAATGATGTCCGGTCGTGGCGCCGGCGCATTCCGTGGCGTGGGGCTGGGGTGCGTCACGCGACCATCCTCAGCCGTTGCGCTCGGCCAGCTGAGCCTGCTTGATGCCGGGAGTTGCACTCGCGGGGGGCTGCATCTCCACGCGTCCGTTCACGACGCCGCCTTCCTGCACCAGTACGACCTGGGTAATGATGTCGCCGGTCACGATGGCCGTCGGCTGGAGCTCGATGCGCTCGGCCGCATGCACGTTACCGTTGATGGTGCCGCCCACGATGACCTCGCGGGCGTTGATGTCGCCCATCACGCTCGCGCCGGCACCCAGGACCACCGTGTCCGCTCGGCGGATGGACCCGTTGAGCCGTCCGTCGATCCGGAGCGACCCCGACGTGTCGATGTCGCCCGTGAGGGTCAGCTGGCTGTCGAGCAGGGAATACCCGCTCCCCGCCTGGGTGGAGGAGGCGCTCTGGCGCCTGGTAAGAAGGCTCATCCAACTACTCCAACGGAGGGACGTCCGGACGAACCTGGAGTCGGTTCGCAGCCAGGGAAGATTGGCTGTTCCGGCGTGCAACCGCCAGTGCGCCGGGAAATCTGGCACGCGCCCTGCCTGTACTAGAGTCCGAATACCCCTCGGCGGTTGCCGACGATCCCACGGAGGTAGTAATGCGGTCCATCACAAAAGTGCTTTTTCTCGCCCCGGCCATCATTCTTTCAGCGGCGTGCAGCAAGGACAAGGCGGCTGATCCCGCCCTTGCAAACGATCTGACACTCGCTGCGCAGGCCCGTCAGACGGCGGTCATCGATTCGGTGACGGCCGCCGAGCGTGTTCGTGTGGCCAATCAGGCGGCTGCAGCAACGGCGCCCGCGCCCAAGCCAGTCATACACCACACGGCAAGTGCGCCGCGTCGTACCACGTCGAGCAGCAGCGGCAGTGTCGCCCCGGCGGAGCAGCGCACGGTCACTGAAAAGAACACCAAGCGCGATGCGGCTATTGGCGGTATCGCCGGAGCAGTCATCGGCGCGACGGCGAGTCATGACAAGGTGAAGGGTGGGTTGATTGGCGGCGCGGCGGGGGCCATCCTAGGCGGCGTGATCGGCAACAACGTGGACATCAAGAAAAAGAAGGTTCCCTGATCGGGCCTTCAGGTCCGCAGTCAGCAAAAAGTTGACACGCGCGCAGCCCCATCTTAGTATTTGGGGCTGCGTCTCCTGCGCACCATTCCGTGCGTAGGTGTCTTTTCGTTTCTACCGCAGCACCATTCTGTGCCGTCAGGCGCGGACAACATCAAGGAAGGGCGTACTGATGGTCGAGATCCACCTCGAAGAAAGCGATCGCCTGGATTG
>JAQBPY010000403.1 GCA_028287285.1 Gemmatimonadota bacterium
CGCACCCGACAGTATCAGAACCACCGGTCCAGCCGGCGCGGCGATATTGCCAGACAGGATCGACGCCACCGATACCGCACCCGAGCCTTCCACCGTCATGTCGTGCTCGCGTGCGATGAACCGGATGGCTTCGGCCACCTGATCCTCCGTCACAACGCGCACTTCGTCGAGCGCGAACTTGCCAAGCGCGAGTCCCGTTTCGTCGACCTGGCCGGAGAGCCCATCCGCGAGTGTCGCGGGCACCTCGATTTCCACGATGCGCCCCGCCTCGAGCGCGACGGCCAGCGCGTTCGTGCGGTCGCTCTGCACTCCGATGATACGGACGGACGGTGCCGCCGCACGCAGGAGCGTTGCAATGCCCGCTGCCAACCCGCCACCCCCAAAGGGAATGACGACCGTGCCCAGACTCGGCAGCTCCTCGAGGATCTCGAGGGCGATCGTTCCCTGGCCGGCAAGCAGCGGCTCCCCTGCGCACGGACTCACGAAGGTCATGTCGTGCGCCGATGCGTATGCCAACGCGGTCTCGTGCGCCGCATCGTAGTGCGGCGGTGTTTCGTCCACGTCGGCACCGAGGGCGCGGATGCCGTCGCGCTTTACCGCAGGCGCCGTTGACGGCACGAACACCCGGAGCCGAACGCCGAGCATCTGTGCGGCGAGCGCGATGCCAAGGCCGTGGTTGCCGGCCGACGATGCGACGACGCCGCGCGCCCGCTCGCTGGCGGACATGGTGGCGAGGGCGTTGTAGGCACCGCGGAGCTTGAACGAGCCCGTGCGCTGCAGGTTCTCGCATTTGAGGTACACGTCGGCGGAGGCGCGCTCGCTCAGGGCAGACGAGCGAACGAGCGGCGTTCGTGACACGACGGGGCGTAACCGATACGCAGCGGCGATGACGTCAGCAGGCGTTGGGAGCATGGCAAAAAGTAGTACCATTTCCCCCCAACGCAGTAACCAGAAACACGCAATGCTTGCCGAAAAGCCAATACCACTGGAACAAGCTCAGACCCGCCGGTGTTACAGATACAGACTGGACTCGTCTGGTTGATAGTTGACAGTGGGGGCCGCCTGGTTACATTCAAACCAGTGACGGTGGCCCCGCACGGTTGCGGGGCCGTTTGTTTTAGTACGACCCAAGTCTGCGGCGGCTCTTGCCGCAGATCCGCAGCACTGCGGGGCTGTAGCTCAGCTGGGAGAGCGCGCCGTTCGCATCGGCGAGGTCAGGGGTTCGAGCCCCCTCAGCTCCATATGATGGAAGTTGTGTTGGCTGGAAAGTGCCAATTAAATGTTTTTGCCCGCCGCCGTTCGGTAGGACGGAGAGTTCCAATGACGGTGCGCGTGGCAAGCTCCTCGACGAGCGCCGCGGTCTCATACGAGATCGCGGCGTTTTTGCGTTCCCTACGGAACCAGAATCGCCCGCGCATCCTCCCGCAACGCGATGAACCCCTCGCGTAGCCACTGGTTCTCCTCGTGCTCCACGCGCGCACCAAAGTCGTCCATCGCCGTGTTCGACAACGAGTTCACGAACTTGAGAATCGCGCTCTCCTGGACCCCGAGCCGGGATTGCCTGATGAGGACCGTCTGCGCATCGGGTCCTCCATCACCGGTCCGTACGCCCAGCCGAAACAGCGCACCTTCTCCCGAAAAAGGAAATCGGAGCGGCGCACGAATGAGACGCGCCGTGATGAAGGGCAGATTCCACTTCGGCTCCTTTCGCGCCGTCACCGTCCAGTCGTGCTCCCGGTCGCTCTTCGCCGAATTCACGAAGTCCAGCGAGAGCTCGTGGAAGCCCACCGTGAACACCCTCACCTTCACGGAAAAGTCCGCCGTCACGACCAGTGAATCCGGCATCGGCCGCGCCGGCCCGGTAAGTGGCACCAGGTGCCCACCCTGCGACCGCAGGTGGACGGTCAGCACCCGGTCCTTGTACAGCGCCTCGAGGAACGGCGCACCGGAATGGTCGGCGAGCCCAAAGTGAATGCGCGCCGGGTCCACGTACTTGTGCACGTACTCGCCAAACGCGGGCAGCTTCAGCTTGAGCAGCTCCGAATGGACCCCCACCACCATCGTTACCGCGGTCGTGCCATCTGCCAGTGGCGTCGGGTGCAGTGAATCGAGCGAGAACAGCGTCCCGAACGCCGCCGCTGCTCTGGGTGAAGACGCGAGCAGATCCGCGCGCGCACCCTGTTCCGTCGCTCCCTCTCCCGCCGTCAGCAGCCGAGTGACGATGAGGGCGATGTCCGCCGGTCGAGCGCTGCCGAGGCCGAAGTCCACCGTGGTGTCCCAGCGGTACTGGTTTTCCGACAGGCGGCTCAGCGTCGTGACGTGCCGCCCATCCGCCGGCTTGGCCGGTGCCTGCACGCCGCTGTGGGACGACATGACGTACTTGTCGTTCATGTGGGTGCCGAATGTCTCCAGGATGCGCACGGCGCCCGACGCTGCCGTCCACGCTGCCGTGTCGTCGAATACCCTGGAGGGCGAGAGGGCACCGCGTGACAGCTGGACGCGGGCGTAGTCGTATTTCCCGTTGCGCACAATTTCCACGTGGCGGTCAGCCATGGCGCCGAACAGCTGATCGGCGCTCGTGCGTGCCCGCAGGCCCGTCCCGAACCCCGAAATGCCCTCTCGGCAGCCTGCCGCAGCCAGGAGGGCTGCGGAGCAGGCGCCCACGGCGAGACGAATGGCAACGGTGCGCGCTTGGCGCGGCGTGAAAGCGGCCAGGATGACTCCGAAGCGGAAGGCAGGGGTTGAACAACATCCTACTCCAGCTATTTTACAAGGGTTCCGCCTGTGATGCACTGCGGCAGGCGGCTTTTGGTGCCCCTTGGTGTAACTGGCAACACGCCTCACTCTGGATGAGGAGAGTCTA